>NZ_CAJF01000006.1 GCF_000304335.1 Microbacterium yannicii PS01 | reverse complement strand
GGTGGTCACGCGCGGCGCCGTGCAGGCCGAAGGCGTGCCTGGCGGCTTCGCACAGACGTACCGCGTGCTCGCCGGCTTCGAAGAGGCTGGGCACTGCCGCCGCGGCTACGTCATCGAGAAGCTCGGCGCCGCCCAGTTCGCGGCATCCGCCACCGTCGACCGCCTGCGCGAGTTCGCCGCCCTCCCCGACCCGGCGCCGCTGCGCGCCGTGACGCTCGCCGCGACCGATCCCGCCAATGCATATGGCGCCGCCCTCGCGTGGCCCGCTCTCGAAGGCGTCGGGCATCGCCCGGGCCGCAAGGCGGGCGCGCTCGTTGTGCTCGTCGACGGCATGCTGGCGCTGTACCTCGAGCGCGGTGGCAAGTCGGCGCTCGCGTTCACCGAGTCGGAGGACGTGCTCACCGCCGCGACGCGCGACCTCGTCGCGACGGCGCGCGCACGACGGCTCGACACCCTCACGATCGAACAGGTCAACGGCGCTTTCGTGTACGGCACGGCCGCAGGACGCGCCCTGCGCGAGGCGGGCTTCGTCGAGTCCCCCCGAGGCCTCACGCTCCGCCGCCTCACCGCGGGCGACGCCCTTCGACAGGCTCAGGGACCGGGGTCGGCTCAGGGACCGGGGTCGGGACAGGGACCGGGGTCGGGACAGGGACCGGGGTCGGGCAAGGGACCGGGGCAGGCGTCGGGCCGCGAGGGCGCGCGTGCCTGAGGGCGATACCGTCTACCGCACCGCGCGCCGGCTCGACACCGCCCTTCACGGCGCCACCGTGACGCGGTTCGAGCTGCGCGTGCCGCAGCTCGCGACCGCCGACCTGACGGGGCAGACGATCCACGAGGTGGTGCCCCGCGGCAAGCACCTGCTCCATCGCATCGGCGAGCACACCCTGCACTCGCATCTGAAGATGGAGGGCGAGTGGCACGTCTACCGGCGCGCTGATCGCTGGCGGGCAGCGGCGTTCAAAGCCCGCGCGGTCATCGCAGCGACCGCTCCCGATGGCACCGAGTGGGAGACGGTGGGCTTCGACCTCGCCGACCTCGCCCTGGTCCTCACACGTGACGAGGATTCGCTCGTGGGCTATCTCGGTCCCGACCCGTTGTCGGACTCCTGGGATCCCGGCGAGGCCGCGCGGCGGCTCGGCGACGACACCCGAGCGGTCCACGTCGCCCTGCAGGACCAGCGCAACGTCGCCGGGTTCGGCAACGAGTACGTCAACGAGATCCTGTTCGTCCGGGGCATCCTGCCCACTACACCGGCGCACGAGACGGATGCCGCGGCCATCGTCGATCTCGGATCCCGCATGATCCGCGCCAACCGCGACCGCAGCGGGCGCACGTTCACCGGCGACGCGCGCCCGGGTCGCAGCACGTGGGTCTACCGCCGTGAAGGCCGCCCCTGCCGCCGGTGCGGTACGGCGATCCGCGGGGGCAGCCTCGGAGCCGACCCCACCCGCGAGCGCATCGTCTTCTGGTGCCCGGTCTGCCAGACCTGACCTACCGCCGCGCCTCGAGCATCGCCGGAACGGACGATCTGTCGGCGTGAGTCGAGGCATCTGCCGGCCAGCCTGGGCGCCTCCGCGAAACGCCGCGGTTTCCTGACCGTTACACAACTCCGGACGAAGTGTCGTCGCGGGCCTTCGGGCGCCGCGGATCGTCCGGTTCAACCGAGCGTCCGTTGCGGGGAACCGACGCGGACCTATTGAATACGACTCACATTCGACAAGGCCTCGCACCGTCGCGCGGCCCGTCTCGGGAGGACCTCACGAGTGACCATGTCCACAGGCACGGCGACGCACCCGGAGTCCGCTCCGTCCACCCCCACCTCTCCCGACGGCGAGGCCGAACGCGGGGCCGTCGTGCTGTCGGGGGTCTCGAAGTTCTACGGTGAGCAGCCGGCCGTCGACGACCTCTCACTGACCGTCCAGCCGGGCGAGTTCATCTCGCTGCTCGGCCCGTCGGGCTGCGGCAAGACGACGACGCTGCGCATGATCGCCGGTTTCGAGCAGCCGGATGCCGGAGACATCCGCATCTCGGGGCGCTCGGTGCGCGGCGTGCCACCGTACCGGCGTGACGTCAACACCGTGTTCCAGGCGTATGCGCTCTTCCCCCATCTGTCGGTCGCCGAGAACGTGGCGTACGGGCTGCAGCAGCGCCGGACGCCGAAGTCCGAGGTGCGCGCGCGGGTGACCGAAGCGCTCGATCTGGTGCAGATGCGTCGGTTCGGCGATCGCCGCCCCGCACAGCTCTCGGGCGGGCAGCAGCAGCGCATCGCCCTGGCCCGCGCCCTCGTCAACCGGCCCGCCGTGCTGCTCCTCGACGAACCGCTCGGCGCGCTGGACCGGCAGCTGCGCGAAGAGATGCAGCTCGAGCTGAAGCTGCTGCAGTCACGCCTGGGCATCACGTTCATCTTCGTCACGCACGACCAGGGCGAGGCGCTGTCGATGAGCGACCGCATCGCGATCATGCGCGCGGGACGCATCGAGCAGCTCGCCGACGCCGACACCGTCTACGCACGGCCGGCCACCGCCTACGTCGCCGCGTTCGTCGGCCAGCAGAACTTCTTCGGCGGCACCGTGACCGAGGCCGGGGCGGCGATCGCCTCGCCGCATGCACTCGTGCGTGCCGCTGCGCCGGTGCTCGCCTCGACGCACCTCGGCGAGGCAGCCGTGCGGCCGGAGTACATCCGGATCGAGGAGGACCCTTCGACAAGCTCAGGGACCGGGAGCGGCTCAGGGACCGGGAGCGGCTCAGGGACCGGGAGCGGCTCAGGGACCGGGAGCGGCTCAGGGACCGGGAGCGGCTCAGGGGCCGGGAGCGGCTCTGGGACCGTGACCGGAAACGACGCGAACGCCGCTCGCGGGAAGCTGATCGGGGTCTCGCACCTCGGCGACACGATGCAGTACCTCGTCCGCCTCGGCGAAGACCAGAGCCTCATCGTGCGCCGGCCCACGCCCGATGCTCCCGCTCTGGAGGTCGGCGACGCCGTGCTGTGCACGTGGGCAGCCCACCACGTGCTCCTCTTTCCCGCCGACGATGCCGCCCAGGAGGGCGGCTACGTCCCGCCGCCGACCGTGTGAGCGCCTCCAGCCGACCGTTTCCCTCTGCCCCTCGCCGAAGCACCCGCTTCACCGGCTCCCCGACCCGAACCTGGAGACACCAGTGAACGAATCCAGCAACCCGCTCCGCATCCTCGCGCCCGAGGCCTCCGCACCGGTCATCCTGCGCGAGCTCTCACGCCGCCGCTTCCTGAGTCTTGCGGCCCTCGCCGGCGGTGCCACCGTGCTCGCCGCCTGCGCTCCCGGGGGCAGCGGATCGCCCGCACCGCAGGCGACCGGCGGCGACCTCGAGGGCAGCCTCTCGGTCTACACATGGGGCGACTACGACTCGCCCGACGTCGTGTCGGCGTTCACCGCCGACCTCGGTCCGAAGGTCACACTCGACTCGTACTCGTCGAACGAGGAGCTCATCGCCAAGCTCGTCGCCGCGAAGGGCACGTCCGGCTACGACATCGTCGTGCCCACCGGCGTCTTCATCCCGCAGATGATCGAGAACGGCCTGCTGACGAAGTTCAACAAGGAGCTGCTCCCCAACCTGTCGAACATGGACCCGGCCTACCTCGGGCGCGCATGGGATCCCGAGAACGACTACTCCGTCTGCAAGGCGTGGGGAACGACCGGCTTCGTGTACGACAAGAACGTCATCACGCGCGAGCTCGCCACCTGGGGCGACTTCTTCGACGCCGCTCAGAACGAGGCCAGCGGCAAGACGTCGATGTCGGACGATCCGGCCGGCATCATCGGCGCGTACTTCTGGGCGAACGATCTCGACTGGAACACCGAGGACCCCGAGGAGCTCGAGGCCTGCCGGCAGTTCCTCGTCGAGACGATCGCGCCGCACGTGTCGGCCTTCGACTCGTACCCCGGCACCAACGCCATCCCTCAGGGCACGCAGGTGCTCATGCAGGCGTGGAACGGCGACGCCCGCCTCGGCCTGCTCGAGAGCAGCGAGCCCGACCGCTGGCAGTGGGTGCTGCCAGGACCGCAGACGGAGCTCTGGATGGACAACTGGGCCATCGCCGAGGGCGCACCGCACCCCGAGGCCGCGCACGCGTTCATCAACTTCTCGATGACCCCCGAGAACCTGTTCCTCAACCTCGACTACATCGGGTATCACGTCGGCGGCAAGGACATGGAGACCGAGTCGGTCGACGCCGGGCTCGAGTACACCGATCTGATCTTCTTCACGCCCGAGCAGCTCGAGAGCATGCACGAGCAGACCCTCAACGACTCGCAGACCGTGCGCGTGGAGATCTGGAACGAGATGAAGGCCGCCGCTGGTGCGTAGCCGAGCGACGGGAGCCGCGCTCGCCGTCCCGGCGTGGGCGTGGCTCACGCTGTTCTTCGTCGCCCCGGTGGCGATGGTGGTGTGGTTCAGCTTCGGCTACAAGCCGGGGGTCTTCGGCACCCACGCCAACGACATCCTGTCGTTCGACCGGTACGTCGAGGCGTTCTCGCCGACGTTCTTCACGACCTTCCAGAACACCCTGTGGGTCGGGATCATCGGCACGGTGCTGTGCTTCGCGATCGGCGCGCCGGTGGCGTACTGGATGGCCTTCAAGGTCAAGCCGCAGCGCCGGGGGCTGCTCATCGCCCTGGTGCTCGTGCCCTTCTGGACGAACTTCCTCGTGCGCACGATCGGATGGCAGGTCATCATGGCGCCCGAGGGCTGGCTGTCCTCGCTGCTGCAGGGCATCGGCGTGCTCGACGGCCCGCTCGACCTGCTCTACACCCGCACCGCGGTCATCGTCGGCGTCGTCTACAACTACCTGCCGCTGATGATCCTGCCGCTCTTCGTCGCCTTCGACCGGGTCGGTCCGGCACTGCGCGAAGCATCGAAGGACCTCGGCGCAGGCAAGGTCGCGACCTTCCTCCGCGTGACGCTCCCGCTCTCACGGCCGGGGATCATCGCCGGCGTGCTGCTGGTGTTCATCCCGCTGATGGGGGACTACATCACCGCCACCGTCCTGGGCGGGGCGAAGGGCAACATGGTCGGCCAGCTCGTGGCGAGCCAGTTCCAGACCGCGCAGAACTGGGCGCTCGGCTCGGCGATGGCGGTGCTGCTGATGCTCGTGATCATGGTGACCATCGGCGTCGCCGCTGCCGTGATCTGGCTCGTCGCTCTGCCGTTCCGGTCCCGGAACACGCTCGTGCTCGGGCCGCCGCAGCCGACGACGAAGACGGATGCCGCGGCCTCGGCTCCCGTGGAGGTGACGACATGACGCTCCCGAAGGCGCGGCCCGACACGGTGACGCAGACCGAGACGATCCTGCGGGCGCGGGAAGGTGACGCCCGCCCCGCCGGAGCCTCCACCGCCGCGCCACGTCGTCGTCCGCACCGCTCGTGGTCCGACATCGCGTTCGGGGTGTGGGGGGTGCTGGTGATGCTCTTCCTGTTCCTGCCGATCATCGTGATCGTCATCTACTCGTTCAACACCGGGCGCCTGCTGGTGTCGTGGGACGGCTTCGGCTTCGATGCGTTCCGCACGATCATCGACAAGCCGGCGATCCAGAACGCGGTCCGCGTCTCGCTGATCACGGCGCTCATCTCGGCGATCATCGCGACGGCGCTCGGCACGCTGGCCGGCATCGCGATGGCCCGCCACCCGGGCAAGTGGGTCTGGTGGTTCCTCGGGCTCCTTCTCCTGGTCTCGGTCACGCCCGAGATCGTCGACGCCGTCGCGCTTCTGCCGTTCCTGGTGTTCCTCGGGCAGGACCTCGGCATCACGATGTTCAACGACGGCATCGTGCGCCTGTCCGTGGGCTCTTCCCTCTTCGCGACGGCGGTGGTGTCGTACATCGTGCGCGCACGATTGGTGGGGCAGGACGCCAACCTCGAAGAGGCGTCCGCCGATCTCTACGCCAAGCCGATCACGACGTTCCGCCGGATCACGCTGGCCCTCGCGATGCCCGCGGTCCTCGCCGGCTTCCTGCTGGCGTTCACGCTCAGCCTCGACAACACCGTCGTCGCCGCGTTCGTGCAGGTCTCGGGCACGACGCCGTGGCCGGTCTACGTCCTCTCGGCCGTGCGGTCGGGGCTGCGGCCCGAGATCGCCGCGGTGTCGACGATCATGCTGCTGCTCACGCTCGTCGCGCTGGCACTCGTGGCCCTCGTGCTCAAGCGCGCGGGCGACTCGGCGACCCAGATCGCTCGCACGATGACCGGCGGCTGACCCGACTCGAAGGAAGCTCATGCCCCACGCCGACCTCGTCTTCACCGGAGGACCCGTCTTCACCGCCGACACCGTGCGCTCGCGCGCGAGGTCGGTCGCTGTGACAGCGGGACGGATCGTGGCGGTCGGCGGTGACGAGATCGGCGAACTCGTCGGCTCGTCGACCGAGCTGGTCGACCTGCGAGGGCGGATGCTGATGCCGGGCTTCCAGGACGCCCACGTGCATCCGGTGTGGGGCGGACTCGACATGCTGCGCTGCGACCTCTCGCAGTATGCGACCGCGGCGGAGTACCTCGATGCCATCGGACGGTTCGTCTCGGCACACCCGGATGACGAGTGGATCCTCGGCGGTGGCTGGCAGATGTCGGCGTTCCCCGGCGGCACGCCCACCGCCGCCGCATTGGATGCCGTCACCGGCGACCGCCCCGCCTTCTTCCCCAACCGCGATGGTCACGGCGCGTGGGTGAACTCCGCCGCGCTGCGGCTCGCGGGCATCGAGCGCGACACCGTCGACCCGGCGGACGGCCGCATCGAACGCGACGTCGACGGCCATCCGTCGGGCACGCTGCACGAGGGCGCCATGGGGCTGGTCAATCGCCTGCTCCCGGAGGAGCCGCTCGAACGGCTCACGGAGGCCCTGCTCGTCGGCCAGCGCTACCTGCACTCGTTCGGCGTCACGGCCTGGCAGGACGCGATCGTCGGCCCGTACGGAGATGCCGGGGACCCGGCCCCGGCCTACCTCGCCGCTGCGGCGGCCGGAACCCTCACCGGCCGCGTCGTCGGGGCGATCTGGTGGGACCGCACGCAGGGCCTCGAGCAGATCCCGTCGATCCTCGAGCGTCGGGTGGTTCGACAGGCTGACCGACCAGGGGACAGACGTGGGCGGTTCGCCGCGACATCCGTCAAGATCATGCAGGACGGCGTTGCCGAGAATTTCACCGCGTCGATGCTCGAGCCCTACTGCGACGGCCACGGGCATTTCACCGACAACTCGGGGATCTCGTTCATGCCTCCCGAGGTCCTGAACGAGGCGGTTCCTCTCCTCGACGCCGAGGGCTTCCAGGTGCATTTCCACGCGATCGGCGACCGCGCCGTGCGCGAATGCCTCGATGCCGTTCAGCATGCGATCGCCCGCAACGGCCGCGGCGACAACCGGCACCACATCGCGCACATCCAGGTGGTGCATCCCGAAGACATCCCGCGCTTCCGCGAGCTCGGCGTCGCCGCGAACATGCAGTCGCTGTGGGCGACGTTCGAGCCGCAGATGGTCGACCTCACCCTTCCCTTCCTCGGCTCGCCGCGCGACGCGTGGCAGTACCCGTTCGGCGATCTGCTGCGTTCGGGCGCCGTTCTCGCCGCCGGAAGCGACTGGTCGGTCTCGACGCCCGATCCGCTGGCCGCGATCCACACAGCCGTGAATCGCAAGGCCGCGCCCGGCCACGAAGAGGGCGACTACGACGCGTTCCTGCCCGAGCAGGCGATCGATCTCGCCACCTCGCTGACCGCCTATACGGCGGGCTCGGCATGGGTGAACCACCTCGACGAGACCACCGGCACGATCGAGGTCGGCAAGCTCGCCGACCTGACGGTGCTCGACCGCGACCCGTTCGCGGGACCCGCCGACGAGATCGGCGCAACCCGCGTGCTGCAGACCTTCGTCGAAGGCGAGCGTGTCTACGCCGCCGCGAACGCCTGAGCCCGCGCCGCCGACAGCGCAGCGCGCGCCTAGGCTGACGGGATGACCCGCGTCCTTCTCCTCATCGACATCCAGCGCGACTACTTCCCGGGCGGGCGGCAGCCGCTGGTGGGGACGGATGCCGCGGCCGACGCCGCTGCGGGCCTGCTGGCCGGGTTCCGCTCAGCGGAGGAGCCGGTCCTGCACGTTCAGCACGTGTGGGACGCACCGGACGCCGCCTTCTTCGCCCCCGGCACGCCCGGTGTCGAGATCGATGCCCGGGTCGCGCCCGAGGCCGACGAGCCCGTCATCGTCAAGGACCGGCCCAACGCCTTCCTCGGCACGGATCTGGAGAGGCGACTGCGCGAGATCGCGCCCGACGAGCTCGTCGTGGCCGGGATGATGTCGAGCATGTGCGTCGATGCGACGGTGCGCGCGGCATCCGATCTGGGCTTCTCGGTCGTGGTCGCGCACGACGCGTGCGCGGCGCCAGATCTGAAGTTCTCGGGTACGACCGTGCCGGGCGCCCAGGTGCACACGGCCTTCATGGCCGCCCTCGGCAGCTACGCCCGCGTGACCGACGCCGCAGCGCTGGTCGCCGAGGTCACTGCCCGCTGATCGCTCCGCGACAGCGTCTGCCGCGGCAGGCCGTCCGCAGCCCCGTACCGTTCTCAGGACCGCGGCCCCCGTCCGTCGCCTCATCCCTTGCGTCCCCCGGGATGACGTGCCTGGACGCGCGGCCGATCCTGAGAACGGTACGCAGTCCGGTGCCGCCCCGCCCCGACAGGGTGTCCGGACGCGCCGGAAGTCGCGACACCGACCCGATGCCGCGCCCGCGCCCCAGGCGCGAGGATGGAAGAAACCTTTGCATCGGAGTTGATACCCGTGGGCACGACCGTCTTCGAACGACAGCGGCCGGCATCATCCGTCGTCCAGCACTCCCTCGCCGCGACGCGGCACTCGGTGTTCTGGCGTGACGACCTTCCCGAGAGCCTCACGCCCGACCGGCCCGCGCTGGCCGGAACCGTGCGCGCCGACCTCGTCGTCGTCGGTGGCGGCTACACCGGACTGTGGTCCGCGCTGCTGGCGACCGAGCGCGACCCGGCCGCCAAGGTCGTGATCGTCGAGGCGCAGCGTGTCGGCTGGGCCGCGTCGGGGCGCAACGGCGGCTTCTGCGAGGCGAGCCTCACGCACGGCAGCGAGAACGGCCAGACCCGCTGGCCCGACGAGATGCCGACGCTCGAGCGCCTGGGTCTCGAGAACCTCGACGCGATCGAGGCGGCCGAGGCCCGCTACGGCATGGACTTCCAGTTCGAGCGGACCGGCATGCTGGCCCCGGCGGTCGAGCCCCACCAGGTGGAATGGCTCAAGGACTGGGCCGCCGAGGGCGAGGAGGGCGTGGTCTACCTCGACAGGGACGAGGTGCAGGCGGCCGTCGCGTCCCCCACGTACCTCGCCGGCGTGTGGGAGCAGCGCACGTGCGGCATGCTGCACCCGGGTCGCATGGCGGCCGAGCTCGCGCGCGTGTGCGAAGAGCGCGGCGTCGAGATCTTCGAGCGCTCCCACGTGACCGGGCTCGACTCGGCGGGCACGGGCGTCATCGTCTCGACCGCGGGAGGCCGGGTCGAGGCCTCGCGCGCCGTGCTGGCCACCAATGCCTTCCCGTCGCTGCTCAAGCGCAACCGGCTGATGACCGTGCCGGTGTACGACTACGTGCTCATGACCGAGCCGCTCACCGCCGACCAGCTGGCGAGCGTCGGCTGGAGCGGGCGCCAGGGCATCGGCGACCTCGCCAACCAGTTCCACTACTACCGGCTCACCGCCGACAACCGCATCCTCTTCGGCGGCTACGACGCGATCTACCACTACGGGCGCAGCGTGCGTCCGGAGTACGAGAACCGTCCCGAGACGTGGGAGAAGCTGGCGAGCCACTTCTTCACGACCTTCCCGCAGCTGGACGGGCTGAGCTTCACCCACAAATGGGCGGGCGCGATCGACACCTCGACGCAGTTCACGGCCTTCTTCGGCACCGCCCGCGAGCGCCGCGTCGCGTACGCGGCGGGGTTCACGGGCCTCGGCGTCGCCTCGACGCGGTTCGCCGGCGAGGTCATGCTCGATCTCCTGGACGGCGTGCAGAACGAGCGCACCGAGCTCGAGATGGTGCGCAAGCGCCCCCTGCCGTTCCCACCCGAGCCCGCCGCCGCGATCGGGATCAACGCCACCCGGTGGTCGCTCGACCGTGCCGACCACAACCGGGGCAAGCGCAATCTGCTGCTCAAGACGCTCGACGCCCTCGGGCTGGGATTCGACTCGTGACTCTGTCAGCCGGAGCGGTGACGGATGCCTCGGCTCTCCCGGTGACGCACGTCCCGGTGCCGGGCGCCCAGGTGCTCGCCGGCGCTCCGACGACCGGCCTTGTCGAGCTCACGGAGTCGATCGGCGTCTGGGAGCACACGCCCGGGACCTCGACGGATGTCGAGGCGGATGAGGTGTTCGTCGTCCTCTCGGGAGCGGCGACGGTGAGATTCGTCGAGCCCTCGCTTCCGGCGATCGAACTGCGGCCGGGCTCGATCGTGCGTCTCGACGCGGGCATGCGGACGCAGTGGTCGGTCCACGCGACCCTCCGCAAGGTCTATATCGCCGGCTGACGATCTCGGGTCGCCTCGACGACCTCACTTCTCTGCGCGAGGGCCGTCCACGTGGGCGATGATCGCGGCGGCCACGGCACGCGGTGCGGACTGCTGTGCGACATGGTTCTGGCCCGGGATGAGAACGAGCGTCCCCCGGGGAGCCCTGCTGCACAGCAGTCGACACCATTCGAGACCTGCGATCGGGTCGCGCGAGCCCCGGATCACGAGAAGGGGAGACCGAAGCGACGGCACGCGGTCCTCGATCCGGTACGCCAGCATGTGTCGCAGCTGCGTGAGGTACCAGGGGACCCCGCATCGGAGATAGTCCGAGAAGACGACGGCGTTGACCGCCGGCGTCTCACCGAGCGTGTCTGTCGCGAGGGCGAGGGTCTGCGCCGCGATCGATCGATGACGCGTATCGGTCACCGGCCCCATCGCAACGACATCGGTGACGAGCTCGGGCTTGTGAACGCCGAGCTCCACGACCCACTGAGATCCCATGGAATGACCGACCAGCACGACGGGCCCCACACCGAGTGATTCGATGACCGTCGCCAGTGCCGCCGCCATCTCCGGCACGTCGACGTCTCGCCCGGGCTTCGGGAGGCCGCCGAACCCGGGCAGGTCGATCGAGTAGACGGAACGGGTCTGCGCGAGCTCATCGTGCAGACGCGACAGGTATCGGTGGGACACCCCGATCCCGTGCACGAGCACGACCGGTCGTCGGTCCGGGTACGGCTCGCGGACGGAGGCCAGAATCCGGAACGCGAGATCCCCGACGTCGATCCGTCCGTCGGCGCGCGCCACTCGAGCGTTCGCCATGAGTTCCCTCCCCGCACGGCTCACCACGCCACCGTAGCCCGAGGTGCGGTCCGGCGGCCGGGGTTGCGCCGCGTCACTCGGCGTGCCAGACGCGACGCCGGGCGCGCATCATCGTCCGGCGGACCGCCGGACGAGCAGGGCGAGGTGCAGCGCCGTCTGGGTCTCACCGTCGTCGAGGTCGGTGCCGAGCAGCTCCTCGATGAGCGCGATGCGCTGGTAGAAGACCGAGCGGGACAGGTGGGATGCCGAGGCCGCCGCCGTGCGGTTGCCGGGGTGGCCCAGCATGGCCTCGAGCACGTCCAGCAGGTCGCCGGAACGGGTCAGGTCGTGCGCGATGAGCGGCGCGAGCATGCGCTCCCCGTGCTCGAGCACCCGGTGGTCGTCGCGCAGCGCCGTGACGAGCTGCACGAGCGGCCGGTTCTCGGCGCGCCGCAGCTGGGACCCCCGCCCCGGCCGCCGGCGGGCGCGCGCCAGATCCACCGCCTCGTGCAGCGACGCCAGCGCTGCGTCCAGTCCGCTGGCGCCGCGCCCGGCCGACACGGTGATCCGGTCGGCGTCCGCCGGATCGACCAGTCCGCGCGCGAAACGCAGCACCGCATCGTCGTCGAACGCGCGCTCGGCCGGGAGCGACAGCAGGATCGCCGCCGCGGGTGCCACGACGCCTTCCGGCGCCGAGCCGGCCAGCGCGCGCCCGCGCAGGCCGCGGGCCGCGGCATCCGCTCGCTCCATCGCCACGGGCGCACCCGACACGACCAATCCGTACAGACGCGCTCCCTGGATGGGCAGGCCCGCCGCTTCGAGGCGGGCTCCGGCTCCCCCGGCGCCCGCGAAGCGCCCGGCGAGCAGTCCGTCGACGAGCCGGCGGCGACCGATGCGCGCCCACTCGTCGGTCTCGCCGTCGGCCAGCCGTCCCACCGCCAGCGCGATGGCGCCCTGCTCGAGCACGGCGGTGCGTCCAGCGGCGTGCTCGGGTCCGGGCAGCGCGATGAGATTGCCCCAGCGGATGCCACGCGCCTCGACGGGAACGATGAGCCAGTCCTCGGGGCCGGGTCCGGCGCCCCGTTCGCGCCGCTGCTCGAGGCGACGGTGCGCCGATCGAGAGCGCAGCTCCCACTCGGTGAACAGCTCCTCTTCGATCGCCAGGGGAACCTCGGCCGAGACGACCTCGTGCGCGAGATTCTCGAGCACGACCGGCGCACCCAGCGTCTGGGCGAGCTGGTGGACGATGAAGTCGGCGGGCGACCCGCGCAGCACGAGCGCCGTGAACCGCTCGCGCACCTCGTCGCGGGCGCGGAGAGCGTCGGTCTGACCCCGGATGATGCGGTTGTGGACGGCCTCGGTCAGCGTCACGAACTTCACCTCGCGGTGCAGCACCACCAGCGCCAGCCGACGGCTCGTCGCGGCCTCGACCACGACCGCCGGCACGTAGCGGTAGTGGGTGCCCAGCTCGAGCACGAGCCCCGAGAGCCCCGCGTCGGCCAGCTCATCGATGAACCGGCGGAGATCGGCGGGCTCGACGGGCCACGACGATCCCGTGGACAGCAGCAGCTCACCACCGTCGAGAAGCCTCGCGACGCCCGCGCTGTCGGAAACGTGCAGCCATCGCACGCGGGCTTCCAGCGCCTCGTCACCCACGAGCACCTCGGGGACGCCGTTCGCGACCGCCTCGAGCGCGATCACCTCGCGCACAGTGGGCAGGGTCTCATCGGCTGATCGATCTACCGGACGATCCGTTTGGATCGTCCGATCTTCGCGACGGTCGGGCACCGTAGCCGCCTTTGCTGCTCTGACAAACTGGGACGCACTCAGCCTAGATCATCCCCGTACGATCTGTCCGGGGCGAAGGGAAAACGAATGAGCATCGCCGACACCGCTGCCGTTTCCGACGAGACGGACGCCGCCGCGGCACGGGAGGTCCGCACGATCTCCCACTGGATCGATGGCGCGGAGCGCACGTCCGGGAGCGGTCGCACCGCACCGGTGTTCAATCCCGCGACGGGTGCCGAGACGGCACGCGTCGCTCTGGCCGATGAGGCCGAGGTCGCTGCGGCGATCGCGTCGGCCAAGTCAGGTTTCGCGGTGTGGAGCGGGTTCTCGATCGCGAAGCGGCAGGCGGTGCTGTTCACGTTCCGTGAGCTGCTCAACGCCCGCAAGGGAGAGCTGGCCGAGATCATCACGGCCGAGCACGGCAAGGTCGTCTCGGACGCGATGGGCGAGATCCTGCGCGGTCAGGAGGTCGTCGAGCTGGCCACCGGGTTCCCGCACCTGATCAAGGGCGCGTTCAGCGAGAACGTCTCGACCGGGGTCGACGTGTACTCGATCAAGCAGCCCCTCGGTGTGGTGGGGATCATCAGCCCGTTCAACTTCCCCGCGATGGTGCCGATGTGGTTCTTCCCCATCGCCATCGCCGCCGGGAACGCGGTGGTCCTCAAGCCCAGCGAGAAGGATCCGTCGGCAGCGCTGTGGCTCGCGCAGCTGTGGAAGGAAGCCGGACTCCCGGACGGCGTGTTCACCGTGCTGCAAGGCGACAAGCTCGCCGTCGACGGGCTGCTGACATCGCCCGACGTGCAGTCGATCTCGTTCGTCGGCTCCACGCCGATCGCCCAGTACATCTACGAGACCGCGTCGCGCCACGGAAAGCGGGTGCAGGCCCTCGGCGGCGCGAAGAACCACATGCTCGTCCTTCCCGACGCCGACCTCGACCTCGTCGCCGACCAGGCGGTCAACGCCGGCTACGGCGCCGCCGGAGAACGGTGCATGGCGATCTCGGTCGTCCTCGCCGTGGAGCCGGTCGCCGACGACCTGATCGGCAAGATCCAGGACCGCATCGCGAAGCTGCGGATCGGCAACGGTGCGGCTGTGGACGGCGTGGAGCCGGACATGGGGCCGCTCATCACGGACGTGCACCGCGACAAGGTCGCCTCGTACGTCGACATCGCCGAGCAGGACGGCGCGCGCATCGTCGTGGACGGCCGCGGCTACTCCGTCGACGGGCACGAGGACGGCTTCTTCTTCGGCCCCACCCTCATCGACGCGCTGCCCACCACCTCCCGCGCCTACCAGGAGGAGATCTTCGGTCCCGTCCTCTCCGTCGTGCGCGTCGCCTCGTACGACGACGGACTGCAGCTGATCAACTCCGGTCAGTTCGGCAACGGCACCGCCATCTTCACCAACGACGGCGGCGCGGCCCGCCGATTCCAGAACGAGGTGCAGGTCGGCATGATCGGCATCAACGTGCCCATCCCGGTTCCCGTCGCCTACCACTCCTTCGGCGGCTGGAAGGCCTCCCTGTTCGGCGACGCGAAGGCCTACGGCGTGCACGGCTTCGACTTCTTCACCCGCGAGAAGGCCGTCACCAGCCGCTGGCTCGATCCCAGCCACGGCGGACTCAACCTCGGCTTCCCGCAGAACCACTGACCGGCACCGAGTCAGGAGACACCCATGACCGACACGCTCGCAGCCACCGCCGTCTACACCGACCCGACCGGCGCCGCCCGCGCTCTTCCCGATCCCGAGGCCGACGCGCGCGTGCGCGCCGATGACCGCGGCCACGTCTTCCACTCGTGGAGCGCGCAGGCCCTCATCGACCCGCTGCCGGTCGCCGCGGGCGAGGGCGCGACGTTCTGGGATTACGCCGGCAACGCGTACCTCGACTTCAGCTCTCAGCTGGTCAACCTGAACCTGGGGCACCAGCATCCGGATCTGGTGACGGCGATCCAGCGTCAGGCCGGTCGCATGGCGACGATCCAGCCCGCGATGGCCAACGATGTGCGAGGCGAGCTCGCCCGCCGCATCGCCGAGGTCGCGGGCGACGGCTTCGAGAAGGTGTTCTTCACCAACGGCGGTGCCGATGCGAACGAGAACGCGGTCCGCATGGCTCGCCTGGTCACCGGGCGCCGCAAGGTGCTGTCGATGTACCGCAGCTACCACGGCAACACCTCGACGGCGATCGCGCTGACAGGCGACCCCCGCCGTTGGCCGAACGAGCCCGCCGACGGCTCGGTCGCGAAGTTCTTCGGCCCTTACGCCTATCGTTCGCCGTTCCACTCCACGAGCCCCGAAGAGGAGTCGCGGCGCGCGCTGGCACACCTCGAGCAGACCATCGTGCTCGAGGGCGCGTCGACGATCGCGGCGATCGTGATCGAGACGATCGTCGGAACGAACGGCGTGCTCGTCCCGCCGCCCGGCTATCTCGCCGGCGTCCGCGAGCTGTGCGACCGGTTCGGCATCGTGTACATCGCCGACGAGGTCATGGTCGGGTTCGGCCGGGTGGGCGAGTGGTTCGCCTTCCAGGCCTTCGACGTCGCGCCCGACCTCATCACCTTCGCCAAGGGCGTCAACTCGGGATACGTGCCGCTCGGCGGCGTCGTCATCTCGGAGCGCATCGCCGGCCACTTCGACACGGTCTCGTTCCCCGGTGGGCTGACGTACAGCGGGCACCCGCTGGCGTGCGCGGCCGGTGTCGCGACCTTCGAGGTGTTCGAGCGCGACGGCATCCTCGAGCGGGTGCGCGACCTCGGCTCGCGCGTCGTCGAGCCCCGCCTCCGCGAGATCGCGTCGCGGCATCCCTCCGTCGGCGATGTGCGAGGGATGGGCCTGTTCTGGGCGATCGAGCTCGTCGAGGACCGCGAGACACGCACGCCGCTCGTGCCGTTCAACGCGAGCGGGGCGGATGCCGCTCCCGTCGCCGCTGTCGCCGCAGCGTGCAAGCGGGACGGTGTGTGGCCCTTCACCCACTTCAATCGCGTGCACGTCGCGCCGCCGCTGGTCATCGGCGAAGACGACCTGCTGCGCGGTCTCGACGTCATCGATCGCGCCCTGTCCGCGGCCGACGAGCACACCCGCTGAGCGTGCGCTGAACTTCGCCCGACAAGCCCCAATCCGCGGAATACACCGTCTCCGAATAAGAAGCAACCCCGTAGCTCGAATCGTTCCGATGCACGGGAATGAATCGACCAGCACGGTGGTTGTTTCTTTACTCGGCACAATCCGGTGCTGCAGGAGGGGACAGTGGGCAAGAACTACGTCGACATCGAGAACGACCGCGGCGAGACGCTGCGCTACCGCAAGCACGTCAACGGTCGGGGCATGATCGCGCACGGCGCGAAGGTGCACCCGAGCGCCATCGTCGAGGTAGGCGCATACGTCGAACCCGGCGTGCAGATCGCCGCGGGAGCACACGTCGGGCGCGGCGTGTGGGTCGAGTCCGATGCCGTCATCGGCCCGGACGTCCAGATCGCTCCGCACGCCCACATCGGCCCGCGCGCCGCCATCGGGCCGCGTGCCAAGATCGGCGTCCGCACCCAGGTCGGCACCGACGCCCGCGTCGCGGGCGGATCGCTCATCGGCGACGACGAGACGATCGGCAACGGCGAGCGCGTCGCGACCGACCGCAGGGGTCTTCGACTGGCAGCCTGACGCGTCCTTCCGACCGTGCCGGCGCCCTGTGGACAGCCGGCGGGGCGCGGCGGCCGATCTGGCTAGCCTGGCGCCGTGAAGGACGACGCCGGAACGCCGCGCAGGCCTGAGCGTCGGCGGCGCGATCTGCAGACGCTCCTCGCGGTGGTCGCCGGTGCGGCCGTCATCGTGGTCGCTGCCACCTGGCACGGGACCGCCGGCCTCGAGGACGGCCGCTGGGACTTCGAACGCACTCGACGAGGGGTCGGCGTCGAGCTCGAGCGGCCGATCCACGAGATGCTGCCGACACCTGCACCGACGGCGTCATCGGCCACCGGCATCCGTCGCCCGCGCGACGCGTTCGCACTCACCGTGACGCACGTCTTCGACGGCGACACGATCGAGGCGCGTGTCCAGATCCCGAATGACGTCGTCACGGCGACGGGCCTTCTGCGCATTCGCCTCATCGGCATCGACACGCCAGAGGGAACGCCGTCGCCCCAGTGCTGGGCGGACGAGGCCCGTGCGCACCTGGAGCAGCTGGCGCCCGAGGGCGCGACGGTGTGGGCGGCTCCCGACGCCGACAGCTGGGACGATTACGACCGCCGGCTCTTCTACCTGTGGACGGACGACGGCCGATTCGTCAATCACGAGCTCGTCACCGCGGGAGACGCCCAGGCGATGCGGGTGTGGCCGAACGTGGCGCACGCGGAGGTGCTGGCCGAAGCGCAGGCGCGGGCCGAGGCATCCGGAGCCGGTCAGTGGAGCGCATGCGGCCGCTGACGGCTCACTCGGGCGGGTTCACGCGAAGAGGAACAGGACGAAGCCGATGAGCGGCAGGGTGCCCTGGATGAGGGCGGCGCGCAGGTACTTCATGCCGGTCGTCAGCAGCACCAGCGCGGCGGCCACCATGGAGCCCAGGCTGAACAGCACGAGGGCCAGGCCGGCAGCGCGCAGCGGGGTGTCCTCGCCGCCCACCAGGAACAGCACGAGCCCGAGCCCGGCGCCGATCGCGAGGAACAGGTTGTAGAAGCCCTGGTTGTACGCCATCGGCTTCGTCGTCTCGGCCGCCTGCTGGTCGCGCACGCCGAAGCGGCGCCAGACTCTGGGCTGCGTCCACTGCACGCTCTCCATCACGAAGATGTACACGTGCAGCAGCGCCGCCAGCGCCGCGAAGACCGTCGCGAGGATCGTGACCATGAGCGAACCATAGCGCCCGGCTACGCTGATCCAATGGCGAAAGGCAGGGCGGGCGGCGGGCGTGGCGGACGGCCACGACGGGATGCCGCACCCCAGCGCGGCGGCGGCGGCGGTCCTCGCAAGCCCGGAGCGAAGTCTTCGGGCGGCACACGCGCGGCCGGTCGGCCGCAGCGCACCCCGCGCCCCTCGCCAGGTCCATCGCCGGCGCCGGCGCCCGAGGTCACCGGCCCGCTCCGCCTCGGGGTCATCCCGGGAGCCACACCGGGGAAGTGGATCGACACCTGGAACGAGCGGATGCCGCATGCCGACCTCGAGCTCGTTCCCCTCGCCTTCGCCGACCAGCGGCGCCCGCTCGTGGAGGGCGTGGTCGACGCCGCACTGGTGCGCCAGCCGCTCGACGGCGACAGCCTCAGCGTCATCCCCCTCTACGAGGAGCGGTCCGTCGTCGTCTGCGCGAAGGACTCGCACCTCACCGCCGGCGACGAACTCGAGATCGTCGACCTCGAGGGCGAGGTGCTGATCGTGCCGCATGACGACGTGCTCGGCATCCGCTCGCTTCCTGGCACGGTGCCCCCGACCTTCGCTCCCCCGGCCGACACCGCCGAGGCGATCGCGACGGTCGCTGCAGGAGTCGGCATCGTCATCGTGCCCATGTCGCTCGCTCGCCTGCACCAGCGCAAGGACGCCGACTACCGTCCGCTGCGCGACGGCCCGGTGTCGCCGGTGTCGCTGGCATGGCTGACAGACCGCACGACTCCCGCGGTCGAGGCGTTCGTCGGGATCGTGCGCGGACGCACGCCCAACTCGTCCCGCGGCTGAGTTCGGGGACGGCTGCGGGGGATGCCGGGCCTTGGGTTCCGACGGCATCCCCCGAGGAGCAGGCTCACGAGACGACGATCTCCATGTCCCCCGTCGTGTCTCTGCCCCACAGTCCGGCGCCCCCCGGTGCCGGGCCGCTGTGAGCCTCTCCGTACATGTGGAGTCAGCTGCTGCCGCCCTGATACATCGCGTCCCGAAGCGATTCAGAACCCCGCCCCGTGCACCTGGAACGGCGCCACGATGCCGGTGCGCTCGGATGCCGCAGCCAGCGCCTCTGACGGGGAGACACCGGCCGCGAGACCCTCGTGCATCGCCCCGAGCAGTTCGCACGCGTCGTCGTCGGCGACCACCACCGGTGCTGCCACGACGCTCCGAGTGCCGGCATGGAGCCACACACGGGTCATGCCGACCGCCTCCTCACCCCACCGTACGGACGAGCGTCCCACCTCGCAGGCCGACAGGACCACGGTGTCGGGCACCTTCTCGATGAGGTCGATGTCGTAGCCGAACAGCGTTCCGTCTGCCAGCTCGAGTCCCGAGAACATCGGGTTCTCTGCCGAGTGACGGCCGTGTGCGGCGACATGCAGGACGTCGGCACCGGCCGCCGCGTGAGCGACATCGGCGATCGACGCCGGATCGATGACGATCGGCTCACGCCAGGCTGCGGCGGCGGTCCGCACCTCCTCCGAGGCCCGGGGAACGCGCGGGCCGACGGCGAACGCGGGCGCGCGCGGGACGAAACCGGCCCGGGGGCGACTGTGCACCCAGTGCGAGACGGACGCCGCGAGGGTGATGACCCGGCCGCGAAGCGCGGGCAGCATCGCCCATGGGATCCCGTTGAGCACGCCTGGCGCGGTCAGCACCAGTCGTCGATCGCCGACGAGCTCGAGCGCGGGAGCGAGCAGCGCCTCCGACAGCGCACCCAGCCGCTGCGCGAGCGAGCGACGCACGGTGGACGCGAGGGGTCCGTGCTGCATCGCGGCCGCCATGTCGAGGTCAGCGCGCAATCCGCGCAGGTGGTCCTGCATCCGGCTGAACGCGCCGAGCTCGATGCGCCGCGCCGCGGCCGACGTGATGCCGAGCAGTTCGACGGTGCGGCCGGTGTAGACGTACGCGAGGATCGCGGTCGCGTCGTCGAGCGCGCCCTGTGCCTCGCTCAGCGTGACACGCGGGCGAATCGCGGCCGACGGAGTTCCGGACCACTGCCGCTGACGCACGCGGTTCTGCACTTCGACCGCCCGCGGATCCGACCCCCCTGCGCCGTCCTCCGCCCTCAGCAGGCGAAGCTCCGAGAGATCGGCGGCCAGCCCGGCGTCGGGAGGCGGCCGCAACGGCACGACCTGCAGATTCAGATGACGAGCCCGCTCGGACCATTCGAACACCACCTCCGGGCGTCCCGAGCGAACCGCTGACCGGATTCCGGCACCGATCAACCCGTTGCCATGCCACACGACGGATGTCTGCAGGTCGAGGCTCCCGAACTGGCGCTGCCATTCGAAGAGTTCGTCGAGCCCGGCGCGCGCATGACGCCGGGCCTCGGAGTGCCGGTCTCGGCTCTGCGCCCGGATCGCGCGCACCTCGTGTGCAAGCAGGCGCACGTCCAGCGATGCCGCTGCAGTCACGCGGACCGCCGCGGAGCGCGCCGGCGCGTGGCCGTGCCGTGCGAGCCAGATCTCGTACGACAGCCGCAGGGCGGACGCGTCGTCGCGCAGGCCGCGCGCCTCGAGTGCGGCCACGGTCGCCTCGACCTCTGCCGCACGAGGCGGGCGTGGCAGGTTCGATACCCGCCCCTGGCGGGACACGGGCCCAGAGGCCGAACGCGCCCGAAGGTTGACGGCATCGGCTCTCAGCGCCCATGACGTGTTGTCGAGCGCGCGGAACCGGCGGGCAGCAGTCGCCGCGATCGCCGCCGCACGCGGAGGGTCATGACTGAGCAGCGAGCGAGCGAGGGCGAACTCGGACTGTCCCCGTTCGAGCTTCATCCGCACGGATCCGAAGATTCCGGCCGCCTCGGTGAGAAGCCCCTCCGCCTCGCGGATCAGCCCCGCTTCGCGAAGGACCTCGGCTCGATCCGCGTCGGCGACAGCTGCCGAGGCGCGGGAAGCCTCGGCCAGAGTGGCGCGAGCGCTGGTCATCCGGCTGAGCGCGCCCACGAGGTCCCCGCGGAGAAGATCGACGTATCCCAGGTTGTGGCGTGCCTCCGCGGCGTCCACCCGCCGGCCGCTGGCGAGGTAGATGTCGGCCGCCAGTGCGGCATCGGCGGCCGACCGGTCGAGGTCGCGCCTCTCCATGCCGAGCACGCTGCGATTCATCAGCAGATTGGCTTTGGCTTCGGGTGCCGAGATCCGGGCGATCGCCCGGCTCAGCCAGTGATCCGAATCGTCGAGGCGCCCCGCGATCCCCGCGATCACCCCCATCTGCCCCTCGAGAACGGCGACCGTCTCGGGGGTCAGGCCAGGCGTTCGGAGAGCCTCGGCACAGAGGGATTCGGCGGGTCCCACCGATCCCATCCGGGCCTGGACGACGGCCATGGTGCCGGTGATGCGGGCTTTCAGGTCGTCATCGGCTGCCAGCGAGCCGGCACGGCGCAGCATCCGCTGCGCCGCGATCAGCTCGCCACGATTGGTCTCCTCGATCGCGTCGCGGTGCAGCGACTGCGCGGTGGGCCCCATTTCGTCAATGATGCCGGGGCGCGGGCGCGTGCGCACCTGCTCGGGTGAGCACGTCTCCGGTGTGCCCGCGATCTCGGCGATCCGGACGCCTCAGCTGCGGTACACGCGCTGCTCCTCCAGCCACGCCATCACCCGTTTGCCTGCCTTGCGAAGCGCGGCCACGCGCTCGGACGGCGTGGTCAGCTTCCCTGACATCAGGGCTCCGCCGATCTCTCGTGCAAGCATCGCAGACACGTAGGGGGCGGCGAACGACGTGCCGCTCCACAGCGCGAAGCCGCCCGTGAAGTCATCGACGTCGATCGTCTCGCGGCACAGCGCGCCGCGGTTGTCCCGAACCGCCGGCAGCTGACCTCCGTCGAACGGAGGCATGGTGCTCAGCACGCCGGCGCCCGGCGCGAAGGTGGTGACCCACCGACCGATGTTGCTGAACAGGGCGACCGTCCGATTCGGGTTCAATGCGCCCACGGCCACGTGCGGCGCGGCACCTCTCGGGTCGGGAAACCTGTAGTCGGCACCGGGCCACGCCCACAGTGCCGCCGGAAAGCTGGGTCGGTCGGTGGCGTCGTTGCCGGCCGAGCACACGATCGCGCACCCCCGTCGACGCGCGGCCAGCAGCAGCTCCGCGAGCGTCCGATCGAAGAGGTCGTCATCGGGCGTCTCGTGGTAGTAGCCGAGCGACAGATTGATGACGTCGATCTGCCGGCCGCCCTCCTTCGAGGGCCGGGCCATCCACTTGACGAGCGATCTCAGCGCGAGCATGAAGTCGCCCTCCAGCACGTTGCCTTCGCTGTCGGCCACCCGGATCGAGATGAGGTCGGCATCCGGGCACACCTGCCGGACGATGCCCGCGATGAACGTGCCATGGCCGGCACTCGTGTCGAGCATGCCGTCGAAGGGTCCCGCGAGGTCGCCGGTGACCTCGGGATCACCGTTCGGATCAGCGCCGATCACGCGATCGTCCAGCTCGGGATATCGGGTGACGATGTCGTCCGGCAGCCAGGGATGCCGGCCGCAGCCGGTATCGAGCACCGCGACGACAGGGCGACGTCCCGCCTTGGCCGGCACGCCGTTGCGCACCGGGGGCGGACCGGCGTATGCGACGACCTGACGCCCGCCACTGCCCGGATCACCGTAGCTGTCCACGGGATTCGTCTTGTGCCCGAACGGGTTCGTCTTGTGCCCGAACGGATTGGTCTTGTGCCCGAAGGGGTTCGTCTTGTGCCCGAACGGATCGAGGGACATCACGTGGTCGAGCGACACGCCCTGAAGGCCCTTCCCGCTCCGGGCGCGCGCCCGCTGCAGCAGGCGCCATGCGTCGATCGGCGGGACGGGCTGGTCGTCCTTTTCCGGACTGGGCTGAGGGAAGATCTGGATGCGGTAGATCGTCGGCAGGTCCAGGTCACGACGGCCGCGGCGAGCGCGATCCGTGGCAGTGTCGATATCGAGCGGCGTCCTGTCGAGGTTCTCCAGACGGATCCCCCAGCCGAAGTCGGCGGCCGCGGGGCGCAGGGCCTCGAGAACCGAGACGACATCCTCCGTGCTCGTCACCAGGAGGTGGTCCGGTGCGTACGCCGTGGGGTAGGCGTTGACCCCTTCCACCGGTTCGCTCGTCGGGTCGAGGGGGACTCCCGCGCCGCGAGCCGCGTCGTACCGCTCGCGCCAGCCGCGGCGATCACCAGCGGAGCCCTGCGCGGGATCTCCAGGGGGCAGCGTACTCATGTGCTCTCCTCACACAGCGGACGCCCCGGCCCCCAGGCCTCGGCATCCGGATTCCTACACTTCGAATTGCGGGGTCTGGAAGTCGTGCAGCTCGCCGTCGGCACCGCGGATCACCAGGCGCAGCCGGGCAACGCCCCGCGGCACCTCGTCGAAGGCGAACCGGCCATGCTCGCCCGGGTCAGCCGACCATTCGCGGCCCCCCTGCACCAGCCGGATGGCGAGGACCGCGGCATCCACCCATCCGTCCACGCGCCGGCCGGCGTCCTCGGTGGCGCTGACGTGCAGCAGCACGGTGGTCGTGCCGTCGCTGAACTGCAGCGTCGCGGTGTCGCTCTCGCCGCGCACGGCGGCGAACGAGCCCTCGACGAGTGTCAGCAGCGCGTACTCGCGCGAGAGGTCTTCGACGGCGACAGCGGCGACCATCCTGTCGACCAGATCAGCGGGCACGGGATCGACGTCCTCCCATAGCCGTCGCATGCGCGCGAACAGCGCCGCATCCGCGGCGAAGTCCGCGGTGTGGTCATTCTCCATCTTCCCTGCCCCTCATTCCGTCGCCCTCGAGAAGGGCGCGGAGCTTTGCGAGACAGCGCTGGCGGGTCGGTCCGATCGATCCGACGGGCATCGCGAGATCCTGGGCGATGCGGGCGTAGTCGGGGCGATCGTCGAACGCGACGATCCGCAGCAGGCGCTGGCACCGTTCGTTGAGCACTCCGACCGCGTTCCACAGGCGACGGGATTCGTCGTCCTGCGCGGCGGTCTGCTCTGCAGACTCGTGGACAGGGAGATGAGGCTCGAGCGACTCGGTCTCGGTCGGATCGGCCTTGCGATGCTGCTTGCCGACCCGCCACGCCTCGCGCCGCGCGCACATCGTGAGCCATCCCGACACCGCCTGGGCATCGTGGATGCTCTCGTGCCGGCGCACCAGCGTCAGCCACGTCGTCTGCACGACGTCCTGCGCGAGTGCGTGATCGAGCCCGTACGCGCGCGCGACATGCCACAGCGTGGGAGTCATCAGGCGCACGAGATCGTCCATGGCCCGTCTGTCGCCCTCGCGCCAGCGGACGAACAGCGCCGCGGCGCGCTCCCAGCGCGTCGGCTCGGCCGAGCCGACGTGGCGTTCGGCGTCGGCATGCGTCATGACGCCCATTGTGTCCACACCAGGAGGGAGAGCGATAGAGCGCGCCTGATACATGTCCCCGCGACGAATACCTCTCGTGTCGCGGGCTTTCGCAGGTGACCGAGCGGCGACCTAGACTTCGAGGATGACGACCGCGCCGCTGCTCTATGTGTGCGTGCGGCCGCAGCTGGGGGCCGCGGCGGCTGAATACGAGTCGTTCCGCTCGGCGATGCGCCTCGGTGAAGCTGAGCTGGCCCGCCACGATCTGGTGCGCGAAGCGCTCCCGGCCGACGTGTTCGAGCGGTACGGCGGGTTCCTCATCGGCGGCAGCCCGTTCAACGTCACCGACCCGGAATCGACGAAGACCGACGCGCAGCGGCGTCTCGAGGCCGATCTCGAGCGGATCGCCTCGCGGTGCGCGACCGGCGACGGGCCGGCGGCCCTCTTCACCTGCTACGGCATCGGCGTCGTCACGCGCCTCCTCGGCGGCCGTGTGAGCCGGGCCTTCCCGGAAGACACCGGCCCCGTCCAGATCGAGCTCACCACCGGTGCCGCGGCCGACCCCCTCTTCAGCGGGCTCGCCGACCGGTTCACCGCGCTGACAGCCCACAAGGAGGGGACCGAGTCCGTCCCGCCCGGGGCGACGCAGCTCGCCACCAACGAGGCCTGCCCCGTTCAGGCCTATCTCGTGGGAGACCGCCTCTACGCGACGCAGTTCCACCCGGAGCCGACGACGAAGGCGTTCACCGAGCGCATGGCGGTGTACCGCGACGACGGATACTTCGAGGCGAGCGCGTATGACGAGATCGCGGCGCGCGTGCTCGCGGCATCCGTCACCGAACCGGCACGCCTGCTGCGGGCCTTCGCCCGGCGTTTCGGTCCCGTCGCAGCCTGATTCACCCGCCCGCGTTGCGGACCTCGTCGGCTCCCCGCAGCACCTTCCCGACCAGCGGGGTGCCCACCACCACGACCGCGGCGACGATGGCCGCGATGCCGATGGTCGCCTGAGGCGGCTCGAACGCGAGGCGGCCCACCGCGATCCAGGACAGCCCCCACCCCATCGCGAGGCCGGGAGCGATTCGCCAGCCGCTCGCCCATGCGATCCCGACGCCGATGAGCGTCACCACCGTCAGGACGGCGATGCCCCACGCCGACGCGGCATCCGCCCATTCGCTCGGCACGACGCGCGTGAGCCATGCGGTCGTGTTCGCGACGGTGGCCAGCGCCACCCAGCCCAGGTGCAGTCCCGTGACGCCGTCGATGAGGAGTGCATCCACCACTCCCCGGCCCGGCACGACCACCGCGCGGTGGAAGGTGAAGCCGAGGAGCGCCAGCAGCAGCGCGATCGCGAGGACCGTCAGCGGAAGCGTCAGGAACTGCGCGGTCACCAGCCACAGCCCGTTGAGAAGCATGGTGCCGGCGATCAGCCAGCCGACCGCGCGCTGGCGCTCATTCCCGCGCTGACGGGGCAGCGCCTGCCACACCGTGTACGCGAAGAGACCGACGTAGATGACCGTCCAGATCGAGAACGCCGATCGCGCGGGGGCGAGATACGAGCCGTCGGCGTCGAGCGCCCCGTCCTGGAGATCCTGCACGGGCGTGCCGCCGAACAGGCCGGTGCCCACCATCGCGGCGACGATCATGAAGCAGAAGGCGCTGATCACGACGATCTGCCGGGCGAGGTCTCTCGAGGCTGGCATCTGCCCACCGTAGGCCCGTCCCGGTCGTGGCGCACCCGGTTGACAGCCGCCGATGGGGCCCGTAGCGGCGGGCGGCCCGATGTCAGGCGCTGCGGGCGTCCCGATGTCAGGCGCCGCTGGGCGGGTCGAGCAGCAGCGCGACGCGCTCGTCGAGGTACGCCGCCAGCGGCATCAGGCCCGCGGCCGCGCTCCATCGGACACTCGCGACGCCGTCGACGAGAGCCAGCGGGCCGGTCTGGCTGCCGGCCCGGCCGCGGTCGAGGGCCTCGGGCTCCAGCATCCGCCACCCGATGTGAACGACCTCGCCCTCCGCGAACCCGCCGCGGCTGGCGGCCGCGGCCAGCTCGGCGCGATGGCGCTGCGACTCGGCGGTGTACCCGCGGGGAGCGTCGTGACGAGCACGGACCACCTCGCCGGTCGCGAGGACCGCGTCGTCGGTGAGCAGCAGCACGCCGAGGTGCCACGCCGAGCCGCGGCGCTCGATGCGGGGTGCCCGCACGATGCCGAGCAGCCGGCGCGGCGTGATGAGTTCGCCCAGCGGCTCGCGCGCTGCGCCGGCGACGCGGGCGCGTGCGGCGTCGAGGAGGTCGGTCGTGCTCACGCCATGTCGTCCTGAAGAGTTCCGGAACGCACCCGCTCGCCCCGCAGCGCCATGCCGATGAGCGGGAAGAGCAGCACCGACAGCATGCCGGCGGCGACGAGCACCGCATGCTGCCACGTCGTGAGGATCCCCTCCTCGACGCCGATGGCGGTGACGGCGACGATGATCGGCAGCCCGGTCGCCCCCATGAGCGCCATCGAGAGGCGGTCGCGCCCGCTCGATCCCTCAGGCGCGGCCAGCATCGATGGGAGGCCGCGGATCACGAAGAGCGCGAGCAGGGCGACCGGAAGGAGCGCGAAGAGGATCGGGTCGTCGAGAAGAGCCTGCAGATCGAACGTGACGCCGGTGTAGATGAAGAACACCGGCACCAGGAAGCCGAAGGCGACGCCCTCGATCTTGCTCTCGACCGCCTCACGATCGGGCTCCGACGCGTCGCGCATGAGAAGGCGCCAGATGATGCCGGCGGTGAAGGCGCCCAGCAGCAGGTCGAGGTCCAGCACGATGCTCAGGGCGACGAGAGCCGCAAGGATGAGGAACACGACACGGATCGCGAACTGACCCGATGTGTGCAGCGTCGAGCTGACGAACGCGTGCATCGCCCCGCGCGGGACGCGGAAGGCGAGCCAGATCGCCAGGGCCGCGACGACGGCGAAGAGTCCGAGGATGACCGTCGACAGTCCCGGCTCGCGACCGCCGAGGAAGATCGAGATCGCCACGAGCGGCCCGAACTCGCCGACCGCGCCGACCGCCGCGACGGCCTGACCGAAGGGCGAGCGCATCTCTCCGGCATCGCGCAGCATCGGCAGCAGCGTGCCGAGCGCCGTCGAGCACAGCGCGATGCCGATCACGATCGCAGCCTCGCCGGGTGCAAGCAGGAATCCGGCCGCCACGCCTGCTGCGAGGCTGATCAGCCAGCCGATCCCCGCCCGGCGGCCGAGCCGCCCGCGGAACGAGCCGAACTCGATCTCCGTGCCCGCGACGAAGAACAGCATCGCGAGGCCGAACTCCGACAGGGTGTCGACGAAGGCGCTCGGCACCGCCCAGCCGAGAACGGCAGGACCGACCAGGATGCCGAGCACGAGCTCGAACACCACCACCGGCACGCGCACCCATCGCCCCAGCCCCCGCGCCATCAGGGGCGCGAGCACCGCGAGGATCGGAATCACCAGCAGCGTCGGCTCGAGGTCGTCCACGCGATCAGACTAGCGGCGGAGTTTCATCCCGCCACGGTGCGGTCGAGCCACCGCAGCATGGCCGGAAGCGCCAGGTACGCGATCGTCCCGTGTGTCGCGAAACTCACCTCGTGATAGGTCACGTCCATGCCCAGCGACGCCTCATGTCGTGCGAACTGCTCGGTGTCGCGGGGCACGACCAATTCGTCGTCGAGGCCCTGGGCGAGGAACAGCGGCGCATCGAAGGCGACGGATCCCGCGGAGTTGTCGGCGAACAGCGTCGCCCACGGCTCGGTCGTCGTCGGGTCCGACGTCGTGAAGTCGCCGACGAGCGGCTCGCCGATCGCATGCAGCTCGGAAATGTGCGACAGCAGGCACAGGTCGTTCATGCGCGGGACGAGCGCGAGCGCCTCCGGTGTCAGGATCCCCTCGAGCGGGGCGTCCGGATACACCTCGGCGTACGCCGTGAAGGCGTAGGACCCGATCGTGACGCCCGAGATGTCGTCGAGGTGGGCGCTCATGAGTCCGGTGAGATCGGCTGCGGGCGCCGCGGCGGCAACGGCGCGGATGTCGAGCTCCGGCGCATAGTCGGGGGCGCGCTCGGCGGCGAAGAGCACGGCCTGCCCGCCCTGCGAGTGGCCCCACAGAGCGACCCGATCGCTCGCGCGCGCCTCGGGTACGGCCCGGGCCGCGCGCGCGGCGTCCAGCACCGCGTTTCCGCCGGTGGCGCCGACGAGGTACGAGTCGGCTCCCTCCGTGCCCATCCCGACGTAGTCGGTCGCGACGACCGCGAAACCGCGGTCGAGCAGGAATCGCAGTCCCTCGATGCCCAGGAACGGGTCGAATCCGTAGGAGGGCGCGCAGGAGCGCGCTGCGCCGGTGGTCGGGTGTCCCCAGCTCAGCACGGTCCGCCCCGCCGGCGGAGCCGGAGTCAGCGGCACGACCAGCACACCGGTCGCCACCGCCGGGTCGCCGTCGAGATCGGTCGTGCGGTACATGATGCGCCAGGCGCGGCTGGCGAGCGGAGCCCCGAGAAGCTCGTCGCGCTTCACGATGGTTCCCGGGTCGCCGTCCGCGGCGCCGTCGGGCTGAGCGTAGAACGCGTCGATGCCGGGCCGCTCGAGCGCGTCGCCGACGAGGCGGATCTGCTCCGCCGCGACGATCCCGCCGAGCACCGCGAGCGCTGCGGCGACGAATGCGGCCGCGAACCGCACGTGTCGGGAGCGACGAGCGCTCGGAGGTTTCGGCATCATCGCCGACGTTAGCGCGTGACGCGCTGCCACGAGCGGAGGAGATGTGAGCGGGGGGAGGACGAGATCCGGATGTCGCGTCGTCCCTCCGTCGCATCTCCTCCGTACGTCACACCATCGCGGGCTCGGAGCGCTCGAGCTGCTCCTCGGGCGGCGTCAGCTCGGCGCGCGTGCGGTGGTGCCCGACGAGAGCCAGCACCACACCCCCCAGAAGCCACGCACTGAGCGTGATCCAGGGGACGGCGGTGGCGGCATCCGGGAAGTACGTCACCGACCGGAGCAGCGTCGCCGAGGCTCCCGGCACGAAGAACTGACCGATCGCGCCCCACGGCTCGGGCAGGAACTGGGGAGGTGCTGCGGCACCGGCGATCGGGTTGGCGATGAACATCGTGATGAGCACGCCGACGCCGATGCCGGCGGGGCCCATCAGCGCGGCGAGGCCGATGATGACGGCCGACGTCGCCGAGACGCCGAGCCCGATCACGGCGGCGTTGAGCAGCCAGTCGCCCGGCAGCAGGCCGAACCAGGTCTGCATCACGAGCGTGATGAGGGCGCCTGCGGCCACGCCGAAGACGAGCAGCCCGACCAGGCGCCGAACGACGCCCTGCACGCGCAGCGTGAGCAGGATCCCGCCGAGCATGCCCGCCAGAACCAGCGGGAAGACGGATGCCGCGAGCCCCGCCCCCGTCGGATCCCCCTCGGTGAGCGGCACGACGTCGGTGACGGTCACCTTCGGGATCTCTGGTGCGGCTCCGGGGGCCACGCCCTCGGGCAGCGGGGGGCGCTGCCCGGACTGGAGCGCTTGCATGATGGACGACAGCTGCTCGCTCAGCGCCGTCTTCGCCCGCTCGTCGATCTGCGACTGCAGCTGCGTCGCGACGCCGCGCAGCGCTTGAGCCGCCACCGGGCTGGCCGCGGTCGCGATCAGGACCTCGGGCTCGTCGCCGAGGAGGATCGCACCATAGAGCTCACGGGATTCGATACGGGAGACGGCGTCGTCGCGGTCGTCGGCGGTCTGGAGCACGAACGGCGCCGGATCCTGCTCGGCGAGGACGTCTTCGACGGCGGTGACGGCATCCGACGGTCCGGAGATCCCGACGGGAAGGTTCTGCGCCTGCGAAGTGGCGGCGGGCCAGACGAACGCCATCACGATGATGGCGACCACCACGGACCCGATCAGCCCGTAGAGCGCCGCGAATCCCCAGCGAGTCGGAAGATCGGCGGCAGAGCCGGCGTGTGCGGACATGGCGTCCCCCTAAAGAGAATGAAAGTTCTGTTTAAGTCACGATAACAGAATGGCTATTCTCTTTCTATGCCCAGAGTCTCGGACGCCTACCGCGAGGCGCGACGCGATGAGATCGGCCGGGCGGCGCTTCGTTGCCTCGAGCGCAACGGCGTGCGCGACACGTCGATCGCCGACATCGTCGAGGAATCGGGGCTGTCGACCGGCGCGATCTACTCGCACTTCTCGAACAAGGCCGAGCTCGCCCGCTATGTGGTGGGCAGGTTCCTCTTCCCCCGCGTCGACGCGCTCGAGGCCGCCGGCAGCCGAGGCCATGTCATGCCCCCGCGCGAGATCCTGCGCGGCATGCTCTCGGTGTTCAGCGAGGCCGGCCTGTCGACCTCGCTCGTCGTGCAGTTCTGGGGCGAGGCGATGGTCGATCCCGACCTGCACGCCGAGATGCTGCGCACCGCAGGTCATCTGCTGGCGTCGCTCACCGCGGCCGTCACGCCCTGGGCCCGGGATCGGGCGGAAGCGGCGGGCGGGAGGGTCACGAGCGCCGACGTCAACGCCCTCGCGGCGGACACGGCGCGGACCATCGCGACCCTGGCTCAGGGGTATGTCGCGAACACGGCGGTCTTCGGCCCTCGCGATGTGAGTGCATACATCGACTCCGCGACGGCGCTGCTCGCCGAGTGACGGCCGGTCAGACCTCCCGCACGCGGACGGTTCGCCGGCCCCGGATGTCTCTGCTGCCCCGGATCTCGCCGTGCAGGCGCTCCATGCGCTCGTCGAGCTCGGCGGCGGTGTCGGCGGCGTCCTTCAGGCTCGCGAGCAGCTCCTCGGGCACCCGCGTGTCGTACTTGTAGTAGATCTTGTGCTCGAGGCTGGCCCAGAAGTCCATCGCGATGGTGCGGAACTGCACCTCGACGGGCACTTCGATGCGGCCCGTCGACAGGAACACCGGCACCTCGATGATCGCGTGCAGGCTCTTGTACCCGTTGGCCTTGGGCTCGGCGATGTAGTCCTTGACATGGATGAGCCGCACGTCGTCCTGCGCGGTGAGCAGATCGAAGAGCCGGTAGACGTCGGCGACGAAGCTGCACGTGATGCGCACCCCGGCGATGTCGGTGATGCCGCGGCGGATCGAGCCGAAGTCGGCTTCGATGCCCTTGCGCTGCACCTTCTCGACCAGGCTGTCGGGCGATTTCACGCGGCCCGACACGTGCTCGATCGGGTTGTAGTCGTGGGTGAGCAGGAACTCCTCGCGCAGGATGCCGATCTTCGTCTCGACCTCCTGCAGTCCGAACCGGTACTCCATGAGGAATCGCTGAAGACCGTCGCGCATCTCCCTCAGCTCGGCTGCGGAGACGGTGATCTCCATGTCATCGACGCTTGTCACGGGCACCAACGACGCGGGGTTCAGCATGCCCCCACGCTAGGCAGGCCGACTACGAGAGTGCTGTGAAGATCGGATGCCGCGACCTCCGCCGGTGACGGCTCAGATGTCGTCGAGTGCGGCCTGCGCGCGCTCGGACTCCTCGGCGGCAGCGCGGGCCTTGGCCGCGGCATCGCGGCGCTCGTCCTCGATGCCGTCGAGCTTGCCGGTCGCGGCGGCGGCGTCTTCTTCGAGCCGCTGAAGATCTCGGCGCAGGTCGTCTATGCGCTCGCGCAGATGGTCTACGCGCTCCTGGGCCTTGGCGCGTCGCTCGTCGATGCGCGTCAGCTCGCGCTCGGCCTCGTTCGCGAGGCGCTCGGCCTCACGGGCGGCCTTCTCGGCCGTTTTGCGCGCGCGGCGATCGGCCAGATCGTCGCGCGGCGCGGGGCTCGCCACACCGGGAACCGAACCGCCGACGGCGTCGGCCAGGTCGGCCGCTTCGAACGTCCCCGCCTCGAGCGGCTTCACGAGGCGCCCGGTCAGCACCGCCGCGGCGGCCGCGGCATCCATCACCGCCGCGTTGATCGTCTTCTCGACATCTTCGCGCGCCGCCCCGCTGACCACCACCCCGGCGTCCTTCGCGAGGTCGACGGCCTGGGTCGCGAGCGCGGCGACGAGCTGGCGTCGCTGGCGGCCGAGACGAGACATCTCGGCGGCGTCGAGGTCGTCCTGCGCCTCGCGCAGCGCCGCCGACAGCTCGATGGCCTCGGCCAGCTGACCTTCGCGGGCGAGCAGGTTCACTGTCCATGCGGCCACGGTGGGCTTGCGCAGCGCCTTCACCTCACGCGCGATCGCGCGGTCGGCCATGCCGGCCCTGCTGTTGCGCGCCTTGGTGAACTCGTCGGGCGGCAGCACGTACAGCTCGGCGGCGATCGCGTCGAGCTGATCGGTGGCGTCGGCCTGCGGCATCCGCCCATTCTTGCGCGAGTCGTGCTCCGTTCTCAGCAAGATTCGCGCACGTGCGCCGACAGGACCGCAGATTCACGGGCCCTCGGGCAGGTGGCCGCGCGCTGCAGACTGAATTGTGAACTCGACCGGCACGCATGGGCCCGGGCGGGCCGGGTCAGCGACGTCGGCTGATCAGGGTCAGGACGACAGAATCCCAGCCGCCTGGCGAGCGGCGCCGAGGGCGACGTACTCCCCCGGCTGGGGAACCTCGACCGGCAGCCCGACCACGAGGGGCGCGATCGCGCGGACGGCGTCGGACTGTGCGCCGCCTCCGACGAGGAGCGCCCGCTCGAGCGGCACGCCCAGTCCGCGCAGGGCTTCCAGCCCCGCCGCGAGTCCCGAGAGCATCCCCTCGACGGCGGCGCGAGCGAGGTTCTCGCGGGTCGTCGAGGCGAGGGTCATGCCGGTCAGCGACGCCGTGGCATCGGGGAGGTTCGGGGTGCGCTCGCCCTCGAAATAGGGCACGAGGGCGAGGCCGCCGGCACCCGGCTCCGCGGCGAGCGCGAGACGGGAGAGCTCGGCGTGGTCCACACCCAGCACGCGCCCGATGGCGTCGAGCACGCGCGCCGCATTGAGCGTCGCGACCAGGGGAAGGAACCGGCCCGTGCAGTCGGCGAAGCCGGCGACGGTGCCAGTGGGGTCCACCGTCCGCTCCTCGCTCACCGCGAAGACCGTGCCGCTCGTGCCGATCGACACGACCACGTCTCCGGGGCCGGCGCCGAGCCCGAGGGCGGCGCCCGCGTTGTCGCCGGCGCCTCCGCCGACGCGCCGGCCGGCGGCATCCGTGACCCACTCGGCGGGTCCGAGGACGCGCGGCAGCACGGCGTCGTGGCCGAGCGCCGCCACGAGCAGATCGCGGTCGTATCCCCCGGTGGCGGGGTTCCAGTAGCCGGTGCCCGACGCGTCGGAGCGGTCGGTCACGAGTTCGTCGAGCACCGGGCCGCGCGGCGATTCTCCGACCGGACCGAAGCCGCGCAGGCGCCAGGTGAGCCAGTCGTGGGGAAGGGCGACGGCCGCCACGCGGCCGGCGTTGTCGGGCTCGTGATCGCGCAGCCACCGCAGCTTCGTGATGGTGAAGGATGCCACGGGCACAAGTCCGGTGCGACGGGCGAGCTCGTCGGGCCCGAACTCGGCGATCAGGTCCGCGGCCGCCTGTGCCGAGCGAGTGTCGTTCCACAGCAGCGCGTCGCGGATCACCCGCCCGTCGGCGTCGAGTGCGACCATCCCGTGTTGCTGCCCACCGATGGCCCACGCCTCGACGGCGGCCGGCCCGGAGTCGTCGTCGCCGAGGCCGCCGGCGTCGGCGATCGCGGACTGCAGCGCCTGCCACCAGGCTTCCGGAGCGACCGACGTGCCGTCCGGGTGCGACGCACGCCCGGTGCGAACGACCGTGCCCCTCGCGGCATCGACGATCACGACCTTGCAGGACTGCGTCGACGAGTCGACGCCCATCACCAGTGCCATCTCGGCTCCTTCTTGAAGCGATTGCCCGACTCGCCACGACACGCCGGCCCGCAGCGCGCGGACCGGCGTGTCATGGCGACTCGGATGCCGGAGGTGTCAGCGAGCGCCGAGCAGGTGCTCGGTCGCGAGCTGCTGCAGGCGGACGAAGCCGCCGCCCTTGCCACCGAGGTAGGCGTCGGTGTCGAAGTCCTCGTAGGCCGAGCGGTCGGCGAGGAAGTCGTCGTACGTCTCGCCCTCGCCCAGGGTCGGGGTCGAGAGCTCGAAGACCTTCGCGGCCTCGAGCGCCTCCTGCACCTCGGGGTCGGCGCGGAAGGCCGCGGCACGCTCCTTGAGCAGCAGGTAGGTGCGCATGTTCGCCGCTGCCGACTCCCACACGCCCGTCTCGTCCTCGGTGCGCGAGGGCTTGTAGTCGAAGTGGCGCGGACCGTCGTACGCCGGCACACCGCCGGGTCCGCCGTTCTCGAGCAGGTCGACGAGCGCGAAGGCGTTGTGCAGGTCTCCGTGGCCGAAGACGAGGTCCTGGTCGTACTTGATGCCGCGCTGACCGTTGAGGTCGATGTGGAAGAGCTTGCCGTGGTACAGCGCCTGCGCGATGCCGGCGGCGAAGTTCAGGCCCGCCATCTGCTCGTGCCCGACCTCGGGGTTCAGGCCCACGAGCTCGGGGCGCTCGAGCGAGTCGATGAAGGCGATCGCGTGGCCGAGCGTGGGCAGCAGGATGTCGCCGCGGGGCTCGTTGGGCTTGGGCTCGATGGCGAAGCGGATGTCATAGCCCTTGTCGGTGACGTAGTCGCCGAGCAGGTTCACGGCCTCGCGGTAGCGCTCGAGCGCGGCGCGGATGTCCTTGGCAGAGTCGTACTCGGCGCCCTCGCGGCCGCCCCACATGACGAACGTCTTGGCGCCCAGCTCGGCACCGAGGTCGAGCTGACGGAAGACCTTGCGCAGCGCGAAGCGGCGCACCTCGCGGTCGTTCGCGGTGAAGCCGCCGTCCTTGAAGACGGGGGCCGAGAAGAGGTTGGTCGTGACCATCGGCACGATCAGGCCGGTGTCGGCCAGCGCGCCCTTGAGGCGGTCGATCTGGTTCTGGCGCTCGGCCTCGCTCGACCCGAAGGCGAACAGGTCGTCGTCGTGGAAGGTCAGGCCGTAGGCGCCGAGTTCGGCGAGCTTCTCGACGGCGTGGACGACGTCGAGGGCGGGACGGGTGGGGCCGCCGAACGGGTCGGTGCCGTTGTAGCCGACGGTCCAGAGTCCGAACGAGAACTTGTCGTCGCGCGTGGGGGTGGGCATGGTGCTCCTGTTCGGCGGTGAACTAATTGTTGTTGAAGACAACCTATACCACTCCAGGTCCCACGTCCACCGGCCAACGACCCGTACAGTGAAGCGGTGACCGACCAGTTGCCCGCCGAGGGAGTGCGTCAGCGGAACCTCGCACGCCTGCTGCGCCTCGTGCACGTCGACGGACCGCTGTCGCGGGCCTCGCTCACCGAGCTCACCGGCCTCAATCGCTCGACGATCGCCGACCTGGTGGCCACGCTCGCGCAGCGCGGGCTGCTCGAGGAACGGGCTCCCGACCCGTCCCGGCGCGTCGGGCGGCCCTCCCCGATGGTGGTGGCCGACAGTCGGGTCGTCGCCATCGCGGTGAACCCCGAGGTGGACGCCATCGAGATCGGCGCGGTGGGTCTTGACCGCGGCATCCGCCGGCGCGAGCGCATCGAGGTCGACCACCTGCTCACCCCCGACGAGACCGCGCAGATCGTCGCCGAGCGCCTGGAGGCCTGGCGACGAACCGATCTCGACGGCTGCCTGATCGCCGGAGTCGGGCTCGCGATCCCGGGCCTCGTCCGCGCCGCGGACGGACTCGTTCGCGATGCGCCTCACCTGCGCTGGACGGATGCCCCGGTGCGCGATCTCGTGGAGTCCGCGGCGGGGCTGCCGGTCGCGGTGGGCAACGACGCGAGTCTCGCCGCTCTCGCGGAGCACCTCTTCGGAGCGGCGCGCGGCATCGACGATGTCGTCTACCTCAACGGCGGGGCCAGCGGCATCGGCGGCGGCTTGATCGTCGGCGGCGTCGCCGTGCCCGGGGCCCGGGGCTACGCGGGCGAGTTCGGCCAGAACCGTCCGGGCATCGCGTCGGACGCCGACCGGCGAGCGCGAGCCGGAGTGCTCGAGGACGAGGTGAGCCGCGCGCGCCTGCTCGAGGTCGTCGGGCTGCACGCCGCCGACGAGCCCACACTGGCGACCGCCCTCGCCGCCTCACGCGTTCCCGAGGCGGCCGCAGAGGTCGAACGGCAGCGCCGGATCCTCTCCACCGCGCTGGCCAACGCGGTCAACGTCCTCAATCCGTCCGTGGTCGTCGTCGGCGGCTTCCTCGCGACGCTGGCCGGCCATGACCTGCCCGGGCTGATGGACCTCGTGGCGGCGCAGGCGATGCCCGCGAACGTGGAGGATCTCGACATCCGCGTGGCCGTCCTCGCCGAGGATCGCCTGCTCATCGGCGCGGCCGAGATCGCGTTCGCCCCGCTGCTGCGCGACCCGATGTCGGTGCTGAGCAGTCGAGCCTAGCGCCGGGACTCCGCCGTGACCGGTCTCGAGGCGGCAGCGTCAGCGGCCCGGCGGGGCGGTCGTCGCACGCGGCACCAGCCGGGTGGGCAGCTGGACCCGCGGATGCTCGGGCGTCTCGCCGTCGATGATCGCCGTGACCAGCTGCGCGGCCACCATGCCCAGGCGGTGCATCGGCTGACGGATCGTGGTGAGTGCCGGAACGCGGCGGGAGGCCTCGGGCACATCGTCGAAACCGACGACGGAGAGATCGCCCGGCACCGTGAGCCCGAGATCGGCCGCCACGTCGAGCACGGCCAGGGCGGAGATGTCGTTCGCCGCGAAGACCGCGGTCGGCGGGGTGGGGCAGGCGAGCAGCCGGTGCGCCGCCTCGGCGGCGGCGTCCGGGTCGTAGCGGCCGACCTCCATGAGCCGGGGATGGAACGGGATGCCGGCATCGGCCAGCGCCTGCCGGTAGCCGGCTTCGCGCAGCTGGGCCGAGCGCAGGTCGGGCCGGCCGGCGAGGAACCCGATCCGCCGGTGCCCGAGCTCGATCAGGTACCGCGTCGCCTGCAGCGCGCCGCCGAAGCTGTCGGATTCGACGGTCGGCATGTCGCCGTGTCCGGTGTGTGGGTCCACCGCGACGACGGGGATCTCCACCGCCGCCGTCAGCACCGTGGGAGTCACCAGGATCGCGGCATCGATGAGGGTTCCCGACAGCCGCTGCAGCGACCGCCGCTCCCATCCCGCGGAGGCGTGATGGCGAACACCCGCGTAGGCGACCACGTCGTACAGCGAATCGTTCAGACCCGCACCGACGCCCTTGAGCACCTCGGCGCTGAAGGGCTCGAAGTCGGGAACCAGCACGCCGATCACGCCCGTTCGGCGCGAGCGCATGCTGCTCGCCACCAGGCTCGACGCGTAGCCGAGGCGCTCGACTTCGGCGAGCACGCGCTGCACCGTCTCGTCGGCCACGCCGTAGCGCCCGTTGACCGCCTTCGACACGGTCGCGACCGAGACGCCGGCGGCTTTCGCCACGTCGTGGATCGTCGGCCTGCGCGTCATGGAAGAGAAATCTACGTCATGGAAAATGATTTCGAAAACGTTTGACACTTTCCGCGAGGATTGCCACCATCGTGAATCCCGGCCACCGAAGCACCCAGGCCGGGAGTGTCCTGCGCTGGAGAATCAGCGTCACTCAACGAGGAGAACAGGTGGATCACATGTACGGCAGACGAATCCTCGTCGGCTCTGCGGCACTCATCGTCGGCGCGCTCGCGCTGAGCGGCTGCGCGGGCGGCGACAGCGGAGGGGCCGACGGCGACGTCTCGATGTCGCTCTGGCACAACTCGACCACCGGACCGGGCAAGGCGTTCTGGGAGGAGACGGTCGCGGACTTCGAGTCCGAGAACCCCGGCGTCACGATCGACATCCAGTCGGTGCAGAACGAGGACCTCGACGGCAAGCTCCAGACCGCGCTCAACGCGGGCGACGCGCCCGACGTCTTCCTCCAGCGCGGCGGCGGCAAGATGGCGGCGATGGTCGAGGCCGGTCAGCTGAAAGACCTGACCGACGGCATCGAGGGGGCGGCGAAGTCCGAGATCCCCGAGGCGGCCTACTCGGCCAACAGCCTCGACGGCAAGATCTACGCACTGCCGGTCGCGGTGCTCCCGGGCGGCATGTTCTACAGCCAGGACCTGTTCGCCGAAGCGGGCATCACCGAGAACCCGACCACGATCGAGGACTTCGCGGGCACGGTCGACCAGCTCAAGAGCGCGGGCATCGCCCCGATCGCCCTCGGCGCGAAGGACGCCTGGCCCGCCGCGCACTGGTACTACTGGTTCGCTCTGCGCGAGTGCAGCCCGGAGACGCTGGCCAAGGCCGCCGACGAGATGGTCTTCGACGACGAGTGCTGGATCGCCGCCGGTGAGGACCTGCAGGAGCTCGCCGCACTGGAGCCGTTCAACGACGGCTACCTGACGACGTCCGCTCAGCAGGGCGCCGGCAGCTCGGCAGGCCTCATCGCCAACCACCAGGCCGGCATGGAGCTCATGGGCGCCTGGAACCCCGGCGTCATCGCGGGGCTCACGCCCGACCAGCAGCCCCTGCCCGACCTCGGCTGGTTCCCCTTCCCCGAGGTGTCGGGTGGCGAGGGCGAGCCCGGATCGATGATGGGCGGCGTCGACGGGTACTCCTGCTCGGTCGATGCCCCGGACGCATGCGTCGACTTCCTCAACTACCTCGGCACGGCCGAGGTGCAGACGGCGTACTACGAGGCGTTCAACGCGCCGCCGGTCAACACCGTCGCACAGGAGGCCGTCACCGAGCCGTACCTGCAGGACATCCTCGCCGCCTACAACGCCGCGCCGTTCGCGACGCAGTGGCTCGACACCGTCTACGGCCAGAACGTGGGCAACGCGCTGAACGTGGCCGTCGTCGACATGCTGGCGGGCGGCGGTTCACCGGAGGGCATCGTCGAGGCCGTCCAGGACGCGGCCGCGAAGGCGTAAGGAACGACATGCATACGCGCGCGAGCTCTGCGGAGCATGAGGTGACGCCGCGGAAGTTCGCGCCGGCCGGTGCAGGCGACGCCTCGTCGCCTGCACCGGTCGCCCCCGCCCGCCGACGCCCCCGCGGCGTCGGCTGGCGGGTCCGAGCCGAGATCGCACTGCTGGTGGGCCCCGCCCTGGTGATGTTCCTCGGCTTCGTGATCTTCCCGGTCGTGATGGCCACCTACTACGGCTTCTTCAGCTGGCAGGGGTACGGGCCGCCGACCGATTTCATCGGACTGCGCAACTACCTCACGATCCTCCAGGATCCGGCCTTCCTCGAGGCACTCGGACACAACGGCTTCATCGTCGTGTTCTCGCTCGTCCTCCAGGGGCCGGTGGCGATTCTGCTGGCCCTTCTGCTGAACCGCCGGATGAGGGGCCAGTCCCTGATCCGAGTCCTCATCTTCGTGCCATACGTGATCTCCGAGGTCGTCGTCGGCACGGGGTGGAGCCTCATGCTCCAGACCAGCGGCGCCTTCAACGCGTTCCTCGAGCAGATCGGCCTGGGCTTCCTCGCCAACGACTGGCTCTCGAACCCCGACATCGCGATCTGGACGCTGATGGGCATCATCACGTGGAAGTACGTCGGCTTCGCGGTGATCCTCTTCCTCGCAGGGCTGCAGGGCATCCCCGAGGAGCTCTCCGAGGCCGCCGCGATCGACGGCGCCTCCTTCTGGCAGATCCAGTGGCGCATCACGCTGCCGCTGCTCGGGCCGACGCTGCGGATCTGGGCGTTCCTGTCGATCATCGGCTCGCTGCAGCTGTTCGACCTCGTGTACATCATCTGGGGCCAGTACATCGCCGCCACGGCGGGCACCTCGACGATGGCGACCTACATGGTCTCGGAGGGCCGCAACGCGGGCAACTTCGGCTACGGCAACGCCGTCGCCGTCGTGATCTTCGTGATCTCGCTGGTCGTCGCCCTCATCTACCAGCGCTTCGTCCTGCGTCGCGACACCGAGGGAGCCCTCACCGACGGCAAGAAAGACAAGAGGAACCGCCGATGACCGCCTTCCCCACCACGGCGATCCCCGAGGGCCTCGCCGTCCGTCCCCGACGCTCCCGACGGGGCGGCCGCCGCCGCGACGACCGCGGGGCGCTGCCCTGGGCGAGCCCGATCGTCTACTTCGTCGCCCTCATCACCGTCGGACTGATGCTCGTCCCGATCGGGTACATCATCCTCGGCGGCTTCCGGACGAACGCCCAGATCACGACCGACCCGGCAGGGCTTCCCAGCCCCTGGGTGGCGGCGAACTACATCGACGTCCTCACCGGCGGGATCTTCTGGCGGCAGGTGCTCAACTCCACCATCGTGGCGCTCGCGACCACGATCGGGGTGGTCGTGCTGGGCCTCATGGCCAGCTATGTGCTCGCGCGCTACCGGTTCGCCGGGCGCGGGGTGCTGTACGCCGTCTTCGCCGCAGGACTCATGTTCCCCCTGACGGTCGCCATCACGCCGCTGTACATCGTGGTGCGCGACCTGGGGCTGATGAACTCGCTCGGCGGCGTCATCCTCCCCCAGATCGCCTTCGCGCTGCCGACCACGATCATCATCCTGGTGCCGTTCCTGCGCGCGATCCCCGATGAGATCCAGGAGGCGGCGTTCATCGACGGCGCCAGTCGCATCGGGTTCTTCTGGCGCATGGTCCTGCCGCTCTCGCTTCCGGGCGTCATCACCACCGGCATCCTGGCCTTCATCGGCAGCTGGAACAGCTACCTGCTGCCCCTGTTCATCCTCAACAACGAGGTCGCCTTCACGCTGCCGCTCGGCGTGCAGTCCTTCTCGTCGCAGTACTCGGTCGACACCGCCAAAGTGCTCGCCTTCACCTCGCTGTCCATGATCCCTGCGCTGATCTTCTTCAGCGTGTTCGAACGACGGATCGTGGGCGGACTCACCGGCGCGGTCAAGGGCTGATCAGACGGATGCCGCGGCATCCGTCTCCTCGAAGAAAGAGAACCACGTGTATTCAGATGAGGCACGGGCGGCATCGCCGCGCGTCCGCGACCTGCTCGCGCAGATGACCCTAGAGGAGAAGCGGGCGCAGCTCGTCGGATTCTGGGTCGACCAGGGCGACGAGGTCGTCGCTCCGATGGCCGGTGAGATGCAGACCTCCACCCGCTACGAAGAGGCGACCGCGCACGGTCTAGGCCATCTCACCCGGGTCTACGGCACGCGTCCGGTCGAGCCGGTGGAGCGCGCGGAATGGCTCTGGAGCGAGCAGCGGCGGCTCCGCGAGCGGTCCCGTCTCGGCATTCCCGCCATCGTGCACGAAGAGTGCCTCACGGGGCTCGCCGCCTGGAAGGCGGCCACTTTCCCGACGCCTCTGGGCTGGGGTGCCGCCTTCGACCCCGCACTCGTCGAGGAGATGGGCCGCACCATCGGGCGATCCATGCGTGAGCTCGGCATCCATCAGGGCCTGGCTCCCGTCCTCGATGTCGTCCGCGATCCTCGCTGGGGGCGCGTGGACGAGTGCATCGGCGAGGATCCCTATCTCGTCGGAGTCCTCGGCACCGCATACGTGCGCGGGCTGCAGAGCGAGGGCGTCCACGCGACCCTCAAGCACTTCGTCGGCTACTCCGGCTCACGCGCCGGCCGCAACCACGCGCCGGTGCAGGCCGGCGCCCGCGAGATCGCGGACGTGCTGCTGCCGCCGTTCGAGATGGCGGTGCGCGAGGGCGGCGCCCGCAGCGTCATGAACTCGTACTCCGAGATCGACGGCATCCCGGTGGCAGCGACCACGCAGTACCTGACCGACCTGCTGCGCGACGAGTGGGGATTCGACGGCGTCGTTGTCTCGGACTACTTCTCGATCGCGTTCCTTCAGACGATGCACCAGGTCGCCGCGGATCGCGCCGACGCGGCACGTCAGGCGATCGAGGCGGGGATCGACGTCGAGCTGCCCAGCGCCGACGCCTTCGAGGCGCTCCCCGAACTCGTGCGGGCGGGCATCCTCGACCCCGAGGTGCTCGATCGCGCCGTCGCGCGCGTCCTGGCGCAGAAGGAGGACCTCGGCCTGCTCGACGAGCGGTTCGAGACGCCGCCGAGCCGCGTCGACCTCGACTCGCCCGCACACCGCGCCATCGCCCGCGCGCTGGCCGAGGAGTCCCTCGTCCTGCTCAGCAACGACGGACTGCTGCCCCTGGGCGCCGGACGAACGGACCGGATCGCGCTGATCGGCCCCAATGCCGCGAGCTCCGAGGCGCTGATGGGCTGCTACTCCTTCGTGAACCACGTGCTCGCCCATCATCCCGACTCGCCGCTCGGCGTCTCGCTGCCGACCGTCCAGGACGCGCTGGCATCCGAGTTCCCCGGCGCCGTCATCGTGCACGAGCCCGGGTGCGAGGTCGAGGGCGACGATCGCTCCGGCATCGCTGCCGCCGTCGAGGCCGCACGGGCCGCCGACGTCGCCGTCGTGGTCGTCGGCGACCGGGCGGGACTGTTCGGCCGCGGCACGGTCGGCGAGGGGAACGACGTCGACTCCCTCGAGCTGCCCGGCATCCAGCGCGAGCTGGTCGAGGCGGTGTGCGCCACCGGCACGCCGGTCGTGCTCGTCCTGCTCACCGGGCGGCCCTACGCCATCGGATGGGCGCTTCCCGAGCGAGCCGTGAAGGGCGGCGCCGTCACCGGGCTCGGTGCGGTCCCGACGGGCTCGACCCCGAGCCCGTGGGCCGACGCGTCGGCTCCGCGCCCGGCCGCCGTGCTGCAGGCGTTCTTCCCGGGAGAGGAGGGCGGCGGCGCGATCGCAGCGGTCCTCGCCGGCACCGCCTCACCCTCGGGTCACCTGCCGGTGTCACTCCCCCGCGCCGCCGGCGCGCAGCCGTACTCGTACCTGCATCCGACCCTGGGCGGCTCGTCCGATGTGACCAGCGCCGACTCGGACCCCCTGCTGCCCTTCGGCCACGGACTCACCTACACGACGTTCTCTCGCGACGCCCTCGAGGTGGACGGCGACGTCGCTGCCGGGGCATCCTTCACCGTCTCGGTGCGCGTCCGCAACACCGGCGAGCGATCGGGCACCGATCTCGTGCAGCTCTACGCGCGCGACGAGGTCGGCAGCGTCACGCGCCCCGTCGCGCAGCTGCTCGCATTCGAGCGGATCGCGCTCGAAGCCGGTGAGGAGGCCGTCGTGCGCTTCGAGGTTCCCACGCAGCGCCTGGCGTTCACCGGCGTGCAGGGCCGTCGCATCGTCGAGCCCGGCGACATCACGCTGTGGGTCGGACCGTCCTGCGCGGAGCGCGAGACCACGGCCGCCCTCACGGTCACCGGAGCGCTCTACGAGGTCGGCCTCGACGATCCCCGCGTCGCCACCGCCACCGTGGTGCGCGGCGTTAGGGAGCGCGTGGCCTGACGAGCGGCGCACGCTTCGACAGGTCGACCGGGCTTGCGCAGGAGGTCTCGCTCGCCGAACCTCCTGGGCAGGCCCCGTCGTCCTGTTGAGCGAGGTCGCCGACGCCTCAGAGGGATGCCGGAACAGCCCCGCGCCACTGCGCCACCGGTGTCAGGGGCACGAGGTCGGGCGTGGTCACCGTTGTGGCGAGCCGCTCCCGCACGCCGGAGGATGCCGAGACGCCGAGCAGCGTCATGATCTCGAGGACGTGCAGCGCCATCTCGCCGCTGGCACGGCCGGCGCCGCTCACGAGGTCGATCAGTCCGGCACCGCGTCCGGCATCGACGTATCCGGCGGCGGGCGGAAGGGTCTGCCACTGCTCCCCGTGCGGCTGAAGCAGCACGTCGCCGGAGAAGTGGTTGGGGTCGGGCACCACGAGGGAGCCGGTCACACCGTGCACCTCGATCGGCGCAGCGGTCGACGCGACGCCGTCGAAGCTCATCGTGACCGTCGAGAGCGCGCCGGAGGCGTGGTGCAGGATGCCGGTCAGGTGCGTGTCGACCTCGACTCCGATCGACTCGCCCGCGCGCGGACCGGTGGCGATGACCCGCTCGGCGCGCGACCGCGACGCGGCACCCGAAACCGCCTCGACGGGGCCGAGCAGCTGCACCAGGCTCGTGAGATAGTACGGACCCATATCGAGGAGGGGCCCGCCGCCTTCGCGGTAGTAGAAGTCGGGCTGCGGGTGCCAGTGCTCGTGGCCGGGCGAGATCCACATCGCGGCCGCCGAGACGGGGCGTCCGATGCGGCCGTCCTCGATCGCCGCTCGAGCGGTCTGGACGCCGGTGCCGAGCACCGTGTCGGGCGCGCACCCGAGGCGCCTGCCCGCTCGCGTCGCGGCATCCACGATGCTCATCGCATCGGCGAGCGTCGCCGCGAGCGGCTTCTCGCCGTAGACGTCCTTGCCGTGCGCGATCGCAGCGAGCGCTACCTCGGCGTGGGCGGCGGGAATCGTGAGGTTGAGCACGGTCTGCACCTCGTCGTCGGCGACGAGCTCGGCCGTCGTGAGCACACGGCAGCCGGGGATGCGCTCGGCCACGGCGGCCGCACGCGATGCGTCGAGGTCTGCGACGGCGACGACGCGCACCTGATCAGACCCCAGGAGCGTGTCGAGGTACTGCCGTGAGATGACGCCGAGACCGACGATGCCTACCGGGTGCGCGATGCCCACAGCATGCCCCTTTCGATGATCGTGCGAACGTTCGGGTCGCTGAGCACATCGACGCTGTGCCCGGGAGTCGCGACGAACACGCGCCCGGCGCCCCATTCACGGGTCCACACCGCCGGGGAGGTGATGGCGCGGTGCCACGGGTGATAGGGCTGCACCGGGTGCGTGGTGGTGGCGAGCACGTCGTTCAGATCGTCGTGGAGCACCCAGTACTGCTCGGTGCGCAGCGAGAAGTCGTCGAGCCCCGCGGTGATCTCGTGCGCGCGCCCGAGCTCGGTCAGCTGCACCGTGTACTCGAGGTAGTTGTCGGTTTCGCCTCCGTGCACCTCGTCGGGATGCTTCGACGGATGCGTGGCGAACTGCCCGCCGACCAGCTGCAGGTAGTCGGAGCTCGCGCGATACGAGTCGGCGATGCCGCCGTGCCAGCCGGCGAGGCCGGTGCCCGCGGCCACGGCGGACCGGAGCCCGGCCACCGCCTCCCCCGAGATCTCGGACATCGTCACGCACTGGACGACGAGGTCGGTCTGCGACATCCGGGCTGCGTCCGCGTAGACGTCGGGCGACTCCTCGATCGTGATGTCGAACCCGGAGTCGCGCAGGAACGGCATGAAGAGGTCCGTCGCCTCCACCGGGTGGTGTCCGTCCCAGCCGCCACGGACGATCAGCGCCGATCGGGTCATGAGCCTGCTCCTCGTGTCGTCATCGTCATCGTCATCGTGCGAGCTCCCTGCCCTCCGAACATGCCACCGGTGGTCGCGCCGGTCGAGAAGCTTGCGCAAAACTGGAGGCATGCGAGTCACCCTGGCGAGCGTCGCGGCCGAAGCGGGCGTCAGCGTCGCGACCGCCTCGCGCGCGCTCTCGGGCCGCGGCGACCTCTCCCCGGGCACACGGCGGCGGGTTCTGGCCGCCGCGCGTCGCATGGGGTATCGCCGGGACCCCTCCGGCGGCGGGCGGCCCGCGGCATCCGCTCGCCTCATCGATCTCGTCCTGAGCGGCTTCCACAACCCCTACTCCGACGAGGTCACCGCCGGAGCGCGCAGCGCGGCGGCCGCCGCGGGCTACGACCTCGTGCTCACCGAGGAGCGCGACAGTCCCGACGACGACTGGCCGATGCGCATCCGCCGCCGCGGGTCGGCCGGTGTGGTGCTCGGACTCGTCTCGCCGACCGCGTCTCAGCTGGCGGCGCTGGCGGATGCCGAGATCCCGGTGATCCTGCTGGATCCCCGGGCGGAATCGCTCCATGGCCTCGCGAGCGTGCGCACCACCGATCACGAGGGCGGCCGGGCGGCCGCGGCGCACCTGATCTCGCGCGGAGCGACCCGCTTCGCAGTGGTTCGGGGCACGCCGGCGTACCGCTTCGGACGAGCCCGGCACGAGGGCTTCCGTGCGGGGCTGCACACCCTCAGCCCCGACACGGAAGCCACGGTGGTCAGCGGCGACTGGGGAGCGGCGAGCGCCCGGGAGGCCGTCCTCCCGCTGCTGCGCGCGCTTCCACCGGGCGAGCGACTGGGGGTGTTCGCCTGCACCGACGAGATGGCCGCCGGCGTCTACGGCGCGGCGGCTGCAGCCGGACGCCGCATCCCCGACGACGTCCTCGTGGTGGGCTTCGACGACCTGCGTGGCGCGCGCTGGCTGACGCCCCCACTCACCACCGTGCGCCAGCCCATCCGCGAGATGGCGGCGGCGGCGGTCGATGCACTCGCCGAGGCCGCCGACGGCGGGGCGCTGCCGGACGAGCCCATCGTCCGACCGACGCGGCTGGTCCCCCGCGGATCGAGCTGAGGACGGACGGTCCGCCGCATCGGGCGCCCGAACCGGACGAACCGTCGCATGCCGCTGCGCCGGGCACGCGAGTAGCGTGGGGAGAACGTCAGACGGAAGGCCTGCCATGTCCACCACCGAGCAATCCGTTACCCAGCGCCCTGTCCGCAGCGACGCGGAGCTGCAGCAGATGGCGAAGGACCATCTGTGGATGCACTTCGCACGCCAGTCCGTCATGACCGAAGGTCCCGGCGTGCCCATCATCGTCAAGGGCGAGGGTCACCACATCTGGGATTCGCAGGGCAAGCGCTACATCGACGGCCTCTCGGGCCTGTTCGTCGTCGCGGCGGGCCACGGCCGCAAGCGCCTGGCCGAGACGGCGGCGAGGCAGGCCGAACAGCTGGCGTTCTTCCCGATCTGGTCGTACGCCCACCCCGCGGCGATCGAGCTCGCCGATCGGCTGGCCGACTACGCTCCCGGCGATCTCAACAAGGTCTTCTTCTCCACCGGCGGCGGCGAGGCCGTCGAGACGGCGTTCAAGCTCGCCAAGTACTACTGGAAGCTGCAGGGCCAGCCCACCAAGCACAAGGTGATCTCGCGCTCGGTCGCGTATCACGGCACCCCGCAGGGCGCGCTCGCGATCACCGGCATCCCCGCGATGAAGGCCATGTTCGAGCCGCTCACGCCCGGCGGGTTCCGGGTGCCGAACACCAACTTCTACCGCGCGTCCGACATGGGCGCGCCGACCTCGAGCCTCGAGGAGTTCGGCGTCTGGGCCGCAGATCGCATCGAGGAGATGATCCAGTTCGAAGGGCCCGACACCGTCGCGGCCGTCTTCCTCGAGCCCGTGCAGAACTCCGGCGGCTGCTTTCCTCCGCCTCCCGGGTACTTCCAGCGCGTCCGCGAGATCTGCGACAAGTACGACGTGCTGCTGGTGTCTGACGAGGTCATCTGCGCCTTCGGCCGCATCGGCCACATGTTCGCGTGCGACGCGTACGGCTACCAGCCCGACATGATCACGTTCGCCAAGGCCGTCACGAGCGGCTACTCGCCGCTGGGCGGCACCATCGTGTCGGACCGCATCTACGAGCCCTTCGCCCACGGCGACACCGCGTTCTATCACGGCTACACCTTCGGCGGTCACCCGGTCTCGGCGGCGGTCGCCATGGAGAACCTGGACATCTTCGAGGAGGAGGGCCTGAACGAACGCGTCCGTGAGAACTCGCCGGTCTTCCGCAAGACGCTCGAGAGGCTCACCGACCTCCCGATCGTCGGCGACGTGCGCGGCGACGGCTACTTCTTCGGCATCGAGCTGGTCAAGGACAAGGCGACGAAGGAGACCTTCGACGACGACGAGTCCGAGCGCCTGCTGCGCGGATTCCTCTCGAAGGCCCTGTTCGACGCCGGCCTCTACTGCCGCGCCGACGACCGAGGGGATCCCGTCATCCAGCTCGCACCGCCTCTCACGATCGGTCCGAGCGAGTTCGACGAGATCGAGCAGATCCTGCGCAGCGTCCTCACGGAGGCCTGGACTCGCCTCTGACGGACGACGGCGTCCGGACGGCGCCCGCTGCGTCGCTATACCACATGCCAGCGGCGGTGCGTCCGGAGGGTTAGGGTAAGCGCGTGGGCACGATTTACTACGGTGGATCGGCCATGCCGATCCACATCGAGGACCGTACGCTGGCGCACCTGAAGGTCGTCATCGCAACGAAGCTTCGGCGTGACGAGAGCTTTACGGTCTCGTGGCGTCACCCCGACGACCAGCCGCGGGGCCGCAGCACGATCTGGCTGCATCCGTCGATCCCGCTGCGGTTCGTCTTCGACGATCCCGACCCGACGGAGCTGAGCCGGGAGTGGATCGAAGAGCTGGCGAACTCGGCCAACTCCTCCGGGGGGATCATGCTCGTCGCCGAGCACTTCGACACCGGCCCCGTTCCCACGATCCAGGACGGTGACGACTCGGGCGACGTGACGCTGGGCACCGTCGAGGTCGAGAACCTCGAGATCGACAACCTCAAGGTGGCCGGCGGCGACATCCCGTCCACGACGCTCACCAGCAGCTGAGAGCCGAGCCGCTCACCCGGAATCGGCCGATCCGATCTCGGCTCAGCCGACCTCGGGCTCCGCCTCTCCCGACGGCTCGGGAAGGATCGTCAGTCCTCCCGGTCCGCTGGCGGCGAGCATGAGCTCTTCGACCCACAGGCGGTTGATGCGCGGCGGACGGCTGCCGAAGAAGTGGAACTGCAGCGGCACCGCCGGCGCGATCCAGTAGCTGCGCCGGCCGCTGCCGTCCCCCACCTCGACGTCGAACATGAAGGGCTCCGAGCGGCGGAGCTTGTTCATCATGACGATGCGGAGGTGAGCGAGCGTCCGGTCGTCGATGTCGATCGAGTTGCCACTCGTGTCGTAGATGAACCTGCCCATGCCAGGAGCATAGTCGGGCTCGAACCCGGTTCAGCGCGGCGCGAAGGCGGCGTGGAAGAGCGCCCGCGCACGCGTTGCGACGGCGGGCCGCTGTGCTGCATCGGCTCGCGCGAGCTCGGTCGCCAGCATCCCGGTCGCCATCGTCACGTCGTCGGTGTCGATGTGGGTTCCGACCCGCCCGGCCGCATGATCGCGGGCGACCACGCCGGCCACCAGCCGGTAGAACCGCTCGCCGAGACCCGCGACCCGCGGATCGCTCATGTCGGCGGTGATGAGCTCGATGAACGCCGTCGAGACCACGGCCTGGTCCACCACCCGATCGAGCAGGTCATCGACGGTCCGGTCGTACGACGCGGTGTACTCCTCGAGGTCGCGCACATTGTCTTCGAACACGGCGACGGCCAGCGAGATCCGATCCGGGAAGTGCCGGTAGAGACTCCCCTGTCCCACGCCGGCGCGCTTGGCGACGGCGCTGAACGGGGCGCCGAGCCCGCCTTCCGCGTACACCTCGCGCGCGGCGGTGATCAGGGCCCGGCGGTTGTCGGCCGCGGCGGCAGGACCGCGGTTCTGACGAGAGGGGATCGCCCGGGGAGGAGCGGAGTTCGACACGGGTGTAGCCTAGTACCGGACATAGTTGTCCGGTAGAAAGGACGCACTCATGAGCACCAGCACCCCGCCGACCGGCGGTTCCACCATCGCCACCTGGCTCGACGATCCGATCGGCGGTCCGATCCTGCGAGACCTCCTCGCACAGGGCGGGCAGAGCGCGGACGCGCTGGCGCCCGTCGCCGGCCTCCCCCTCGAGAAGCTCGTCGAGCTCAGCCGCGGCGCCTTCAGCCGCGAGGCGCTCGACCACCTCGTCCAGCAGGTCGCCACCACCGAGCGTCCGGAAGCGGCGCCCGGCGAGAGCGGCGGGGCCGAGGCATCCGCTCCCGCCGTTCCGAAGCGGCAGTGGACGGAGCGCATCGATCAGGGCCGGTTCACCGGCAAGACCATCATCGTCACGGGCGCCGGATCGGGCATCGGCCGGGCGACGGCGTCGCGCGTGGCCCGCGAGGGCGGCCGCGTGGTCGCCGTCGACGTGAGCCAGGAGCGGCTCGACGAGCTCGTCGCGGCGCACGCAGACGGTGACATCGTGCCGCTCGTCGCCGACATCACCGACGACGCCGGCGTGGCCCGGATCATCGGGGCCGCCGGCGGGACCGTCGATGGGCTCGCCAACATCGCCGGGATCATGGACGACATGACGCCGGTCGCAGAGGTGACGGATGCCGTGTGGCAGCGTGTCTTCCGCGTGAACGTGGACGGCACCATGAAGCTCATGCGCGCGGTCATCCCCGGCATGCTCGCGCAGGGCGGCGGATCGATCGTCAACACCGCGTCCGAGGCCGCGCTGCGCGGCTCCGCCGCCGGGGTCGCCTACACCGCCTCGAAGCACGCGGTCGTCGGCCTGACGAAGTCCAGCGCCTTCATGTACGGTCCCAGCGGCATCCGCGTCAACGCCGTCGCGCCCGGCCCGACGATCACCAACATCGAGGCGTCGTTCGCGTCGCCGCTGGGCGCGAGCCGCGTGCAGACCGCGATGGCCGTCATGCCGACGCCGGTGAGCGCCGACGCCCTGGCGGCCTCGATCACGTTCCTGCTGAGCGACGACGGCGTGAACGTCAACGGCGTCGTGCTCGCGAGCGACGGCGGCTGGTCGGCCGCCTGAGCCCCTTCGACCCGCGGCGCTCCGGGTGACCCGAACCTCCGGAGCGCCGCGCACCACCGGGTCGGTCAGAACGGCCAGACGAGCGGCACGTACAGCACCGCCATGGCGAAGAAGAAGAGGGCAAGCGGCAGCCCGAGCCGCCAGTAGTCGCCGAAGCGGAAGCCTCCCGGTTCCATCACCATCAGGTTGGCCGGCGTCGCGATCGGCGTGAGGAACGCCGCCGCGCCGATCACCGCGAGAGCCATCATGAACGGCTGCACCGAGAGTTCCATCGAATGCGCAACGGCGATCGCGATCGGAGCCACGATCAGCACGGTTGCCGTGTTGCTGATCAGCTGACCGAGGACGAGAGCCAGGGCGCACAGTGCGGTCAAGGCGGCATGTGGTCCGGCGTCGCCCAGCATCGACAGCATCCATCCGGCTACGAGATCCGCGGTGCCGGTCGCGATGAACGCGGTCGACAGCGGAATCATGCCCGCGATCAGCACCACGGTCGTCCACGAGATCGAGCGGTACGCCTGCGTCACGCTCACCGTCCGCGTCAGGACCAGTGCGCACGCCGCGAGGAGCGCAGCGACGGCGGGCGGAACGAGCCCGGTCGCCAAGAGCACGACCATCCCCAGCAGGATGCCGATCGCCCGCTTGGCGCCCCGTCCCAGCGGGACCGAGCGGCGCAGCCGCTGCGGGTCGTCGACGACGAGCATCCCGGGCTCGCGCGATCGCCGCGAGAGGTCGTCCCACGCGCCCTGGAGCAGCAGGGCGTCGCCGGCCTGCACGAGGAACTCGGTGCCCTTCAGCAGCTCGTCGCCGCGGCGCGCTGCCAGGACGACGAGGTCACCGTCGGGATCGGTCATGCCCGCGCACACGCGTGTGCCGATGAGCGGTGAGCGGGGCGCCACGACCACTTCCGTGACACCGGTCACAGGTCCGAGGATCGTGCCTGTGTCGAGCGAGAGCGAGTACTGCTGACGCAGCAGACGCGCGTGGCGCACAAGGTCCAACGGCATGCGGGCAGCGGGCCGATCGGGCACGAGGCGGCCGCCGAGCAGCAGAATGACGATGGTGCCGGCCAGGACCGGGATGCCGACGAGCGCGTACTCGAAGAATCCGAAATGCCGACCGCCCGCGCCGATGGCGAAGTCCGACACCAGGATGTTGACCGGTGTGCCCGTGAGCAGGAGCAGGGAGCCCGCCGAGGCCGCGAAGGCGAGCGGCATCAGCAGCTTCGACGAGGCGATTCCGGCGCGGGCTGCGACGACCACGACGAGCGGCAGCAGCGCCGCCACCGCCCCGTTGATGCTGATGAGCGCCGTGAGCCCGGCCACGAGGAGCGCGATCACGAGCAGCAGTCGGCTGCGGGTCGAGCCGGCGCGACCGATCACCCTCTGCCCCGCCCACGCCGTCACTCCGGTCGCGTCGAGCGACTCGCTCACGACGAAGAGGGCCGCGATGAACAGCACCGTCGGATCCCCGAACCCCGCGAGCGCCTCCGGGAGTGTGAGCACGCCGGTGAAGAACAGCGCGAGCGCCACACCGATCGAGACGACGCCGATCGGGACGCGGTTGCTCACGAAGGCGGCGACCGCGAGAACCAGGATGACGAGCGTTGCCGCGACGGGGTCCACGAGATTCAGCGTACTGAGCGGGCGCGGCCGTCCCCCGCCGGATGATGCCAGCGCGCACCCGGGTGGCGCAGGCGCGGGGGAGGGTCAGGCGCGAAGAGTCGCGAGTCCGGCGACGTCGTAAGCGAGCTCGACGGCCTCGAAGATGGCGGCGTCGATCGTGCGCGGGGCGAACGCATCGCCGATCGTCACGATCCGCGGCGACGCATCAGGCGTGAGGGATGCCGCAGGCCCGGCGAGCGGAGACGCCGCGGCATCCATCATCCCGGCGATGCCGACGGAGGCGCGCGGCTCGATCGCGACGACCGTGTCGAGTCCGTCGAGCACGGTCACCTGACCGGTCACGGAATCGGTCAGCGCAAGAGTGCCGAGCCCGACCGCGTCCACGCGCTGCGCCGGGGTGCGGCGGAACCCGCCGTGCGCGCCGAGGCGCTCGAGAAGCAGCGGGCGGTCGTATCCTGCGCCGATGTGCGGGAACACGGTCTCGAACGGCGTCACCAGCTCGAGTTCGTCGACCGCCTCGAGCAGCGTCAGCACGATGCCGGCCGCATAGGCGGTGCCATCGGCATCCACCACCGCGATCCGTCGGCCGAGCGGGGATTCCGCGCCGGTCACAGCGCGCGGGTTATGCAGCGTGAGGGCTGCCGCGGCGAACGCGTCGATCGTGCCCGCCGCCGGGAATCCCCCGGCGTACGCCCCGCCGAGAGCGAGCGACGTGGCCCGCGGTGCCACCGCGCCGGTCGCCACGACGATGCCGTCCGGTGCCGCGGCGCGGAGCTCCTCCGCGGCAGCCAGCACGCCGAGCCGCACATCCACTCCGGTCGACGCCAGGTCGCGCTCGAGATCGTCGACGAGCAGGCCCACGCTCTCGCGCCCGGGAACGCGGCGCGCCAGCCGCAGCTGTCCGCCCAGCTCGTCCTCCCGCTCGAGCAAGGTGACGGCGTGCCCGTCGGCCGCGAGCTCGACAGCGGCGCGCATGCCGGCCGGTCCGCCGCCCACGACGATCCACCGCTGCACGGCCGCGGCCCGCGGTCGCTCGCCGCGCTCGCGTTCTCGCCCGGCGATCGGGTTCACGGTGCACGACATGGCGAGTCCGCGACTGCCGCGGCCGAGGCATCCCTGGTTCAGACGGATGCAGTGACGGATGCCGCGACCGTCCGGCGAGACGGGCTCGATGCCTAGCAGCTTGCGGCCGAGGTCGGGGTCCGCGATCTGCGCGCGGGTGAGCGCGACCATGTCGGCGATGCCGTCGCGGACGACCTCCTCGGCCTCTTCGACCGAGCGCGCCGCCCCCACTCCGAAGACGGGAACGTCGGGGTTCGCGGCCTTGACGGCGGCGACATCGTCGCGCAGCCACGCGAAGGGCATCGGCGACGACGGGAAGACGTAGTGGACGTTGTGATAGCCGCCCGCCGCCAGATCGAGGAAGTCGATGCGGGCCCCGGCCCGGAGCCGCGCGATGATCGCGCGCATGTCGGCACCATCCAGGCCGGCGCTGTTCAGACCAGCGCCGTCGGGGCCACCGGGACGGAACTCGTTCGCCACGATGCGGATGCCGACGGTGAAGTCGTCGCCGACGCGCGCCCGCACCGCCCGCAGCACCTCGCGCGGGAACCGGGTGCGGCCCTCGATGTCACCCCCGTACCCATCGGTACGCGCGTTGTACAGCGGGGAGAGGAACTGATGCAGGAGATATCCGTGCGCCATGTGGATCTCGACGCCGTCGAAGCCGCCGTCGCGCGCGTGCGCCGCCGACGTCGCCCAGCCCTCGACGAACGCGGCGATGTCGGCCGCATCCATCTCGCGCGTCGCGTGGGCGGTCGAGGGCGAGAGCAGGCGCGACGGGGCGTAGACCGCGCGCGGCCCGTCGGGTCCGTCCGGCTGGGCCTGCGCGCCGTGGTGGTTCAGCTGCACCAGGATCTTCGCGCCGGCCTCGTGCACGGCATCCGTCATCTTCTTCGCCGCCGGCACGGACTCGGGACGGAAGGCGTCCTGGAATCCGCGGATCGACCCCGACGGGTGCACGAAGTGGTTGCCCGCGACGAAGAGCCCGCAGCCGCCGCGCGCCCGGCGCACGTAGTACTCCGTCTCGCGGTCGGACTCGACGCGGTCGGAGTACTGCTTCGAGTGCGCGGTCTGCATGATCCGGTTCGGCACCGTCATCGCGCCGATCCGCAGCGGCTGCGCCAGCGGGGAGAGGATGCCGGGGCTCGCGGTCATGCTCCCGAGCCTACGGTCCGCCGCTCCCTGAGCCGTCCCGGTCCCCGAGCCCGTCGAAGGGCGCTTCCTCACCCGGGTCCCCGAGCCCGTCGAAGGACGCTTCCTCACCCGGGCCCTGAGCCCATCGAAGGGCGCTTCCTCACCCGGGCCCTGAGCCTGTCGAAGGGCGCTTCCTCACCCGGGCCCTGAGCCTGTCGAAGGGCGCTTCCTCACCCGGTCCCTGAGCCTGTCGAAGGGCGCTTCGACAAGCTCAGCGACCGAGCGACAAGCCCAGCGACCGAGCGGCAAGCTCAGCGACCGAGCGACAAGCTCAGCGACCGAGGGTCGCGAGCGCCTCGTCGAGGTCCGCGATGAGGTCGGCGGCGGTCTCGATGCCCACCGACAGGCGCACGACCTCCGGCGGGACGGCGAGCTCGGTCCCCCGCACCGAGGCGTGGGTCATCTCGTCGGGGTAGTTCATCAGCGACTCCACGCCGCCGAGCGACTCGGCGAGCTGGAAGAGCCGGGTCGACTCGGCGAAGCGGCGAGCGGATGCCGCGTCCTCGAGTGCGACCGACACGATGCCGCCGAACCCGCTCATCTGCGCGGCGGCCAGTTCGTGCCCCGGGTGAGTGGCGAGCCCCGGGTAGTAGACACGGGCGACGGCGGAGTGAGCGTCGAGGAATCGGGCGATCGCCTGGGCGTTCTCGCTGTGCCGCTGCATGCGCAGGCCGAGCGTCTTGATGCCGCGCGTGGTGAGCCAGGCGTCCAGCGGGCCCGACACGGCGCCGACCGCGAACTGGAGGAACTTCGCCCGCTCGTACAGCGCGTCGTCGTCGAGCACGAGCGCTCCGCCGACGACGTCGGAGTGCCCGCCGAGGTATTTGGTCGTCGAGTGCACGACGACGTCGGCGCCGAGGGCGAGCGGCTGCTGCAGCGCCGGTGAAGCGAAGGTGTTGTCGACCACGACGAGGGCGCCGGCGTCGTGCCCGAGCCGGGCGAGGCCGGCGATGTCGGTGATGCGCAGGAGCGGGTTGCTGGGCGTCTCGACCCAGACGACCCGGGCGGGACGCTCCTCGAGCGCCGAGCGCACCGCGTCGAGGTCGCTCATGTCGACCACCCGGACACCGACGCCCCAGTCGCCCAGCACCCGCGCGATGAGCCGGTACGTGCCGCCGTACACGTCGCTGCCGAGCAGCACCTCGTCGCCCGGCTTCAGCGCCGCCCGCAGCAGTGCGTCCTCGGCGGCGAGCCCCGACGCGAACGACAGCGCGTGGGCGCCGCCCTCGAGGGCGGCGAGCTGGGTCTCGAGCGCGGTGCGCGTGGGGTTGCCGCTGCGCCCGTACTCGTAGCCTTCGCGAAGCCCGCCGATGCCGTCCTGCGCGTAGGTGGTGGAGAAGTGCACCGGAGGGATCACGGCCCCCGTCGTCGGGTCGAAGGCCTGACCGGCGTGCACCGCGGCTGTATCGAAGCCGGCGGTCTCGAATCCCCGGTGGGTCGTGGGGTCGCTCATGCGTCGTCTCCTTCGTGAGGGGTGGTGGATGCCGGGACGTCGAAGCCGTGCTCGCGCATCCAGTCGTCGTCGTAGAAGCGGTTGAGGTAGCCGCGGCCGTGATCGGGAAGCAGGACGACGACCACGGCGTCCGCCGGCAGATCCCGCGCCTCGCGCAGCGCAGCCACGACGGCCATGCCGCTGGATCCGCCGACGAGCAGCCCCTCCTCGCGCGCGAGGCGGCGGGTCATCGCGAACGACTCGGCATCGGAGATGCGGTGGATGCGATCCGGCACCGACGGGTCGTACGAGCCCGGCCAGAAGTCCTCGCCGACCCCCTCGACGAGGTACCCGTGGATCGGGCCGCCCGAGTAGATCGATCCTTCGGGGTCGGCTCCGATCACCCGCACGGCGCCGCTCGACACCTCGTGCAGATACCGCCCGGTGCCGGTGATGGTGCCGCCGGTGCCGATCCCTGCGACGAAGTGGGTGACCCGGCCGTCGGTGTCGCGCCAGGTCTCGGGCCCCGTGGTCTCGTAATGGCTGAGTGGCCCGTTCGGGTTCGCGAACTGATTCGGCTTGAAGGCCCCCGGGATCTCGCTCACCAGCCGGTCGGACACGCTGTAGTACGAGCGCGGATCGTCGGGCGGCACGCTCGTGTCGGTGACGACGACCTCGGCGCCATAGGCGCGGAGCACATCGACCTTGGCGCCTTCGAACTTGTCGGGCACGACGAAGATCATGCGGTAGCCGCGCTGAAGGGCGACCAGCGCCAGGCCGACACCGGTGTTGCCGCTGGTCGGCTCGACGATGGTGCCGCCCGGCTTCAGCAGTCCGTCCCGCTCGGCGGCGTCGACGATGCGGCGGGCGATGCGGTCCTTCGCCGAGCCGCCGGGGTTGAAGTACTCGACCTTGGCGAGCACGGTCGCGGCGATGCCGCCGGTGACGCGGGTCAGCTGGACGAGAGGGGTGTTGCCGACGAGGTCGGCCACGCTTTCGGCGTAACGCACAGATGTGTCCTCGGTGTTGCCGCGCGCGTGCGCGGGGAGATCAGTCGGGGGTCGCGGGGGCGTGGGCGAAGCGGGAGCTTCACCGGCAAGGGCGACAACAGCGACAGGTCAACACGCGGGCAAGTCTAGACCGGGCGCACGCGGCACGTCGAGGCACTTCGACGTCGGAGACCGCAGAGACGACGGATGACGCGGCCCGGCGTCCCGGCTCCGGTTCAGCCGCGAAGCGCGAGGGCGAAGGGAAGCACCGCGCCCGCACCGGCACGGTGCAGCGTGCGAGCGGCGACGGTGAGCGTCCACCGGCTGTCGACGGCGTCGTCGACCAGCAGCACCGGCCCCGCGGGCACATCGAGCGCGGAGGCGTCGAACCGGTCCCACACTCCGGCGAGCCGGAAGGCGCTGTTGCCGCCGGGCTGGCCCGTCGGGCCGCCGTCGACGAGCTCCAGCCGGCCGAGGTAGGGCAGCCGGCCGATCTCGGAGATGCCGCGGGCGAGCGAGTCCACCAGCTGCGGGCGACTGCGCGAGGGCATCGCCACCACCGCGACGGGGCGCTGCGCCCACCCCCACTCGGCGAGCACCCGGACGCACGCCGTCAGGACCTGGGGCGGCACGGGCGCGTCGGGCGCGTCGGCCGCGAACAGGTCGCGCAGCGTTCCGCCCCAGCCGAGGTCGGTCAGGCGCGCGAGGGCTCGGCCCTCCTGAGCCTGCTCGTCGGCGGGGATGCGGCCCTTGACCGGCAGCCCGAGCCGGTCGGCGCCGGTCGGCCATTGCCGGCGCGGCTCGATCGCCACCCCGACCCGGTCGAGGGCGGCGGTCGCGGCATCCGTCGCCTCGGCGGCCACGCCGGTCGGGTACCAGGCGCCCGCGCAGTTGTCGCACCGCCCGCAGGGGGCGGCCGTCTCGTCGTCGAGCGAGCGCTGCAGGAACTCCATGCGGCAGGACGAGGTCTCTTCGTACTCGATCATGTGGCGCTGCTCCGCCACGCGCTCGGCCGCGATGCGGCGGTAGCGCTCCTCGTCGTAGTCCCAGGGCGCACCGGTGGCGATCCACCCGCCCTGCACGCGCGCGACGGCGCCGTCGACGTCGAGCACCTTCAGCAGCAGCTCGAGCGGCGTGCGGCGGATGTCGACCACCGCCTCGAGCGCCGGCGTCGACATCGGGCCTGCCGACGCCGACAGCGCGTTCAGCACGCGTTCCGCCCGCTCGCGATCGGGCATGGAGGCTGTGGCGAAGTAGTGCCAGATGTCGCGGTCCTCGGCCCCGGGGAGCAGCAGCACATCGGCCGATGCGGTTGCGCGGCCCGCGCGCCCGACCTGCTGGTAGTACGAGACCGGAGACGACGGTGCACCGAGGTGCACGACGAAGCCGAGGTCGGGCTTGTCGAATCCCATGCCCAGAGCGCTGGTGGCGACGAGGGCTTTGACCCGGTTCTCCTTCAGCAGCCCTTCGGACTCCTCCCGCTCGTCGGTATCGGTCTGCCCGGTGTACGCGCGGACGTCGTAGCCGCGCTCGCGGAGAAGGCGCGCCGTGTCTGTGGCCGCCGACACGGTGAGGGTGTAGATGATGCCGGATCCCGGCAGGTCGCCCAGGTGATTGATGAGCCAGGCGAGGCGGCTGGGCGCGTTGGGCAGACGCAGCACGCCCAGGCGCAGCGAGGTGCGTGCGAGCGGTCCGCGGATGGTGAGCACGTCGGCCGGTGCATCGCTGCTCGCCCCGAGCTGCTCGGCGACGTCGGCGACCACCCGGCTGTTCGCCGTCGCGGTCGTCGCCAGGACCGGCACCCCGTCGGGCATCCGCGCGATGAGTTCGCGCAGGCGGCGGTAATCGGGCCGGAAGTCGTGACCCCAGTCGCTGATGCAATGGGCCTCGTCGACGACGAGCAGGCCGATGCGCGGAACAAGATCGGGCAGCTGCTCATCCCGGAACGACGGGTTGTTGAGCCTCTCAGGCGACACGAGCAGGACGTCGACCTCGTCGGCGTCGAGCTGCGCGATCACATCGCGCCACTCGTGCGCGTTCGTGGAGTTGATGGCGACGGCGCGCACCCCCGCCCGCCGGGCGGCGGCGATCTGGTCGCGCATCAGCGCGAGCAGCGGCGAGACGAGGACCGTCGGCCCGCCACCCCGCCGACGCAGCAGGAGTGTGGCGACGAAGTACACGGCCGACTTGCCCCACCCGGTCCGCTGGACGACCAGCGCGCGCCGGCGTCCATCGACGAGCGCCTCGATCGCCTCGAACTGCCCCTCGTGGAAGTCGGCGTCTTCGCGGCCGACGAGCGCGCGCAGGACTTCGCGCGCCTCGTCGCGGGTCGTCGTCGTCGCGGTCATGTGTTCCACCCTGCCCGATCCCCCTGACAGCGGGCCCGATCGGGTGAGACCGGGGAGGATCGGCGCCTCGCCGATGCCGGGGAGGAGCCGGCGGAGGCGCTGTGGATCCGCGGGTGCTAGCGTGACGGCATCCGTGAGGGAAAGGCGGTGCCGTGTTCGAGTCGTTCGGCGTCGCGCTGCGCCTCCTCCTCGAGATCGTCGGCGCCACCGCCGTACCGCAGCCGGGAGCTGCCGCCTTCGCCGTCCTCGCCGTGACCGCTCTCGCCCTCGTCGCCGTGATGCTGACGGCGTTCGGAGGGACGCTGCACGCCCGCGGCACACCCCCGACTCCCGAGCGCGGGATCGACGACTCCACGCGCCTCGCGCAGAGTCATCCGGATGCCCCGGGTCATTCGCGACCGCGAGCCCCGGGATCCGCGGCCTCGGCCGCGTAGCCTCCGACGCACGTCCGCACCGCCCACCCGGGCGGATCCCGACGTGTCCGCCGGCGCCGTCGTGGCCATACGCCACGCATCGGCATCGACGAAACGGACACCTCTCTTGGACCTCTACGCCTTCCCACCCATCGCCGCGATCCTCGACGCGGCCTACGCCGGACTCATGGGCCTCGCGGCCCTTCTCGAGCCGCTGACGGGATCGGCGGCTGCCGCGGCATCCGTCGTCCTGCTCACCCTCCTCGTGCGCGTCGCACTCATCCCCGTCGGGGTCTCCCAGGCCAAGGCCGAGCAGACCCGCAGCCGCCTCGCTCCGAAGCTCAGGGCTCTGCAGCAGCGCCACAAGCGCGATCGGGAACGGCTGCAGCGCGAGACGATGAAGCTCTACGCGGACGAGAAGGCCTCCCCCCTGGCGGGATGCCTGCCGATGCTCGCGCAGGCGCCGGTCATCGCGATCGTCTACACACTGTTCCTCCATTCGACGATCGCCGGCCACGCCAACGGCCTTCTCACCCAGCAGCTGCTCGGCGTGCCGCTGGGCGCGAGCCTGACCGGCGTGATCGTGACGGGAACGGTCTCTCTCGGCGCGCTCGGCGTCTTCGCCGCCGTGCTCGCCGTCATCGTCATCACCGCCGAGATCACGCGCCGCGCGTTCCGTCCCCCGGTCGACGACGCACCGGATGCCTCGGCCCTGGCCGGCGCCGGAATGGCACGGCTCGCCGGGGTCCTGCAGTTCGCGACCGCGGTCGTCGCGCTGTTCGTGCCGCTCGCTGCCGGCCTCTACCTGGCGACGACCGTCGCATGGACGCTCGTGCAGCGGGTGCTGCTGCGGCGGAGGTATCCGCTCGCGCCGGCGGATCCGAGAGACTCGGGCCGCGCGTGACCGGGGCGCGCCGGGAGAAGATGGGGTGTGCCGACCCTGACCACCCTGACCGACGACGGCTTCGCGTTCATCTCCGACTACCACCTCGCGACACTGTCGACGATCGCCCGCGACGGCCTCATCCATGCCGTCGCCGTGGGATTCACCGTCGACGACGGCGTCGTGCGGGTGATCACGTCGGACGGCACCCAGAAGGTGCGCAACATCGAGCGGGACTCGCGCGCGACCATCGCGCAGGTGGCGGGTCCGCGCTGGCTCAGCGTCGCCGGACGGGCGACGATCGAGCGCGACCCGGCGGAAGTCGCACGGGCGGAGGCCCTGTACGCCGAACGCTATCGGCCGCCGCGGGTCAATCCGCGCCGCGTCGTCATCCGGCTCGAGCCCGACACCGTGATGGGATCCAGGGGTCTGTTCGCCTGATCTCCGGCGAGTCATCGGCTCCGGCGTGTCGACCGCGGGCGAGTGAGCGGATCGTCTGCCAGAGTGATGCCCGAGGGCGGGGAACGGAGAGGGCGATGCAGCCGACGTTCGGCATCGAGGAGGAGTTCGTCCTGCTCGACCCGGTGACGCTGACCGCGGTGGACCGTGGGCCCGAGGCCATCGCCGCGCTGCACGACGCCGGCGCCGGCGTCGTCGACAGGGAGTTCTTCCCCTCGCAGGTCGAGTTCGCCTCCCCTGTGCTCTCCTCCGCCGACGAGGCCTGGGACGAGGTGCGCGGCTTCCGCCGGCGACTTGCCATGTGGGCCGAAGAGGAGGGCGTGATCGCGGCCGGCACCGGCACGCCGTTCCGCGTCCGGAAGCACTTCGGGGTCAGCAGCACGGATCGCTACACGCGCATCGCCCGCGACATCGCCGGGATCACGCCCGATCACCAGATCAACGGGCTGCACGTGCACGTCGCGATCCCGGACGCCGAGTTCGGCGTCCGCGCCTCCAACGCGCTGCGAGCGTGGCTGCCGACACTGCTCGCACTGGCGTCGAACTCGCCGTTCTGGCAGGGAGATGACACCGGCTTCGACAGCTGGCGGGCCATCCACGGTCGACGCTGGACCACGCACGGAATTCCGCCCGTGTTCCGCGACGCGGCGGAGCAGCAGAGGACTCTCGACGCCCTTTGGGGCATCGGCGCGAGCTCCGACCACGGCACGATCAACTGGAACGTGCGCCTGTCGGTCCACTACCCGACGATCGAGATCCGGGTGTTCGACTCCCAGCTCGACGGGCGCTCGAGCGTTGCGCTCGCTCTGATCACGCGGGCGCTCGTGGTCGCGGCAGCCGACCAGCCATCCGCATCCTCCGACATCGACATCACCGATGCGGCGCTCTGGCACGCCGCCCGGTACGGTGTTGGCTCGACCCTGGTGCATCCGTTCACCGGGACCCTCATACCCGCCGCGGAGGCACTGCGCGTGCTCGACGAGCACATCCGACCGCACCTCGCCGAGGCATCCGCTCACCGGCTCGTCGATGACCTGCTCAGCCGCGTCGCGCGCGACGGCTCGGGCGCCGCCCGGCAGAGGCGGGCCTACGCGGGGGGTCAGGCCGAACTGAGCGACCTCTACCGGGGCGAGCTCGACGACGGAGCGCCCTGGCGATGACGGCGTCGGAATGGACGACGCTCACCCGGCCCGCGGAGCCGGTCTGGCCGGCGACCGACGACAGGTTCCGCCGGTGGGAGGGATCGACGGTCCTCGGCCGCGGCGGACGGGTCTGGGACTGGGCACGCGCCGAGGTGCTGAGGTGGGGCGTGAAGACGCGCAGCGGGTTCCGGGTGACCCCCGAAGGCGCGGCTGCGGATGGCGACCGCCCCCTCATCACGGCGCACGCGTTCGGGCTCTCGATCAAGGAGCCCGTCGAGGTCGTGGCGGTCGTCGAGACGCCCGACCGGGTCGGCTTCGCCTACCGCACGCTGCCGGGCCATCCCATCTCGGGAGAGGAGGCGTTCATCGTGCACCGGGCCAGCGACGAGGTGACGCTGACGATCCGGTCGCTGACGCGTCCCGGCGACAGTCCGCGGTGGCGGGCGGCGTACCCGGCGCTGCTGGTGGCCCAGGCCGTCGCCCGGCGGCGCTACCTGCGAGCGCTCCGCCAGCGCGCCCGCGGCTGACGCGCCCGCCGCTCCCGGCGGGCCTGCTGCACCGCGCTACACCGGGGATCCCCTGAGCGCAACGGGGGTGGAGCGCCGCGCCGCCGATCGTACGCTCGCCGTCAGGAAGGGAGAGAACATGTCGGACACGCCCATTCCCCGGCTCTCGCCGGAGGACTCCAACCCCGCCAGCGACCTGAAGACCGACGTCATCAAGGACGTGGAGCGGGAGCACACCATCACCGGCGACGTCGTCGGCCCGCGCAGCGACGAGATCCCGGACGAGGAGTCCGACCAGAGCGAGTAGCCCTCCCGTAGAGCGGGTCGTTCGCCAGGACACGCCGGGCTTGAGCGCCCGCGGCGGCGTGTCTTGGCGAGTCGCATGGCCGAGAAGGCGAGTGGATGCCGGTGTCGGCGGTTCGCCGTACGCTCGCGGTGTGGCTACCCTCGACGACCTGCGCCGCATCGCCGCCGGGCTGCCCGGCAGCGAGGAGCGCATGACCACGGGCGGTGCGGCATGGTTCGTGCGCAGCAAGCTCTATGCGTGGGAGTGCCACCCGTGGCCGAGCATCCCCGACGACATGCGCGCGATCATCGCGGCCGAGCTCGTCGTCGGGGTGAAGGTCGGCGACCGCCTCGACGCGCTGGCCCTGCGCGAGATGGCACCCGATGTCTTCCTGCGCGCCACCACGACGTGGAGCGAGCCCAAGGTCGCGTTCCGGATGGCCGGCATCGACCAGACGCACCTCACCGAGCTCGTCACCGAGGCATGGTTCGTGCAGGCCCCGAAGTACCTGCGGCGCGAACTCGACGGCATCCGTCCCTGAAGAAGAGGGCGGCTCAGGCGTCCTCGAGCGCGGCCCGGGCGGCGGCCACCGCCTCGTCCGTCGCGGAGTAGGCGTGCTCGGCGGCCGGGAACGCCCGCGCCCGCACGTCCTGTGCGTACGCGGCGACGCCCGCCACCATGTCGGGGCCGATGGCGGCGTAGTGCTTCACGAACGACGCGGTCCTGCCCTCGGTGATGCCGAGCAGGTCGTGCATGACGAGCACCTGACCGTCGGCCGGGCCGGCGCCGATCCCGATCACCGGGATGCTCACCGACGGCAGCACGACCTCGACCACGTCGCTCGGAACCGCCTCGATCACGAGAAGGCTCGCGCCCGCCTCCTGCACGGCGAGCGCCTCACGCGCGAAGCGGGCGGCCGAGTCCGCCGTGCGGCCTTGCGCGCGGAGCCCGCCGAGCGCCGTGGCCGTCTGCGGGGTGAGGCCGACGTGACCGACGACGGGGATGCCCGCCGCGACGATCGCGCGGATCCGGCTGAGCCGCATGGCGCCGCCGCCCTCCAGCTTGACGGCGTCGGCGCCCGCCTCTTTGACGAAGCGCATCGCCGTCGCGACGGCCTGCTCGTCCGAGACCTCGGTCGACCCGAAGGGCACGTCGCAGACGACGAAAGCCGAGCGGATGCCGCGCCGCACCGCCGCCGCGAGCACCAGCATCTCGTCCACCGTCACGCGCACCGTCGAGTCGTGCCCGAGCACGACCTGCGCGCCCGAGTCGCCGACGAGCACCATGTCGACCTCGGCCTGCTCGGCGGCGCGCGCCGTCGGATAGTCGTAGGCGGTGACCATGACGATGGGCTCACCGGCCTCCTTCATCTCGGCGAGGCGGCGGAGAGTGATCTGGGGACGCATCATGCCCCTTCCTGAGAGAGCGGGCCGGGCCCCACGGCGTGGGCCGAGATCACGGTGTTGTCGATGAGTCGCGTGCGCCCCACCCGTGCCGCGACGGCGACGAGGACCGGGCGATCAAGCGCAGCGGCCGGCTCGAACGTGGCCGGATCGACCAGCGCCAGATACTCGAGGTCGATGCCCTCGCCGGCCAGCTCGGCGAGTCCGCGTGCGCGCAGCGCCTCGACATCGGCGAGGCCGGCGGCCGCGGCATCCGTCACCGCCTGCAGGGCACGGGGGATCGCGAGCGCGCGTGCGCGCTCGTCGGCGGTGAGGCGGGCGTTGCGGCTCGAGCGGGCGAGGCCGTCGGCGTCGCGCGAGGTCGGGCACACCACCAGTCGCACCGGCAGGTCGAGGTCGGCGACGAGGCGCTGGAGCACCGCGACCTGCTGCGCGTCCTTCGCGCCGAAGTAGGCGGCGTCGGGGAGGGCGGCGAGGAGCAGCTTCGTGACGATCGTCGCGACCCCGTCGAAATGCGCGCGGCCGCGTTGTGCGCCCTCGAGCGTCTCGGTGACCGGCCCGGCGATGCGCACCGTGGTGGCGAACCCGGTCGGATACATCTCGGCCGCATCGGGTGCGAAGACGATGTCGACCCCGGCCTCGGCCGCGAGGGCGGCGTCGCGGTCTTCGGTGCGCGGGTACGCGGCGAGGTCGGCCTGCTCATCGAACTGCGTCGGGTTGACGAAGATCGACATCACCACGGTGCGGTTCTCGGCGCGCGCGGCGCGAACCAGCGTCAGATGCCCCTCGTGCAAGGCGCCCATGGTCGGCACCAGGCCGACCGGTGTGTCGCGGCGCTCGCGCAGCGCCGTGCGCAGGTCGGAGACCGTCCGCACGATGATCACGGTCGGGCACCTCCGGACGGGCCCGGTCCGCGGCCGGCGAGGTCGCGCGTCGCGGCGGCGAGAGCGTCGAACAGCGCAAGGCGTTCGGGCAGACGCTCGGCCACGGCGGCGCGCTGGCGCGCGACGGTCTCGTCATCTCCCCGGGCGACGGGTCCCGTCAGCGCCGCGGCCCCCTGTGACTGCCAGTTGCGCGCTGCGGTGAGCACGAGCGGCGCGAGCGCCGCGCGGTCGACGCCGGCGGTCGCCGCGAGCTCCTCCGCGAACACCTCCAGCGCCACCAGGTAGTTCGCGGCGATCGACGCGGCGGCGTGGTAGGCCGGACGATCTTTCTCGTCCACCCGCAGAATCCGCAGTCCGAGGGCGCTCGCGAGCGCCTCTGCCACCGCCAGTGAGTCCGCCGTCGATCCGGCGACGGCGGCGGGCACGCCGGCGAACGAGGTGTCGTGGCCGGTGACGGTCATGAGGGGATGGATGCTGAAGGCCTCGTGCGGTGACAGCGGCGCTAGGGTCGTCGCACCTGACAGATGACCGACCGTTCGCCCGGGGGCGATCAGCGCGGCCGCGGCGTCGATCTCGGCATCCGGAACCGCCAGCAGCACGATCGCGGCGTCCTCCGCACGTGCACCACGACGGAGCGGGCCACGCACGTCGAGTCCCGCGGCCAGGAGTCCGGCGGCGAGCGCGGCGCCCATGCGGCCGGCGCCCACGATCGCGATCGGCCCCGCAGTGGACGGCGCAAGCGACGGCGCGGCGGCATGCGGGTGCTCGCGGGGGCGGTCCGGCATCCTCGTCGTCTCCCGTCAGGAACGCGGTCCTTTTCAGGACCTCGATCAAAAATACCGTGCGGAAGGAAGTCGGCCGGTCGACAGGGATGAGGCGGAGAAGCGCCGCGGGCTCTGGGCCGCGCCGGCGAGACGAGCGGAACCCCCTGCCCTTTCCAGGATAACGGGACAGGGGGGCCTTGCGGCAAGGGCCCCTCAGTGGCGCATACTGGTCGGCCGCCCGTGAGAACCGCCACCCGCGCGCCCCTCCTCCACCCCGCCTGCAGCTCGGAGTCGATGCCGTGAACCCCGCCATGACCAGCCCTTTCCAGCTCGCCGACCGCCTTGTCGCCAAGGCCGACCCTGCCCTCATCGCCGCCGACGAGCAGCACTTCGCCGCCGTCGTCGAGAGCCTCGAGCGCTCCATCGCCGAGATCTCGGACCGCCTCGAGATGCTCCGCCTGCAGCCCGGCGGCGGTGGCCAGGCCGCACTCGAGCGCGACCTCGAGATCCATCGCCTGTCGGGTCGCCTCCGCGTGCTCCGCCGCTTCACCCTCGACGCCTGCCTCGGCCGCATCGTGCCCACGGGCGACGCCGAGCCCCTCTACATCGGCCGCTTCGGGCTCAACGACCCCACCGGCCGGCGTCTGCTCCTCGACTGGCGCACGCCGGCGGCGGAGCCGTTCTTCGGCGCCACCCACGCCGATCCGATGGGTCTGCTCAGCCGCCGCCGCTATCGCTGGACCGGCGGCCGCGTGACCGACTACTGGGACGAGGTCTTCACACCGGAGGGCCTCGAGCACCATGCCGCTCTGGACGACCAGTCGGCGTTCATCGCGAGCCTCGGGGCGAGCCGCTCGCCGCAGATGCGCGACGTGCTCGGCACCATCCAGGCCGACCAGGACGCGATCATCCGTGCGGGTTCGCGCGGTGCACTCGTCGTCGACGGCGGACCCGGAACGGGCAAGACGGTCGTCGCGCTGCACCGCGCGGCGTACCTCGTCTACTCCGATCCGCACCTCGGCGCGGGTCGCGGCGGCGTGCTGTTCGTCGGCCCGAGCCCCGCCTACCTCTCGTATGTCACCGACGTACTGCCGAGCCTCGGCGAGGAGAGCGTGCAGACGTGCACCCTCGGCGATCTGATCGCCGAGGGAGCCGGCGCGCGGATCGAACGGGACCCGGCCGTCGCCCGTCTGAAGGCCGACCTGCGCATGATCGACGCCATCGAGCCCGCGGTCGCGCTCTACGAGGAGCCGCCGGCCACGGGCCTTCGCGTCGAGACACCGTGGGCGGACCTGTGGCTGTCGGCCGACGACTGGGCAGAGGCCTTCGCCTCCCCCGAGCCGGGCACTGCGCACAACGAGGCGCGCGACCAGGTGTGGGAGACGCTGCTCGACATCCTCATCGACCAGGTCGATGGGGAGGAGGTGCCGCCGCACCAGCTGCGGCGAGCGCTGGCGCGGCACGAGGAGCTCACGCGCGCCTTCCACCGTGCGTGGCCGCTGGTCGAGGCATCCGTCCTGGTCGCCGATCTGTGGTCGGTGCCGGCGTACCTGCGCCGCTGCGCGCCGTGGCTCTCGCCCGACGACGTGCAGCGATTGCAGCGAGCGGAGCCCGCAGCGTGGACCACGGCGGATCTGCCGCTGCTCGACGCGGCGCGGCGGCGGCTCGGCGACCCGATCGCCTCGCGGCGGCGTCGCGAACGCGAGGCGACGCTCGCCCGCGAGCGGGAGTACATGGGCGAGGTCGTGGAGAGACTCAAGGAGGCGGGAGACGAGCTGCTGCAGTGGATCGACGGCGACGACCTGCGCAACAGCCTCGTCGATGAAGCCGCACTGCCGTCGGTCGATCCCGATCTGCTCGCCGGACCCTTCGCGCACGTGATCGTCGACGAGGCGCAGGAGCTGACCGACGCGGAATGGCGGATGCTGCTGGCCCGGTGCCCGTCGCGGAGCTTCACGATCGTCGGCGACCGGGCGCAGGCACGCCACGGCTTCGCCGAGACCTGGCAGGAGCGCCTGGAGCATGCCGGGCTGACGGAGGTCTCGCTCGCCTCGCTCACGATCAACTACCGGACGCCGAGCGAGATCATGGTCGAGGCGGAGCCGGTGATCCGTGCGGCCATCCCGGACGCGAACGTCCCGACCTCGGTGCGCAGCAGCGGGACGCCGGTGACGCACGCGGCGGTGGCCGATCGTGACGCGATCCTCGACGCGTGGGTCGCGGATCACCCGGAGGGCATCGCCTGCGTGATCGGAGATCCCGCGTTCTCGGCACGCGAGCGCGTGCGCTCGCTCACCCCGGAGCTCGCGAAGGGTCTCGAGTTCGACCTCGTGGTGCTGGTCGAGCCCGATCGTCTCGGCGCCGGCATCGAGGGCGCCGTCGACCGCTACGTCGCCATGACGCGGGCGACGCAGCACCTCGCCATCCTCGAACCGGCGTGACCTCGCGGCGCCCGCGTGAGGAGCCGCTTTCTAGCGTGTTCGCCGACAGGGTGCAACCCCGGGTGGTTTTCCACACGGAGGGCGTAGAACCGAGGAGTGAAAAGGGTGATCTACGCGGGCACCGAGTTCCTGACCGGCGACAGGATCGCCGCGGCGCTGATGAGATACAGCGGGGCGCTGGCCGAGGCCGGGCAGGCCGAGACCATAGCGGTGCCGGCCGTCGGGGACGACGGCTCGGTCGTCGAGGTCATGGTGCTCATCGGCCCGGCCAGCCAGATCGTGGCCCAGGACGCCGACACCGACCATCCGGAGCTCGTCGACGAGGCGGTCATCGGCGAGCTCGACGCGAAGGCCGGCCGGCTGACCCCGACCGCCGTCGTCGAGACCGAGCCGGCCTTCGGTGCGGACTGGGACGGCGCCTCCTCGACCGACGACATCTGACTCAGGCAGCGACCGCTGCGCACCGGCACGCACTCCGCACGCCGAGGCGCATCATGCCCGACGAAGCGTGACGTCCGCGACGCCCGCTGGGGGCACCTCGACCGACAGGGCGGCGTGTCCCTGGAGAACCCTGGCGAGGACCGGCGCATCGGTGATGTTGCGCAGTCGCGCCCGGACGCCGTCGGCGACCGGGCGCAGCTCGACGAGCAGCTCGGGCCAGGGCTCGACGGCAAGCGCGTCGCCGCGCGTGAGCCGAGGGGCGAGGGGCGCATGGCGCGCCTGCAGCGGTTCGAGCAGATCCCGCCCGTACCGCCGCACGTCGGCCCTGGTCGGGGCGGGCGTCGACGGCGACGCGCTGACGGGACGGAAGCGGTAGCGGAACCGCCGCGTGACCTCCTGCCGCGCCTGGAAGTTGGTGAAGTGGAGGTTGTTCATCAGCCAGCTGTGGACGTGCCCGCGCGGAGCGTCGAGCGCCGTCGCCCACGTGCCGGTGTGGTAGCCGCCGACCTGAACCAGCGGGGCGTCCATGGCGCCCCAGAGCACACCAGCGTCGGCGCCCGCGATGCCCACCGCGTGCTGGATGGAGTACCAGTCCTTGCTCGTGTCCGGCAGCTGCTCCCGCTCCGCCGCGAACACCGCGCCCGCCGTCTCGAGGAGGAAGTCCGGCTCGGCGACAGCGAACGGGAACGACACGAAGACGCTCTCGGGCTCGAACCGCTCGGGCTTGCTCACGTGCACGTCGAGCTCGACGTCGGCGGCGTGGTCGGCGATCACGAGCGTCGACACCACGCGCGGGATGCCGGGGGTCGCCGTCTCCCATCGGATCTCGGTCACCCCGCCGCTGCGGCGGACGCGCACGGGCTCCGTGCCGGTGGCCACCGCGCGCAGGAAACCCGGGCCCGGGTGGTCGGGATGGAAGTGCTTCGGCGATGTCGTGATCATCGGGTGCCGCGACCCGGCCTCGACGAGCTCGTCGACCAGCGCGCCCAGCGGCGTCTCGGCCGAGGCATCCACCAGTTCACGGCCGTCCGTCGTGTCGATGAGCGACACGATGCCGCCGCGCCCCGGATCGACGCTCACCCGATATCGGCCGGCGACGATCGGCCCCTCCACCGCCTCCTCGGTCTGCGGAACGGGAACCGGCAGCACCGTGACGCCGAAGGGCGCGACCTCGGCCAGCGTCCGGACTCGACGGCTTCCCCCGATCTCGACATCCACGAGCTCGCGCCGCGGCGCCTCGGTGGGATTGACCACGACGATCACGCCGCCCTCGTCGCCGCCCGCGCGCTCGGCGGCCTCGGCTGCGGCATCCGGATCCTCGCCATCGGCGTAGGCGTAGCGGAACCACCCTTCGATGGCGAGGTCGCGCGCGTGGTCGAAGGCCTCGTAGGCGAACGCCGACTTGGCGTTGTGATGCGAGTGACTGAACGTCGAGTGGGGCTTGGAGTACGTCTCCCAGCTGCCCCACGTGTGCTCGCCGTACAGCAGCAGCTGCTCGTCGACGTGGCGGAGCGTCTCGGCGACCTCGTCGTCGGATCGCAGGCGGACCGGGCCGCGCCGATAGCCGAGGACGTCGAAGCCCGGCTCGTGAACCGACCCGCTGAGCGCGGCGAGGGAGAGCGTGCTCTGGGCGGCGCGGGCGAACGAGCGGGCCTCGCGGTACACCGCCACCTCGCGCGCGGTCGAGGCGTGGCCGTGCGACCACCAGTCCGCCCACTCACCGCGCACCGTCGGCACATCCAAGCCTTCGACCTCCGACTCGAGCTGGTCGAGCGCCTCGTCGATGGTCGCCGTGCGCATCGGAAGCTCGGGATGCCTCGCGTTCCAGTGACGCACGATGCCCAGGAAGTGCGCGGTCGGCCAGCGATTGTCGTTCCCCGCGTGCACGATCGCCGTGCTCCACGGATAGTCCGGGCGCTTCTCGAGCTCGTCGACGAATTCCGCGATACGGGCCTCGGCTCGTACTGCGTCGCCGTCGACGATGCCCCACTCCTCTCCGAAGCCGTAGTGCGTCGACAGCCAGACGAAGACACGGCGTCCCGACGGCCCTTCCCACCAGAAGCCGCTGGGCTGGGTGAACGGCGCGCGGCCGTGGTCGGGGTTGAGAGCCATCACCAGCCGGGTCAGCCCGGCGTCGCGCATCTGGTCGACGACGCCCCACGAGAGGCCGTTGACATCGCCGTGCTGCTGAGTGCGGATGTCGATGCCGGCCGCGCGGATGCTCTCGAGCTGCTCGTAGGCGGCGTCGAACTCGAAGGAGCTGGGCAGCTGCGTCATGTTGAGGTACCCGCCGGTCACCGAGACCGCGCCGGTTCGCGAGAGGTCCGCGAGCTGAGCCACCTGATCAGGCGTCGCTCGGCGCAGGAACGAGAGCACCGGACGTGCCACTTCGAAGGTCCAGCGGAAGCCGTCCGATCCGGTCGCCGGGAGCTCACGGGCGATCTCGAGCACCCGATCGACGATGCGCCCGTGCATCCGGTCGATCAGGCGAGGGCTGTTGGTGTAGCCGACGTCGTGGTGGGTGTGGCCGATGAGAAGGATCTGCTGGAGGGACATGGCGAGGTGAGGTTCCCGGGTGGTCGAGGGATGGGAAGAGGAGCGAAGGAAGGAGAAGGGCGGGTCGACCGAAGTCGACCCGCCCTGGTTCCCTGGAGCGAGCGTTGCGGATCAGCCCGCCGTCGCGTTGTCGTATGCCCGCATCGCGGCATCCTGCGCGTCGGCCAGCGCCTCTTCGGGCGTCTTGTCGCCGAGCAGCGCCGCAGTGATGGCGTTGTTCAGTTCGTTCTGGATGTCCTGACCGGCCGGCGACGACCCGAACGACTGGCCGTAGTCCAGCACCTCGTAGTACGTCGAGATGGTCTGGTCGAAGCCCGCGTTCCCCGACTCCACGACGTACTCCTCGCGGATCGACTGGTCGGGGCCGGGCGAACCGGTGAACAGGCCGGTGTTGATGCCGCCGTCCTCGGCGCGGGTCTCGGCACGCGCCTCGCCGGCAGCGGCCCAGGCCTCTTCGCTGGTGAGCTCGACCATCCACGCGCACGCGGCGGCCGCGTTCTCGGCACCCATCGGGATCACGAACGCCGTGCCGCCGGAGACCGAGAAGGGGTTCCCCTCGGCGTCTTTGAACGGCACCGCCTCGATCTGGATCTGATCCACGTACGGCGACAGCACGTTCGGGTACCACTGGGCGTTGACCTGCGCACCCACCTGGTCGGCGACGAACTGGTTGTTCTCGCCGAAGGTGTCGAACGAGTCGGTGAAGCTCTTCACGGCCGCGTAGCCGCCCTGAGCATCATTGATCTGCTTGAGCAGCTCGATGGCCGGGATGTTGGCCGGATCGTCGAGGGTGGGCACGCCCTCTTCGTCGGTCAGCTGCCCGCCCATGCCGAGGATCCACAGCGGCGCCTGCCCGGTGGAGACCGGGTCGAAGCCGAGTCGCGTGGGCACGCCGCCCGACTCCTGGTACATCTTCTCGACGGCGCCCAGCAGGGCGTCGGGGTTCGACGTGTCGATCTCCTCGTTCGTCACACCGGCCTCGTCCATCACCCGCTTGTTCAGGATGATCGCCGGCGGCTGGTAGAACTGCGGCACGGCCCACACCGCGTCGTCGTACCGGACGTCGTCCACGACGAACGGATACCAGTAGTCGTCGGGCGTCACGCCCTGCGCCTCGAAGCAGTCGTCGAGGGGCATGATCAGGTCCTGCGCCGCGTACTGCGTGACGTAGCGCCGATCCATCTGCACGACGTCCGGGACGTCGCCGCTCGCGATCCGGGTGGTGAACTTCTGGGCGTCGAACGCGGTGGCGTCGAGGTCGACCTCGACGTCGGTCAGCTGCTCGGCCGCATAGTCGACGCGCGACTGGCCCACATCGTCCGCGTTCTCGAAGCCCCACGCCTTCAGGGTGCCGGTCGGCTCTGCGGAGAAGTCCGCCGCCTCGCCGCCGCCGCCGTTTCCGCCGCCGCCGCCGCAGCCGGCGAGCACGACGGCCGACGCCGCGATGGCGGCGATTCCGATAATGCGCTTGCGCATCTGTTTCCCTTTCGATCGGGTGTTTTCTCGTGGATGTGAAGGTGGGTGTCGAGTCAGTGCGCCTGCGGCATCCGGATCATCCCTTCCGGCCCTGCGTCGCGACACCTTCGATGAAGTACCGCTGGCCGAAGGCGAAGATGATGAGCATCGGAAGCGTCACCAGGAGTGAGGCGACCATCACGTACTGGTAGTCCCCCTGCCCTCCGGCCGTGGGGCTGTACTTCGTCATGGCGTACGCGATGCCCAGTGGCGCCGTGAAGTCTTCGACGCTTCCTGCGTTCAGATAGATGAGCGCGGCCTGCAGATTGTTCCAGCTCGCCTGGAACTCGAACAGGAGCACGATCACGAACGACGGGATCGACAGCGGCATCGCGATGCGCCAGAACAGTCCCCAGTAGCTCGCGCCGTCCAGGCGTGCGGCCTCGAACAGCTCCTTCGGCAGACCGAGGAAGAACTGGCGTTGCAAGAAGATGTAGAAGGCCGAGCCGAACAGGTTCATGCCCCACAGCGGAACCCACGTGCCGAGGAAGCCCGTCTCCTTCCAGATGAGGTAGATCGGGATCATCGTCACGGCGCCCGGCAGCATCATGGTCGCCAGCACCAGCCCGAAGAGCAGGCCGCGTCCCGGGAATTTGAAGTAGGCGAAGCCGAAGGCGACGATCGAGCTCGAGATCGCGACGGCGCCGGCTGCGAGGAGCGCGATGGCGACGCTGTTCCACATCCAGCTCAGCAGCGGCAGCTGATTCCAGACTTCGACGTAGTTCTCGGGCATCCACGTCTTCGGGATGAGCGAGTTGTCGAAGACCTCGCCGCGGGGCTTGAGGCTGGCCGACAGCAGCCACACGAACGGGTAGAGGAACAGCAGGCCGAATCCGATCAGCACGATCGTCAGGACGATGCGGCCCACGAGCGACTTCGGCCGCGCCATGCTGCGGCGCCAGCGCGAGCGCTGAGGAACGGTGACGGCGACGGTGGCCGCCTCGGGAACGGGCCTGGCGACGCCCGGGGTCTGCAGCGACGCCGACATCAGCGGTCTCCCTCGTAGTAGACGAAGCGATTTCCGAACTTCACCTGGATCACCGTGATGACCATGATGATCACGAACAGGAGCCAGGCCATGGCGGCGGCGAAACCGAAGTTGAACTGCCGGAAGGCCTGCTGGAACAGGTAGATGGCATAGAACAGGGACGCCTCTGGCGAGGAGTTGCTCTGATCTCGCCAGAACAGCAGGAAGGCCTGGTCGAACACCTGGAACGCCGCGATCGAGAGCACGATGATGTTGAAGAACATGGCGCCCGAGATCATCGGGAGCGTGATCGAGAAGAACTTGCGGATCGGTCCCGCGCCGTCGAGCGAGGCGACCTCGTAGAGCTCACGCGGCACGTTCTTCAGCGCCGCGAGGAAGATCACCATCGTGCCCGCGACGGTCCACAGCGTCATGATGACGATGCTCGGTTTGACCCACGCGGGATCGACCAGCCATTGCGGACCCTGGATGCCGATGAGCCGCAGTCCCTGGTTGATCGCTCCCGTGTTGCCGTTCAACAGGAGGAAGAAGACGGCCGCCGTGGCGACGGCGGGCGTCATCTTCGGCAGGTAGTACAGCGTGCGCCAGAATCCGGCGGCGCGGGAGGCGCGGTCGAGCAGCATGGCGAGCACCAGCGCGAAGATGATCTCGAGCGGCACGGCCATCACCACGTAGAACAGTGTGTTGGCCAGCGAGACGCCCACGCGGGGATCCTCGAAGAGGCGCGCGTAGTTCTCGAAGCCGACCGGTCGTGCCGTGTTCGTCGCCAGGTTGTAGTTGCTGAACGAGATGTAGAGGCTGTAGACCATCGCGCCCGCGGTGAAGACGAGGAAGCCGATGATCCAGGGCGAGATGAAGAGGTAGCCCGCGATGGCCTCGCGCTTGTTGTAGTGCGTCTTGACCTTGGGAGCGCGCTTCTTCTTCCTGCGCTTCCCCTCGCCGCTCTCGGCTCGACCCTCCAGCGCCTCGACGTAGGCGTCGGGCTGGGATGTGAGGCTCATGGCCGAACCCCGCGTTCCGCGGGCTCGCGAGCATCGTTGTTCGTCATCTCACTTCTCCACATCGAGATGTGGCATCGTTACCACATGCTTGCGACTATACGTCGGGACTCCGCGTCCCCGCAACCGCTCCCCATCTGTCACGATGCGAGGGTAGACACGGGGCGTCGAATGGTCACCGGGCTTGCGCGAACCGCTTCTCCTGTGCTCGCCGGCAGGGCAGCCCGATGATCGACGCGGATGTCGCGGTCTACGGCGCCACGTCGGCAGGGGTCTGCGCGGCGGTGGCCGCCGCGCGAGCCGGTGCGCGCGTGCTCCTGCTGGAGCCGGGCCGACATGTCGGCGGCATGACGAGCGGCGGCCTGGGCTATACCGACGTCGGCGACCCGCGAGCCCTGGGCGGCATGGCTGCCCAGTTCCGGGCCGCCGTGGCCGAGCACTACGGCGTGCCGGTCGGTCGATACGCGGGACCCGAGCCGCACGTCGCCGAGGAGATCTTCCTGCGCTGGCTCGACCGGGCCGGCGTGACCGTGGTCATGCACGCGCCGCTCGTCGGCGTCGAGACGCACGATGGCCGCATCCGCACTGCGGCCTTCGGCGACGGGACGCGCGCGGCGGCTGCCGTGTTCGTCGACGCAAGCTACGAGGGAGATCTGCTCGCGGCATCCGGCGTCTCGTACGCCATCGGCCGCGAGTCCCGCGCACTCCACGGCGAGCAGTTCGCCGGCCGTCGTGAGGTCGTGCCGGGCCGCCACGCCATGCCACCCTGGATCTCGCCGTTCCGCGATGACCCGGCCGGTCTGCGAGAGGGCGAACTGCTGCCGCAGATCAAGCCGGCGCCGATGGCGGAGGTCGGGCACGGCGACGGCGGTGTCATGTCGTTCGGCTACCGCGTCTGCCTCTCGCGGGCGGCTGACCGCATCCCCTTCCGCCGGCGCGACGGCTACGACGACGCCCGGTGGGAGCTCGGCCGGCGGATCTTCGCCGACGCCGAACGACGCGGCGACGTGCATCCCGCGGGCCGGTACGTCGGCCTGGAGCCGAACCTTCCCGGCGGCAAGGCCGACGGCAACTCGCTCGGACCGTTCTCGCTGAGCGTGCTCGACGGGAGCGCGTGGGAGTACCCGGATGCCGATGCCCTCCGCCGTGAGCAGATCCGCCGGCATCATCTGCACCATGCCGAGGACTTCCTCTGGTTCCTCGCGAATGATCCGGCCGTCCCTGCCGAGGTGCGCCGCGGCATGCAGGAGTGGGGGCTTCCGGCCGACGAATTCGCCGACACCGGTCACCTGCCCCACCAGCTGTACGTGCGTGAGGCGCGTCGTATGGTCTCGCACGTCGTCCTGACCGAGCACGAGCTGCGCGCGGGAGCGGTGCCCCGCGACGTGGTCGCCCTCGGGTCGTACCACCTGGACATCCGCGAGGTGCAGCGCACCTGGCGGTGGGTGCACGAGCATCCGCAGCCGATCGCGATGGTGGTGAACGAGGGCTACCTGTCGGTTCCGGTGCCGGTGTACGGGATCGGCTACTCGGCACTCGTCCCTCGACGGGACGAGTGCTCGAACCTCGTCGCGGCGGTGTGCATCTTGGCATCGCACGTCGCATTCTCATCGGTCCGCATGGAGCCGCAGTACCAGATGCTCGGCCACGCCGCCGGGCTGGCCGCGGCGGCCGCGGCGCGGCGGCGGCAGGCCGTGCAGGATGTCGACGTGGACGACCTGCAGAGCGCGCTGCGCGACCAGGGAGGCGTGCTGTCGCTCTGAGCGCCGCCTCCGGCTCTTCAGGCGCGGTCGCTTCCCCGCGTCTGTCCTCAGCCCCAGGCGGATCCGGGGTCGAGCCGGCGCGCGTCGCGACCGTGCAGCGTGAGGGCGAGCTCGGCAGCCGCCTCGAGTTCTTCGCAGAGGTCGACGGCACGCAGCAGGTCGGTCGCGCAGACGACGCTGCCGTGGTTCGCCAGCAGCATCACGTGCGCCCCCTCCGCGGCGCGGCCGACCCCGTCGGCGAGCGCGTTCGATCCCGGAGGCGCGTAGTCGACCAGGGCCACCCGCCCCAGTGTGCGGATGCGGTAGGGCGTGTACGCGGGCAGCGGGTCGGCGCCCGGAGGGCACGCGAGGCACGACACGGCGGTCGCCGCCCGGGAATGCAGGTGGATCACGGCGCGAGCCTCCGGACGCGAGCGATACGCCGCGCAGTGCAGCGCCCACTCCTTCGTGGGCGCTGGGCCCGAGAGGTGCGACCCGTCGAGCGCGAGCTCGGCGAGGTCGCCCGTGGTCACCCGTCGCAGCGACGAGCCCGTCGGGGTGATCAGGATCCGGTCGCCGGCCCTCACGCTCGCGTTTCCCGAGCTCCCGGGCGAGAGTCCCGCCGACGCGACCGCGCGGCACGCCTGGACCAGCTGCTCGGCGGTCATCCGTCCTCCTCGAAGGCGGCCGAGAAGAAGTCCGTAGCGCCGAAGTTCCCCGATTTGAAGCACAGGTCCAGCTCGCGGCCGGCGGCGTCGGTCGCCGTCGTCCACGCGACGCCGGGTGCGGCGACGCGCCGCACCCGGAGCACCGAGACGCCGAGCGCCGCCGCGACCGCCCCCGATGTCTCGCCACCGGCGACGAGGATGCGCCGCACGCCGAGCGATGCGATCGAGGCCGCAGCGATGGCGGCGAGCGCGTCCTCCACCAGCGCCGCCGCCCGTTCACGACCCCACTGCTTCTGCGTGCGCAGGACGGCCGCAGGGTCGGCCGTGGCGGAGATCAGCGGAACGCCGCGCGCGCGGTCGATGAACGAGACGGCTTCGGCCACCGCGCGATCGAGATCTGTGGCGAGCGTGTCGACGTCGAGATCGAGCCGCGGGCCGCGGAAGGCAGCGACCTGCGCCCGCGTCCGCTCCGAGCCGCTCCCCGACAGGATGAGGGCGGCGCCGGGGGGCGCAGGTACGGGACGGCGGGGTTGCCCGTCGCCGAGTCGGCGCGCGAGAGCGACGGCGAGGCCGGCCGCCCCGCCGAGCAGCAGGTCGTCCGCGTCGGCGACGGCCCCGGCCGCGGCATCCAGGTCTCCCTCCTCCACGGCGTCGATGAGCACGTGGCGCACGCCGGCGGCGTGGAGGTCGCGGATGCCGGAGGCCACCGCCGCAGCGCCGGCCCGGGCCGCCTCGACCGGCACGAAGGCGACCGGGCGCGACGTCTGGCGCCCCAGCACACGAACCAGATCGGGGTCGCGCATGGGCGTGAGCGGATGGTGCGCGAGCGACGACTCCGAGAGCAGCCGATCTTCGACGAACAGGTGGCCCCGGTGCATCGTGCGCGCGACGGCGGGCGTGGCAGGGGTGCCCACGGAGGCGGCGGCTCCCAGCTCGTCGACGAGGGCATCGGCGGCGGGACCGATGTTGCCGTCGTCAGTGGAGTCGAACGTCGAGCAGTACTTCTGATAGATCCGGCGTGCCCCCATGACACGCAGGACCCGTGCGGCGCGGAGGCTCTCGTCGACCGCTTCGGCGACCGGCGCGGTCCGGGACTTCAGCGCGACGATGACGCACGCCTCGGTCGGCGCCTCATCGGCACGGGGAACGCCGAGCCGCACCTCGGCGCCGAGTCCCGCGGCCGTCACGCCGGCCGCCACATCGCAGGCGCCGGTGATGTCGTCGGCGATCACGCCGAGCTCGACGCTCATCCCGCCACCCGCACGACGACACCCGCGTCTTCGAAGCGGGCGATCACGTCGCGGTCCGCACGGTCGTCGGTGATGAGCGTGTCGACGATGTCGAGCCCGGCGATCCGCACGGCCGACGTCCGCGCGAGCTTGTCGGCGTCGGCGAGCAGCACCACGCGTTCGGACTGCCGGGCGAGGATGCGCTTGATCGCGGCGTCGAGCACGTTCGTGCCCCACAGCCCGTCGAGCCCGACCGCCGTCGCCGACAACAGGGCGAGATCGCACCGCACTCCGCGCAGGGTCTCTTCGGCGAGCGGGCCCGCGAAGCATCGGGTGTCGGGCTGGTAGTGGCCGCCGGCGGCGACCAGTCGCGGCTCGGGCTCTCGCGCGAGAGCCTCGATGACGGGAAGCGAGTGCGTCACGATGGTGTTCGCGCGCAGCAGGGAGGCGACACCGGCGACCGTCGTGCCCGCGTCCAGCGCCACCACCTCGGCACCTGCGGCCTCGCGAGCGGCGAGCTCGGCGATCGCACGCTTCTGCGCCGCGCCGACGGCGCCCCGTCGCTCGAACGGCACACCCACGGCGGCGATCGTCGCACCGCCGGCGACACGACGGAGCACGCCTTGATCCTCCAGCAGCCGCAGATCTCGGCGCACGGTCATCTCCGAGACGCCGAGCCGCTGGGCGGCGTCCGCCGAGGCGACATAGCCATCTGCCGTGACCAGGCGCTCGAGTTCGGCGCGGCGTCCCGGCGCACCCGTGTATCGCATGAACCCATCCTTCCGCCCTGACGATTATTGAACAAACTTGGCAAAACTGTTCGAAATGTCACAAACTTGACCCGTGACGCTCACCCTGGGTCTCGACATCGGCAGTACGACGACGAAGGCCGCCCTCGTCGCCGTGGGCGATGACGTCACAGTCCTGCGGGTGCGGCGAACCCCCACGCCGACCGACGCCGCGGAACTCATCGCCGCCGTCGCCGCCGTCTCGCGCGGATGCCTCGACGGAGCGGGCGAGCCCGTCGCGGCCGTCGGGATCGCGTCCATGGCCGAGAGCGGCGTCGCGGTCGGCGCCGACGGGGGCGCCCTCACTCCGCTGCTGCGATGGGATCGACGCGTCGACCGCGCGCACCTGGACGCGCTGCTGGCACGTTTTCCGCGGCTGCCCGGCGACACCGGCGTGCCGGCGACGACCAAGCCGGCCGCCGTCGCCCTCACGGCGCTGCGGGCGGAGCGTCCCGACATCTTCGCCGCCATGCGGCACTGGGCCGGCGTCGCCGACCTCGTCGCGCACGCGCTCTGCGGCGAGCGCGCCACCGACCACACCCTCGCGGCTCGCACGATGATGGCGGGCGCGGACGGCGAGGACTGGGACCCCGATCTTCTGGACGCCGTCGGCATCGACCGCTCCGTTCTCCCGCAGCTGCGGTCGCCCGGCGAGGCCGTCTCGACCACGACCGCGACCGCTCGCGTCTTCGGTCTGCCCGCGGGCGTCCCCGTCCACGTCGCCGGACACGATCACGCCGTCGGCGCGTGGGCGGTGGGCGCCCGCCGGCCCGGCGCCGTCGCCGATTCCCTCGGCACGGCGGAGGCGGTCGTCCGGGTGACGGATGCCGCCGCCACCGAGCGCGCGGTCGCGGAAGGCATCTCGGTCGGGCGCACCGTCGACGGGGCGGCGCGCACGATCCTCGGCGGGAGCCCCGCGTGCGGGGCCCTGCTCGCGTGGTGGGACGAGGAGCATCCGCAGGACGAGATCTTCGCGCGGCTGAACGAGCTCTCGGGCGACGCGTGGGCGACGAGCGGCTCCGTGGTCCTCCCCTATCCCTCCGGTCGCCAGTGCCCGTCGCCCGACCCGGCCGCACGCGTCCGGGTGCTCGGCCACGACGGCGGCACCGGCGGCCGCGCGCGCGCCCTGCTGCAGTCCCTCGTCCTCCACGCCCGCTGGATGCGAGAGACCGCCGACGCTCTGGCGGGGTCGCCGGCCACCGGCATCACCGTCCTCGGCTCGCTCGCCGAGCGCATCCCCGCCTGGCCGCGCCTCATCGCCGCCGGCGGGGTTCCCACGAGCCTCGCCGCGGCCGGCGAACCGGTCGCCGCCGGTGCCGCGCTCCTCGCCGCGGTGCGTCAGGGCGCGGCATCCGCCGCTCTCACCCTTTCCGGTGCGACCGTCGCTCCCGCGGACGCCCCCGACCTCGACAACGCCTACCGACGGTTCCTCACTACCGTCCTCACCCAAGGAGACCGATGACCACCCTCGATGCCATCGCCCGTCCGAGCGGCGCCTTCGCCATGGTTGCGATGGACCAGCGCGAGAGCCTGCGCCACATGTTCGACGTCGCCGGTCGCGGACGCCCCGCCGACGACGTGCTGATCGACTTCAAAGAAGCCGTGGCGGCCGAACTCGGCCCCTACGCCTCGGGCTTCCTCGCCGATCGGCAGTTCGGCTTCGATCGCGTCCGCGCCGCGCTGCCCGACACGACCGGCCTGATCCTCGCCGTCGACGCACTCGATCAGGCCGACGGCGGCCCGGTCGAAGACACGTCGCTGGATGAGGCCGCGCTCGCCGCGATTCCGGAGCAGGTCGACGCCCTCAAGCTGCTGCTCATCTGGCGGCGCGACGAGCGCCGGGAGGCGCGCGTCGAACTCGCGAGCCGCTTCATCGAGGTCGCCCGTGCCCACGGCGTGCTCTCGGTGCTCGAGCCGGTCGTCCGCGCGGCGCCCGGCGAGAGCGACTTCGATCCGGATGCCGCGATCCGCGAGGCCGCGCGCGAGCTGTCGGCTCTGCGGCCCGACCTCTACAAATCACAGGTTCCCCTCGCCGGTGCGGGTGACGAGGCTCAGCAGCGCGCCGCGAGTGCCGAGCTGAACCGCTGCATAACAGGCCCGTGGGTCGTCCTCTCCCAAGGCGTCGAGCGGGACCGCTTCGCGGATGCCGTCCGAGCGGCGTGCCTGGAGGGCGCCAGTGGATTCCTTGCAGGAAGAGCACTGTGGAGCGACATCGTCGGCAGCGACCGTGTGCGCGACGTGCTGCGCGCCCGCTCGGTGGACCGGCTGAAGGCGCTCGCCGAGATCGTCGACGGCTCGGCGCGTCCGTGGCAGGACGCCTGAGCATGCGCGCCGGCGTTCTCCACACGGTCCCCGCGCTGGTTCCCGTCTTCCACGGGCTGCTGACCGGCCGCCGCGACGACCTCGACATCGTGCACGTCGCCGATCCCTCGCTGCTCGCGCGCGCGGTCGCGTCGGGCATCACCGACGACGTCGTGAGCGACATCCGCGGTCACCTCGACGGCCTGCGCGCGACCGGCGCACGCGCGGTGCTGGTCACGTGCTCGTCGATCGGCGAGGCGGCGGCGGAAGCCGCGAGATCCGTGGGCCTGACCCTCGTGCGAGTCGACGCGGCGATGGCGGCGACCGCCGTCGAGCGCGCGCGCTCGGGCAGCGGACGCGTCCTCGTCCTCGCGACGCTGCCTGCCACCCTCGGGCCCACGAGCCGCCTCGTCGGTGCGGCTGCGTCGGGCACCGAGGTCGACGTGACGGCGCACGTGGTCGAGGGCGCGGCCGCCGCACGATCGGCAGGCGACCAGCAGCGGCACGACGCGCTCATCGCCGACGCCATCAGGGAGGCGTCCGGTTTGGACGTCATCGTCCTCGCCCAGGCGTCGATGGCGCCGGGCGCCGGAGACGATCCACGCGTGCTCACCTCGCCGGAGTCCGGAGCCGAGGCGTTCGTCGCCGCATTGAGGAGCGAGCCGTGAGCGGAGTCTCGCTCCTGACCTACGCCGACCGCCTTGCGGGCGACCTCGCGGGACTCGACCGGGTGCTGACGGAGGAGCTCTCGGTGTTCACGGGAGTCCACCTTCTGCCGTTCTTCACCCCCTTCGACGGCGACGACACCGGCTTCGACCCGGTGGACCACGCCGCCGTCGACCCGAGGCTGGGCTCGTGGGACGACGTCCGCGGCATCGCCTCCACGCGCGAGGTGACCGCCGATCTCATCGTGAATCACGTCTCGAACCGCTCCGCCGAGTTCGAGGACTGGCTCGCCCGAGGATCCGCGTCACCTCACGACGGCATGTTCCTCACGTTCGATCGTGTGTTCCCGCGCGGCGCATCCGAAGACGACATCACCGCCTTCTACCGCCCGCGTCCGGGCCTGCCGTTCACGCCCTACCGCGCTGCGGACGGCAGCCGTCGCCTCGTGTGGACGACCTTCATGCCCTCTCAGATAGACATCGACGTCGCCGACCCTGCCGGCGTCGCCTATCTCGAACGCCTCGCCGACACCCTCGCCGCCGGTGACGTCGCCACGGTTCGCCTGGACGCCGTCGGCTACGCGGTGAAGACCCCCGGCACGGACTCGTTCATGACGCCCGCGACGCTGAAGTTCGTGGCGACGGCTGCCGAGCTGATCCGCGCGCGGGGCATGCGCGTGCTGGTGGAGGTGCACGCGCACCACTCGCAGCAGCAGGCGATCGCGCCGCTGGTCGATCTCGTCTACGACTTCGCGTTCCCGCCGCTCCTGCTCGACGCCTTCGCCACCGGCCGCAGCGACCGCATCGCCTCGTGGCTCGGCATCCGCCCCGATAACGCCGTGACGGTGCTCGATACGCACGACGGCATCGGCGTGATCGACGCCGGGCCGTCGGCGGGCCGCCCGGGACTGCTGTCGCACGACGACATGGCAGAGGTCTTCCGGCGCGCGCACGACGCGACCGGCGGGCATTCGTCGGTCGCGTCCGTGATCCCGGCCTGGATGACCCTGCCGCATCAGATCAACGCCACCTTCTTCAGCGTGCTCGGGCGTGATGACCGGCGGATGCTGCTGGCCCGTGCGCTTCAGATCTTCCTGCCCGGCGAACCGCAGTTCTACTACGTCGGCCTGCTCGGCGGCGTGGACGACACCGAGCTCTTCGCGCGAACCGGCCAGGGACGGGAGGTGAACCGCCATCGCTACACTCCCGAAGAAGTGCGGCGGGCGCTCGACACCGACGTCACGCGCGGTCAGCTCGCGCTCGCACGGCTGCGCCGGGATCCGGTCTTCGCGGGGACGTTCTCGTGGGACGCACCCGACGACGCATCGCTCGTGCTCCGCTGGCGCGGGGGCGCTCACGAGGCGCTGCTGCGGGTCGCGTTCGACGATCCCGACTTCGAGATCACGCTCAACGGCACGCCGGTGGACCTCACGGCGTGAGAACGCCTCGGCCCCGAGGACCCGCCCGGCTCAGGGGCGCGCGTACCTCAGGCCTCGCGGAGGTCGCGGTCTCGGCATCCGTCAATGGAAGGGGCAGCGCGCTCCTTCGCCCGACCGGCGCACCCGGCCGCCCGAGCGCGGCATCGTGGGCAGTCGGCGACGATTCACTTCGAGCCCCGAGCCCCGGACCGTCACCCGCGGGTCGCTCAGCGCCGCGATCGCGACCGCGAGGCCGGCGATGGCCAGCTTCTCTCCCGGGCACCGGTGGCCGGTCGCCACGTCCGCGCCGCCATGGGGGATGAAGACGGTCAGCGCCTCGTAGTCCTCCACGTCCCGGAAGCGCTCGGGCTCGAAGTCGTCGGGGTGGGCCCACGAACGACGGTCGGTGTTCGTGCCCAGGAGGTCGAGCACGACGCGCCCGCCGGCAGCCATCCGCTGTCCGTCGATGTCGACGTCCTCGAGGGCCCAGCCGGGCAGCATCGGCACGAACGGCGCGGTGCGCCGGATCTCCTGAGCGAACATCACCGCCAGCGGGCCATCCACGAGCGTCCCGCGCTCCGCGGTCTCGGCCGTGATCCGCTCCCGCCACTCCGGCCGGTCGTGCAGCTCCTTGGCGGCATAGGCGACGAAGCGCGCGACCGCGATCATCGGACGCATGCTGTTCTGCAGCTCGATGCCGGCGAGCTTCGCAGGCAGAAGCTCCCCGGTGCGGTCCCGGTGCTGCGCCCACTCGTCCAGGGCCGTTCCCGGCTCGGCCGGCAGGCTCCCGGACCGCACCGCCTCGATCAGCCGCTCGGCGTGCCGGTCGGACCACCAGCGGTTCGCATGGGCGGCGACGAAAGCGGGCGAGTACGGTGCGCCGAAGCCGTAGACGATCTGCGCGAGCCGCGCCGCCCAGCGCGTCTGCGCATCTGCCGTTCCCGGAAGCCCTGCCCACTGCATGACGGCTCGGCCGAAGGCGCCCACGGCGGCGTCGTAGGCCGTCCTGACTCCTCCGCCGGCCCAGGCGTCGAGTTCGCGCTGCCATTCCCGTTCGAGCAGCGGCCTCAGGCGCTCGACCTGCGCGTCCTCGTAGGCGACGTCGACGAAGGTGGCCTTGCGGTGCCGATGGTCGTCACCATCGAGGCTGTGAACCGACCCGTGGCCGAACAGCGTCTCCTGGACGAGCGCGGGCATCGCCCCGTGGCGCGCGATGCGCCGCTCGTCGTAGAAGAGCTCCACTCCCTCCGCGCCCCGCACCAGCAGCGCGTCCTTGCCGAGCAGTCGCATCGGGGCCGATCGTGCGCCGGCGCGGACGCGGCGCCAGATGTGGGCCCCGGCATCGTAGCCGCGCGTGAGGATGGAGACGGAATCGTCGTGCAGGAGGCCGGGTCGAGTCTGCATACGCCCACAGTCGCAGGCGCCGGCCTGATCTCTCCAGGGGATGCCATCCCCGATGCGCTGTGCTACGGATGCCGCGTGCCGCGGCGATCTCGCCGGCTCGTCGGAGCGGCGGCGTCGGAGTCGTGGACCGTCTCCCCGCCCCCGGCTCGCGGGTTCGGCGCAGCGGCTGGTGGTTGAGCCAGGCCGCGCGGTACGTCCAGGTGCCGTAGGCGAAGAAGCCGACGACCATGCTCAGCGCGACGACGACGCCGGCCGCGATCCCCCACCCGATGGCGCCGCTGCCCGCGACGACGCACGAGCCGGCCAGCAGTCCGACGACGCACGCGTTGACGATGATGATCAGCGTGAACGAGCTGCCGAAGAGATGGCTGAAGTTCCGGTGACGCAGGAACGAGTACGTGCGCTCGACGCCGAGACGGTCGTCGGCGATTCCCGCGAGGAAGTAGCGCTCGATCGACGGGTCGAGGTCGGCGTAGGCGCCCCGCAGCCGGTTCATGGCGACGACGTACATCAGGTCTTCTTCGGCGACGTTGAGGACCCGGGTCTGGGTCATCAGCCCGACGAGCGCGAGGAACCCGAGGATCGCCAGAGCGGCTCCGGTGAACCAGCCGTCGAAGCTCGTCGCCTGACCGAGAAGGCCGATGGTGACCAGGCCGGCCGACACGAGGGTGAGATAGATGGTGATCCGGGTCAGCACCTCGGACTGCGCCGTGCCGCGTGCGGCGAGGAGTCCCCAGTGCTCGGTCGCGAGGATCTGCGCGCGCCGCCCGAGCGCTGCGTCGGAGAGCGATGGCTCCGGCGCCGGCGGGATGCCCGCGTCCCCAGGATCGACGGGAGGCTCGACGACCATGGCTCATTGTCCACCCGCCCCGTCGGGCGCACCAGGTCAGCGTGCGCGCTGCGCCGATCCGCGTCAGAGGCCGCGCCGCAGGCTGATCGCACGTCAGCGCTCCGCACGCTCCAGCACGGCGCGCACGAACGGCGGCACGACGTCTGTCGCGACCTTCGCCGGGTGCGCCTCCGCCCGCGCCAGTGCCGCCTCGACCTCGGGGCGCGTCGTCGTCCCCTCGTCGTAGGCGAGCGCCGCCACTCCCGCGGCGCCCATGTCGCGCGCGGCCTCGAGCCACGGGCGCAGCGACCGCGCCGGTTCCCGCTCCGTCGCGAGGCCGCCGAGCGCGGCGAGCTCCTCGAGGATCCGCCGCAGTTCCGCGGTGTGATCGCCGGCGAGCGCCGCCTCGGCGGCGAGCGCCAGCTCGGGATCCATCGGCGCGGACGGCGGCCACGACGACAACGTGCGCACGAGGGGTGCGAGGGCCGCGGCATCCGTCCCCGCCACGAGGTGCAGGGCCGCCTGCGCGGCGCGTTCAGGGTCGTAGGCGGCGGGATTCCAGGCCCAGTCCGCGAACGCCGCGATCCCGAAGCCGCCGGGCGCGAACTCGACCATCGGGTTGGTCCAGGCCCCGTGGAGGGCCGAGCCCTCGACATCGGCGGAGCGGCCGACCAGCGGGCCGAGGAAGGCGCGACCGCGGTCGAAGTCGTTGACCGGGAAGTTGTCCCACAGCAGCAGCCGATCGCCGAAGACCTCCGCGGCGGCGTCGATGTCGGCGCGGGTGATGTCGCCCACCACGATGTCTCGGCCGGTCCACCACACGAACGCGTCGCCGGGCAGCCCGGCCGCGAATGCCGTGCGGTACTCCGACGATCCGGTGCCCGCGTAGTCGGTTGCGACGACGAAGAGCTCGGCGTCCGGTCGGCGCGGTCGCAGCACCTGCTCGGCGAACCGCCGAGCCGTCAGGGCGTGAGCCTCGCCGAGGGCGCCGCCCCCCGAGCCGAAGCGCTCGCGATCGGCGGCGTGCGCCGGTTCGAGCGGGACGTCGTCGAACAGCAGCGCGACCGACGGGATGCCGGCGTCGAGCAGCTGCCGCGCCTTCGCAGCGAGCAGCTCGTGTTCACTGTCGTGGGAGAACGCCATCGACCCCGCGGGATGGATCGCCACCACGACGTCGACCCCATGGGCAGAGCCGTCGCGGGCGAGTTCGGCGAGACGCTTCAGCTCGGCCTCGGGATACAGCTCGCGCCACCGCTCGCGATGCCAGGGGTCGTCCTTGGGCGCGTAGACGTACGAGTTCAGACGGAGTCGCCCGGCAAGGCGCAGCGCGGCGCGGCGCTCGTCGTGCGACCACGGCTCGCCGTAGAAGCCCTCGATGATCCCCCGATGGCGCAGCGCCGGCCGATCCTCGATGACGACCCCCGGCACGAACCCGCCGTTCACCTCGCCCAGTTCGCGCAGGATGGTGCGTCCGTAGCGCAAGCCGCGAGGGTCGGATGCCTCCACCCGCGCGCGCCCGTCGGCGACCACCACGCGGTAGCCCTCGGCCGGCATCCCGTCGACGGCGACGACGTCGATCGGAAGCGATGCCTGCGGCCAGCGGCCGGCCCGGATCTCGCACACCCGAGGGGCAGGAAGGAGCGTGACGGAACCCGCGATGGCGTCGACATCGAGCACGTGGGAACGTTATCACATAGACTTTCCCACATGAGCTCCGCCCTCTCGCTGACGAGTGACGACGATCGACGGACGATCCGAGCCGCCACGTATTCGCTGTCGTGGCGCACCGGCCCCCGCGGCATCACGGTGTCGCCGTACCTCGATCTCGACGACGCCGACGGCAACCCGTGGATGCGCCTGTGCGCGCTGTCGAGCGTCCACACGCGCGCGGTCCACGACGAGACCATGTCGATCTCAGCGCCCGAGGTCCGCAGCGAGTCCGACGCCGTCGTGCTCACGATCCGCACCGCCTCCCCAGCCTGGACCGAGCGACTGCTCGAGATCCGCTGCACGCACGACAGCGTCGAGATCACGCTGGAGGCCGTCGGCAGCGGCGAGCTGACCGACGTCACGATCCTCGGCGGCGACGGAATCGTGCCGACCGGCGCGAGCGGGACCTTCCGCTCGGGATTCGAAGCCCAGTCGCTGTACGTGCCGAGCCCGACCGAGCCGGTCGCCTTCGTGCGCCCGGTCTGGTCGGCGGCGTCGCTGGGCGTCGTGGGAGACGCCGACCCCGGGCGACTCAACGGCATCTTCTCGCCGCCGCCCCTGGCTCTCGCGTTCGGGCGCGACCCGGCGACCGACGCGTTCACGCCGGGACCGGGCCCGTGGCTGGCGACCTGGCTGCGTGCGCCCGTGGCACAGCTGCGCTTCACGACGATGCGCTTCGACCCCGTCGACGGCGGCGGCCTGGTGAGGCTCGCGCACGAGGGCCACACCCGAGTCGACGGCGAGTGGCGCTCGCCCAGCCTCGTCATCCGGCCGGTGGCGTCGCCGGCCGCCGCACTGCAGGCCTACCGCGGCGACCTCGTCGACACCGGCTGTGCGTCCGGCGCCGCACCCGCCATCCAGCCGTGGTGGCTCGAGCCGCTGTTCTGCGGCTGGGGAGCGCAGGTCGCCCGCGCCGGCAAGAAGGGCTGGGCGCCCGACCTCTGCCGGCAGGAGACGTACGACGAGTTCCTCGCGACCTTGGCCGCGGCATCCCTCGATCCCGGCACCGTCGTGATCGACGACCGCTGGCAGGCGCAGTACGGCACCGCCGAAGCCGACACCGAGGCGTGGCCCGACATGCCGGGGTGGATCGCGCGTCAGCACGATCAGGGACGCCGCGTCGTGCTGTGGTGGAAGGCGTGGGACCCGGCGGGACTGCCCGTCGAGGAGTGCATCGCGGATGCCGCGGGTCGCGCCATCGCGGCGGATCCCGGCAGCCCCGCCTACCTCGAGCGCCTCGACGGCATCGTCGAGCGTCTGCTCTCGCCCGAAGGGATGGACGCCGATGGGTTCAAGGTGGACTTCACCCAGCGCGCGCCGAGCGGGGCGACCCTCCGATCGGCTCCCGACAGCGACGGCGTGTGGGGTGTCGCGGCGCTGCATCGGCTGGTCGGGCGCCTGCACGCCGCGGCGAAGCGCATCAAGCCCGACGCCCTGATCATCACGCACACGGTGCATCCGTCGTTCTCGGACATCGCCGACATGATCCGAACGAACGACGTGCTCGAGCACGACGTGAGCGGCCGGCCCGTCTCGGTTGCCGCTCAGCTGCGGGCCCGCCAGGAGATCGTCGCGACGGCGATGCCCGGGCATCCGGTCGACACCGATCAATGGCCCATGCCCAGCCGCGACGAGTGGCTGGATTATGCGCACGCGCAGGCCGGGCTCGGCGTCCCGGCCCTGTACTACCTCGAGACCGTGGAGAACGAGCCGATCGATCCGGAGCACCTCGAGCTGATCGGCCAGACCTGGAAGAAGTACCGGGAGACGCTCGGATGACCGTGACGGCGATCGCGCGCGGCGTGTGGCGCGTCGCCGACTCCTGCAGCGTCTACCTGATCGTGGACCCCGACACGCCACCCGGCGAGCGCGATGCGATCGCCATCGACTTCGGGTCGGGCGTCGCGCTCGAGTACCTCGCGCAGCTCGGCATCCGTCGCATCACCGACGTGCTGATGACCCATCACCACCGTGACCAGGGACAGGGTCTTCCGCTCGCAGTGCAGCACGGCGCCCGCATCCACGTTCCGCCGGTCGAGCGGGAGCTGTTCGACCGCGTGGAGGAGATGTGGGAAGGGCGGCAGCTCGACAACGACTACAACCTGCGCCAGGACCGCTTCTCACTGCTGGAGTCGGTGCCGGTGCATGCGACCGTGCCGGAGTACCGCTATGTCCATGAGGCGGGGGTGCGGCTCTTCGTGCTTCCGACACCAGGTCACACCATCGGCTCGGTGACCTACCTGCTCGACCGCGACGGCGAGCGGATCGCCTTCTCGGGCGATCTGCTGCACTCCCCGGGGAAGGTGTGGTCGCTCGCGGCCACGCAGTGGTCGTACACGCAGACCGAGGGGCCGGCGATGACGGTGCTGAGCGCACTGCTGCTGCACCGCTACCACCTCTCGGTGCTCGCACCCTCGCACGGCGAGATCATGCGTGATCCCGATCGGGCCCTCGAACTGCTCGCACAGACGATGCAGGAGTACGTGAACTCGCGGCGCTCGTACCCGTGGGAGCTCCGGGCGCGTTTGGAGGACCCGTTCGTCGCGATCACCCCTCATCTGCTTCTGAACCGGACGTCGATGTCGTGCTCGTACGTGCTGCTCTCGGAGACGCGCGAAGCGCTCATCATCGACTACGGCTACGACATGACCACCGGGCTCGTGCCCACCCAGGAGCGCGCGGCGCGGCGACCCTGGCTCGCGTCCCTCCCCGCTCTGCGCGAGCTGTTCGGGGTCACGAAGATCTCGGTAGCGCTGCCGACGCACTATCACGACGATCACATCGCCGGCATGCCGCTGCTGCGTGACGTCGAGGGCACGCAGCTGTGGATCCCCGAGAATGTGGCGCCGACGATGGCGGACCCCTGGTTCGAAGACCTTCCCTGCCAGTGGTACGACCCGATCGTCGCCGACCGCGTCCTGGCGCTCGACGAGCCCTTCACCTGGAACGAGTACGAGATCACGGCGCACCCGCAGCCCGGGCACACGCTCTACGCCGTGGCGTACTCGCTCGTCGTCGACGGGGTGAAGGTCGTCTTCACGGGCGACCAGCAGGAGGGCCTCGGCGGACGCGACGGACGTCGCGACATCATGAACTACCAGTACCGGAATCTCTTCCGCCTGGGGGATTACGCGGCGAGCGCCGCCCTCTATCGCCGGATCGGACCCGGGCTCATGGCGAGCGGCCACTGGGATCCCCGGTGGGTGGACGAGGGCTACCTCGACTACCTCGCCGAGTCGGCGCGACAGGTCGACGATCTGCACGAGCGGCTGCTGCCCCTCGAGGCGCTCTCCATCGGACCCGACGGTCAATGCGCACGGCTCCTTCCCTATCGGCGACGGACGGCGATGGATGAAACCGTCGAATACCTCGTCCGCGTGCGCAACCCGCTCCCCGAGCCCGCGCGCGCACGGCTGACTCCCGTGCTGCCGGTAGGCTGGCGCTCGTCCGAGCCGCAGTTCGAGCTCGACCTCGGACCCGGCGAGGAGTCCTCTGTGCAGCTGACCGTGACCCCCGCGTCCCCGGGACGCAGACAGCGACTGGCGATCGACGTGACGATCGGCGATCTCCGGCTCGGCCAGCACGCCGAGGCGATCATCGACGTCGAGGCAGCGGCGCGGTGAGCGACAGCCCGCGCCGTGGACCCGTCGTCCGTCCGACGATCCGCGAGGTGGCCGACACCGCCGGCGTCTCCCGATCCACGGCATCCCGGGCCCTGTCGGGCAACGGCTATGCGGCGCCCGAGGTGCGCGACCGCGTGCGGGCCGCCGCCAAGCAGCTCGGGTACGTCGTCGACGTCACTGCCCGCAGCCTCAAGCAGGGCACCAGCCGGTCCGTCGGCGTCCTGGTGTCGGACCTGCGGAACGTCTTCTACGCCGAGCTGGCCTCGGGCATCGGCGAAGAGGCCCGCGCCCACGGCCGCACGCTGGTGATGGTGGATCTCCGCGGCGACGGCTCGGACGAGCTGGAGGCCGCCGAGACCCTCGTGGCCTCGCGCGTCTCGGGGGTCATCGCGACGCCCGTCTCCGCCGAGCTCAGCACGTTCCTGGGCCGCATCGGCGTACCCCTCATCGAGGTGGACCGCCGCTTCGACGCGAACGAGACCGATGCCGTCGTCGTCGACAACCGCGCGGCGGCGCGCGACACCACCTCGCGCCTCCTCGCCGCCGGGCACGAGCGCATCGCACTGCTCATCGACGAGACCGAGTGGACGACCGGCGATGAGCGGCAGCGGGGCTACCTCGACGCGCTCGCGGCGCGGAAGATCCGAGTCGACGACTCCCTCATCGTCCAGGCAGGGTGGGACGCCGAAGAGGCGATGGCCGCCGCCCAGCGCATCCTCTCGCGTCCCGACCGGCCGACGGCGGTGTTCGCCGCCAACAACGTGCTGACCGAGGGGACGTGGCGCGCCGCGCAGGCGCTGGGCCTCGGCATCCCCTCCGATGTGAGCCTCGTCGGGTTCGACGACGCTCCGTGGATGACGATGGTGCACCCGGGCGTCTCGACACGCATGCAGGATGCCGGAGCCCTCGGTGCGACCGCGATGCGCGCTCTCCTGGACCGCATCGAGACGCCGGATGCGCCGGTGCGCACCATCGTCATGCCGACGCGCTTCGTCGATCGAGGCTCGATCGCGGCGCCACCGAGCTGAGCCGCGCCGCCCCTCCACCCTGTCGCGAGCCCGAGACTCCTTGTGAGGACGCACTGCTTTGCTATGATGTGGGAACGATGTCACATCGGGTCTCTCACCTCGGTGACGTCGTGATGACTGTGCCCAGGCCGGAGGAACCCATGGCAACGACGCACCCGGTGCTTGCGCTGGACATCGGCGGAACGAAGCTCGCCGTCGCGATGGTGACCCCCGACGGCCGCACGCATGGATTCCTCTCCGAGCCGACCGAGAAGCATCGCGGTCCTGAAGCGGTCATCGCTCACCTGTTCGACATGGGTCGACGCAGCATCGCCGCGGCCGGCCTCGGCGAGCCGGCGGCTGTGGGCATCAGCTGCGGCGGACCGCTCGATGCCGCAGCCGGAGTGCTGACCGGACCGCTGCATCTGCCCGGCTGGGTGGACGTGCCGATCGTCGCCATGGCCGCCGAGTCCTTCGGCGTGCCGGCGGTCGTCGAGAACGACGCCACCGCCGCCGTCCTCGGCGAGCACCGGTTCGGCGCCGCGCGCGGCGCAGACATCGCGCTGTACCTCACGCTGTCGACCGGGGTGGGAGGCGGATCGATCATCGACGGCCGGCTGCACCGCGGCGCCGCAGGCAACGGCGGTGAATTCGGGCACGTGATGGTGCGGCCCGGCGGCCGCCGCTGCGAGTGCGGCAGGAACGGCTGCCTCGAGGCGTACGCCTCGGGCACGAACATCGCCCGGCGCGCTGCCGAGGCGCTGGCCGCGACGGATCGCCCGTCCTCGCTGCGTGAGCTTCCGGCGGTGCGCGCCGAGCACGTCTCAGCCGCCGCCGCGGCCGGCGATCCGCTCGCAGCGGAGCTCTGGGACGAGACGACCGCACTGCTCGGGCAGGCTGTCACCGACCTCGTCAACGTGTTCGAGCCGAACGTCGTGGTCCTCGGCGGCGGAGTGACGCGCTCCGGCACGCTGCTCCTCGACCCGGTGCGCGCGGTCGTCCGCGACACCGCCATGGCGCCTGCCGCCGCGCGCGCGGTCGTCACCCTCGCGGGCCTCGGCGACGAAGTGTGCGTCGTCGGCGCCGGCGCCCTCGCCCTCGATCTCGCCCACCACCTCGATCTCAAGGGGACCACCCGTGTCTGACTGGCTCGACGAACAGCTCGACGCTCACATCGCCACCGCTCGCGAAGCGGCACCGCTGCTCCCCCAGGTGCGGGAGGTCGGCGCGGTGCTCATCGACGCCTTCGACCGCGGTTCCACGCTCTACACGTTCGGCAACGGCGGGAGCGCCGCCGACGCGCAGCACTTCACCGGCGAGCTCATCGGCCACTACAAGCGCGACCGCCGGCCGCTTCCGGCGGTGACCCTCACCACCGACGCGACGGTCTCGACGTGCATCGCCAACGACTACGCGTTCGAGGACGTGTTCTCGCGGCAGGTCGAGGCGCTCGCGCGGCCGCGGGATGTGGTGGCGGCCTTCACGACCAGCGGCCGGTCGGCGAACGTCGTCAACGGACTGCGCGCCGCCCGCGCCAACGGCGCCACGACCCTGCTCTTCGCCGGCGGCGACGGCGGCCCATCGCTCGATCTCGCCGATCATGCCTTCCTGGTCCCCTCGCGCGAGACGCCCCGGATCCAGGAGCTGCACACCTTCCTTCTGCACGCGCTGTCCGAGATCCTCGATGCATGGGCGGCGGGAGAGCAGCTGCGATGAACGACTCCATCAACCCGAGCGAGCGCGCCGGCATGGCCGAGCACCTCGACCCGGGCCTCGCCGGCGCGGCGGTCGAGCTCGTCGAGGAGCCGCACGGCGTCTCGCCCGACGCGCCCGCCGTCACCGGACAGACGCGCAAGGCCCCGGTGGCCAATGCGCCCTCCGGCGACCAGCCGCGCGACATGGCGGCGGCGCCGCGGCCGACGGCGACGCCCGACCGCACGCTGCACATGATCGGCAACGCGCACCTCGACCCGGTGTGGCTCTGGCCGTGGCAGGAGGGCTACCAGGAGGCCCGCGCGACCTTCGCCAGCGCGCTGGACCGCATGGACGAGTACCCGGACTTCGTCTTCACGTGCGACCAGATCGTGCTGCTGTCGTGGGTCGAAGAACAGGACCCCGATCTCTTCGCGCGCATCCAGGCGCGCGTCGCCGAAGGGCGCTGGGTCAACGTCGGCGGCTGGTGGGTCGAGCCCGACTGCAACACCCCGATGGGTGAGTCCTTCGCGCGACAGGGCCTCTACGGCCAGCGCTACCTGCACTCCCGGTTCGGTCGCATCGCCACCGTCGGCATGAATGTGGACCCGTTCGGGCACAGCGCGTCACTTCCGCAGATCCTGCAGAGCCAGCGCATGGACTCGTACTGCTTCCTTCGGCCCGGGCCGCACGAGGGCGACCTCGACGAGACGCTCTTCCACTGGGAATCGCGCGACGGATCCCGCGTGCTCGCCTACCGGATCCCGTTCGAGTACGGCAGTCCTCCCGGCGACGTCTCCGGGCAGACGGAGAAGTCCCTGGCACAGCTGGACCGGTCGCTCGGCGAGATGATGGTCTTCTACGGCGTCGGCAACCACGGCGGCGGGCCCACGAAGGCGAACATCGAATCGATCCACCGCTATGACCGCATGGGGAGCTTCGGGAGGATGACGATGTCGTCACCGCGCGCGTACTTCGACGAGATGCTCGCTCGGGGCGAAGGCTTCCTCGACTCGCTCGCGGTCCGCCGCGATGACCTGCAGCATCACGCGCCGGGCTGTTATTCGTCGCATTCGGGGATCAAGGCGTGGCAGCGCCGGGCGCAGTGGGCCGCGCTGTCCGCCGAGCGCTGGAGCGTGATCGACACGGCGCTCACCGGCGCCGAGTACCCGCGCGACGACCTCGAGCGGGCGTGGAAGCAGATCCTCTTCAACCAGTTCCACGACATCCTTCCGGGTTCCGCGATCGAGCCGTCGTACGACGACGCCCGTGATCAGCTCGGCGAGGCCGTGGCGATCTCGAAGCGCCTCATCACCCGTGCGCACAACCGCATCGCCCGTCGGATCGACATCCCGATGGATGCCTCGACGCAGCCGGTCGTCGTCTTCAACCCGCACCCGTGGCCGGTGTCGGTCGACGTCGACATGCAGTACGGGGCGCAGCGCAGCGGCGTGCGCGTCGTCGACCATGAGGGCACGCCCGTTGTGTCGCAGGGGACCCAGTCCACCGCCACCACCGGCGATCTCAGCCGCGGCGCGGTGACCTTCCGGGCCGATGTCCCCGCGCTCGGGTACGCCCTGTACCGCATGCTGCCCGGACCGGCGCTGCCGGTCGACACCGGGCTCTCGGTCGCCGAGGACGGCACGGTCATCGAGAACGCCCACCTGCGGGTGGAGATCGATCCGCGCACCGGCGATGTCGTGTCGCTCCTCGACAAGGCCAGCGGCGCCGATCCGCTCCGCGGTACGCAGGGACAGCCGCGCACGGCGGTGTGCGACGACCCCACCGACACCTGGGGCCATCGCGTGATCTCGTACGCGTGGCCCGGCGTGGCCATGACGCTGGATCGCATCGTCGTGCGCGAGACGGGGCCGTTGCGCTCACGGGTGCGCGTCGAGCGGTCCTGGGGTGCCAGCACCCTCACCGAGGAGTATCTGCTCGCCCACGATGCGCGCGCGGTGCGCGTCGACGTCACCATCGACTGGCGCGAGAAGGCGCACCTGCTCAAGCTCCGCTTCCCGGTCGGCCTCGCCGACCCGGAGGCGACCTACGAGATCCCGTACGGCACGATCTCCCGCCCGGTCGACGGTGCCGAAGAGCCCGCGCAGTCGTGGGTGGACCTCACCGGCACCGTGGACGGCGAGGCCGCCGGCCTGACGGTCGTCTGCACCACCAAGCACGGCTGGGACGTGTCGCCGAGCGGATCCGCGGGACTTCAGACGCCGAGCATCGGCATCACCGCAGTGCGCAGCCCGGTGTACTCGTGGCACGATCCGCGGCTGCTCGACCCCGAGGGCGTGTACTCGTTCCAGGACCAGGGCGTTCAGCGATTCAGCCTCGAGCTGGTGCCGCACGCCGGCGACTGGCGTGCGGCACAGCCCACGCGCCGTGCCGCGGTGCTCGGCTCGCCGGTGAGGGCGCAGCTCGAGTCGTTCCACGACGGCGACCTGCCGCCGCGCGACGGCTTCGCCGACGACGGCGCGGGAGCCGTGATGGTGACAGCGGTCAAGGGCAGTGAGGACACGCCGACGATCGCGCCCGCAGACCTCATCGTGCGTGCCGTCGAGACGCGGGGCGCGAACGCCGCGGCGCGCATCGAGCTGCCGCTGCTCGGCCGAACGATCGAGGGCGACTTCCGGCCGCACCAGGTGCGCACGTTCCGCGTGCCGCTGGACCCGGATGCCGACATCGTCGAGGTCGACCTGCTCGAGTGGCCGCTGGGAGAGCAGCCCGCGTGAACCAGGCACCGTCGCCCTCGGCGACGATCCTCGATGCCGCCCCGGAGCACTTCGCCGTGCGCATCACGGCCGAGAGCGATGGGCATCGGATCGCCGTCCGCTACGAGGGCCCGCACGAGGTCTCGGCGGCCGTCCGCATCACGGTGCGCATCGACGCCGCCACGGATCCGTGGTGGCTGATCCCCGGGGTCTTCTACGGCGAGAACCGCCCGGCAGCCAACGACCGGCTGTATCCCCGCTTCGAGGCCGGGGCCCGGTCGGCCGCGCAGCACGACGCGTTCGTCAGCGACGAGTGGCACTTCCGATCCGACCGTGCGGCGACCCCGGTGGTCTTCGCCTGGCCGGCTCCCGGCGCCTCAGGCCTGGCGCTGTCAGCCGACCCGACCACCGCACTGGGGCTGACCGGTCTCGGCTTCGCGCTGCGAGACGGCCGCGCCGAGCTGAGCGCGACCTTTCCCGCGCGAGAGTTCCCGGTGACGTACTACGGCGACGCGCAGCCGAGGCCTGCCGAGGCGCTTCGGCACGTCTTCCGCCCCGGCGACGAGATCATGCTCGGGGTGCGCATCCACACGCTCGGTCCGGATCGTCACGACTACGCCCGCGTCCTGCGAGCCCTTCACGCCGGTTCCGCGCCTGCCGCGCCTCTGCGCCCGTGGGTCGACGTGCCGACGGCGGCGGAGCTGGCCGCGGAAGGGCTGCTGCGCTGGCACTACGATCCGGACCCGGGTGTTCTGCTCGAGACCGTCGGGTTCGATCGCGAGGTCTCGGGCCGGGACGGCGCACCCGTCGATCGGCAGGCGATGCACGTCGGCTGGGTGTCGGGCATCCCGTGGGCGTACGCGATGCTGCGACACGCGGACCGGACGGATGCCGCGACCCTCCGCGACGCGGCGGTCGACGTCATCGACTTCTGCACGAGAGAGCTGTCGCCGAGCGGCACCTTCTGGGGCGTCTGGTATCGCGGAAGCGGCTGGACCCAGAGCTGGACGACGCAGCGTCGCGGACTGCACAGTCGCACACTCGGAGAGGCCACGCAGTTCCTCGTGCGCGCCGTCGCCGTCGCGGGCTACGGGCGGTGGCGGGAGGCGGCGCGCTCCAACCTCGACGCGGTGGTCGCGCGCCAGCGCGCCGACGGCAACCTCGGCAGCATCCATCACGCCGAGACGGGCGAGGTGCTCTCGTGGGACGGATCGGCGGGTCTCGCCTGGGTCGGCGCGCTCGTCGAGGCCGCGGACTGGGATCCGCGCTACCGCCAAGCGGCTGAGCGAGCCGGGCGCTACTACGCACGGTTCGTGCTCGACGAGTACCTGCACGGGGCGCCGGAGGATGTCGATCTCGCCGTCACGAGCGAGGACGGCTACGTCGCCTTCATGGCCTACATGGCGCTGTTCCGTGCCGGCGGCGGCGGAGAGTGGCTCGACCTCGCGCGCCGGTCCGCCGACTTCGCCCTCACCTTCCGCTACACCTACGACGTCGACTTCGCGCCCAGCTCGATGCTCGGCGTCTACGACTTCGGAACGCGCGGCGCCGACCAGGCCTCGGCATCCAACCAGCACCTGCACGCGTACGGCCTCGTCTGCACCCGCGAGATGCTCGAGCTCGCGCAGGTCACCGGCGACCCCCATTACCGGGAGCGCGCCCTCGAGACGCTCGCGTGCTTCCGTCAGTTCGTCGCGCGCTTCGACGGCGACTTCAACGCCTACCGGGGCATGGTCACCGAGCGCTACTACCAGACGTCGTGCTTCCAGCCGAAGGGCATGCTCCTCACCCTCTCGCATGCCTGGAGCGCCGGAGTCCTGCTGCTCGGATGCGAGGACGCCCTCGCCACCGGGGCCGCCTGAGACACGGCATCCGGCCTACCGCCGAAACGCTTGCACACGAGCCGCCTTCAGGCAACCCCCTCGGCGCCTTCGGCTGAGAAGAGGCACGATGGCATGTTGCCTCGTGAAGGAGATGCTGGGTGGACGTCATCCTTGTTCCCGGACTCTGGCTGGACGCGTCGTCGTGGGACGGCGTCGCCACCCGCCTTCGCGCCGCAGGACACGACGCTCACGCGCTGACGCTGCGCGGCCTCGACTCCCGCACTGCGGACCGCCAGGGATCGATGCTCGCCGATCACGTCGCCGAGATCACCGCCGCCATCGACCGCTGCCGCGGCCCCGTCGTGCTCGTCGGTCACGCGGAGTCATGCGGACTCGTGCACGCGGCCGTCAACCGGCGCCCCGACCGCGTGGCGCGCGCCATCCACGTCGGCGGCCTTCCCAGCGCAGACGGGGCGTACGTGCTCAGCGGCTTCACCCTCGACGCCCGCGGCACGACGACCATGACCGCCGGATACCGTGCCGTCGACGCGACGCTCGCGGCGCTGCACAAGCGCACGCAGAGCAATGCGTCGCACGTTCTCGACCAGGTCCAGAAACTCACCGACCCCCGCCGCCTGGCCGTGCCGGTGACCCTCGTCGCGACCGAGTTCACGGCCGACGACATCCGCCGGTGGATGGCGGCCGGCATCGATCCCGCGCGCGAGCTGCCGCACCTGGCCAAGCTGACGATCGTCGATCTGCCCGCCGGACGGTGGCCGCAGATCGAGTGCCCCGACGAGCTCTCGCGGATCCTGCTGGAGGCGATCCCCGCTCAGACGGGTGCCGACACGCCTTCGACGGGACGCACGCCCGCGATCGAGCCGGTGGTCGCCGACTCATAGGCGGCCAGGATCACGCCGAGCACATCGATGCCCTCGACGTGGGTCTGGATCGGCCGGCGGCCCTCGCGCACGCACCCGGCGAAGTGGGCGACCTCGGCCGCGAACTCGTGCACCGGCTCGAAGGTCGTCGTGACCGGCTCCTCGCCGCGCACGCGGACGTGGAGGGTGGTGCCGTCCGAGCTCAGCGACCCCTTCTCGCCGACGAGAGAGAACTTCTCGGTGCCCACCGCCGGCTCGTACGCCCAGCTCGTGGTCACATGGCCGACGACGCCATTGTCATACCGCACCAGCACCTGAGCCGAGTCCTCGCCCTCCATGAACTCCAGACGATGACGCGAGAGCATCGCGCCCACCTCGACCGGAGTGCCTCCGGCGAGGTGCTGAAGGAGATAGAGCGGGTGATAGCCGGTGTCGATCAGCTCGCCGCCGCCCGACGTCGCCGCCCGGGCCCGCCAGCCCATGCTCTCGACCGTGAAGTCGTTGAAGAAGCTGTCGGTGGTGCGCACCTCGTAGACGCGTCCGAGCGCGCCGCTCTCGATGAGCTCCTTGGCCGCCGCGACCGCCGGCTGGAACAGCTGGTTGTGCGCGCACATCACGGTCACGCCGGTGCGCTCGACGGCGGCGGCGATCTCGGCGGCCTCGGCGAGCGTAAGGCACAGCGGCTTCTCGCACAGCACGTGCAGCCCGGCGTCGGCCGCCGCGATGACCGCATCGGCGTGCAGGTGATGCGGCAGGCAGATGTCGACCGCGTCGAGGCCGCCCGCAGCGATCATCTCGCGATAGTCGGCATAGATGCGGACGCCGTCGTCGTCGCCGCGACGCTTCTCGGCGCTCTCGCGCACCGGGTCGGCGATCGCCGCGAACTCGACGGTGTCGGAATTGCGGCGGTAGCCCGCGACGTGCGCCCCCGCGATTCCTCCCGCGCCGATGAGCCCGATCCGCACTCTGCGTGTGCCGGCACCTGTCATGACCGTTCTTCCTCCTCGATGTGCACTGTCCCGCCGGTGGCGGCGGCGGTGTTGGCGGCGACGACGAACCGGGTGAGGTCGATCGCCGTCCGCAGGTTGTCGTCGATCTCGGCCGCGAGGTCCGCGCCGCCGACGGCGTCGGCCCACAGCTCGAACGGACTCCGCCCGCGTTCGTCGAGAGGCACCGCCGCCCATCCGTCGCCGAAGCGGCCGCCCTTGGCGATGAGGTCCTCTCGCCCGAACCCGAAGAGCAGCGAGGCCTGCGTTCCGCGCAGCTCGAAGGCGAAGGCACCCGGCGTCGTCACGAAGCTCGCCTCGGCCACGCCCAGCGCTCCGCCGGGGTAGCGCGCGATCACCACGGCGTTGTCTTCGACCGCCTTGTCCGTCACGTGGCCGTACGCCGCGGTCACGACCGCGGGCCCCGACCCGAGGAACCGGCGCACGAGGTAGGCCGGGTGGCATCCGAGATCCGAGAAGGCGCCCCCGATCGCAGCGACGGGGTCGGCGAACCGGTCCGGCAGCCAACCGCCGAGCCACCCGTCGTGGGCGATGCGCACGCGTGCGTACGTCACAGCGCCGAGAGCACCGGAATCGACCAGACGGGATGCCGTCACCAGCGCCGGCTCCGACAGCCGGGGAAGCGACACCACGAGGGCGACCCCGCGCTCGCGAGCCGCCGCGGCCAGCGCCTCGCACTCCGCCACGGTCGGCGCGAGGAGCTTCTCGGTGAAGACGTGCGTGCCGGCACGGATCGCGCGCGCGATCACATCGGTGTGGTCGGCGGTCGCCGTGGTCACGACGATTCCCGCCACGTCGGGTCGGGTGAGAAGCTCGTCGAGGGATTCCGCCCGCGCGATCCCGAGGCGGTCCGCGCCCTCGCGACCGAGGTCCGGATCCGCATCCCATCCCGCGACCACTCTGGTCCTCGGGTGCTCCGCGGCGTCACGGGCGTAATCGTCGGCATGGACGTGCCAGAACCCGGCGATCCCCACGCCGATGACGTCGTCTGTCACGCTGGGCACTCCTTTGTGTCAGGGCGGTGTCGCGGTGGGCCGTTCGACGTGTGGCAACGTTACCAGAATGTGTGGCAACGTTACCAGGACCCGCCCCGCCGACGCGGCACGCACGGAAGCCCCGCGGTTCCTGTCACCAGGGAACGCGGGGCTTTCGAACGTGTCGCGGACGTCACGTCAGCTGATCTTCTTGCGGTAGATGGCCATCGCCGCGAAGTACGCGACGATCAGGATGCCGACGCACCAGGCGAGGGCGACCCAGATCTCGTTTCCGACCGGCTGGCCTGCGAACAGCGCGCGAATCGTGTCGACGATCGAGGTGACGGGCTGGTTCTCGGCGAACCAGGCGACCGGAGCCGGCATGGTGTCGGTCGGGACGAACGCCGAGCTGATGAACGGCAGGAAGATGAGCGGGTACGAGAACGCGCTCGCTCCGTCGACCGTTTTCGCCGAGAGTCCGGCGATCACGGCGATCCAGGTCAGCGCCAGGGTGAACAGGATCAGGATGCCGGCGACGGCAAGCCACTCGAGCACGTTCGCGCCGGTGCGGAACCCCATGAGGAGCGCCACCCCCACGACGATCACGAGCGAGATCATGTTCGCGACGAGCGAGGTAAGCACGTGTGCCCACAGCACGGACGAGCGTGCGATCGGCATGGACTGGAAGCGCTCGAAGATCCCGCCCTGCATGTCGAGGAACAGCCGGTACGCGGTGTACGCGATGCCCGACGCGATCGTGATCAGCAGGATGCCCGGGAGCATGTAGTCGATGTACGACATCGAGCCGGTGTCGATCGCGCCGCCGAGCACGTAGACGAACAGCAGCATCAGCGCGACCGGGGTCACAGCGGTGGTGATGATCGTGTCGGGGCTGCGGAGGATGTGCGTCAGCGAGCGCTTGGTCAGGACGGCGGTATCGCCGGCGAAGTGGGTGGTGCTCATGATCGCTCCTTACGTGTCGTGTCGGTCTCTGCGGCCGGGGCGGCGACGGTGGCTCCGGCGCCGGTCGTTCGGTTGCCGACGACCGCGAAGAAGATCTCCTCGAGGCTCGGCTGCTTCTCGACGTACTCGACCTTGGCCGGCGGCAGCAACTGCTTCAGCTCGGCCAAGGTGCCGTTGACGATGATCCGGCCCTCGTGGAGGATCGCGATCCGGTCGGCGAGCTGCTCGGCCTCATCGAGGTACTGCGTCGTCAGCAGCACTGTGGTGCCGCCACGGGCGAGCTCCTGAACCGCGCCCCACACCTCGAGGCGCGCCTCGGGGTCGAGACCGGTCGTCGGCTCGTCGAGGATGATGAGCGGCGGGTTGCCGATCAGGCTCATCGCGATGTCGAGCCGGCGTCGCATGCCGCCCGAGTAGGTGCCCGCCCTGCGCCCGCCCGCATCGGTGAGCGCGAAGCGTGCGAGCAGATCGTCCGCGATGCCGCCGGGGTTCTCGAGGTGGCGCAGCTTCGCCACCAGCACGAGGTTCTCGCGCCCGGTGAGCACCTCGTCCACGGCGGCGAACTGCCCGGTGAGGCTGATGGACTCGCGGACCTCGCCCGGCTGGGCGGCGACGTCGAAACCGTTCGCGACCGCGGTTCCGGCATCCGCCTTCAAGAGCGTGGCCAGAATGCGGATCACGGTGGTCTTTCCGGCTCCGTTGGAGCCGAGCAGGGCGAAGATGCTGCCCGTGGCCACGTCGAAGTCGACGCCGCGCAGGACGTGGAGGTCTTTGTACGACTTCTCCAGGCCTCTGACCCGGATGGCTGCGTCGGTGCTCATTTCTGCTCTCCCTTCTCGGCGTCGGCGACGGCCTTGTTCAGCCGCGCCCGCTCCTTGTCGATCCACTGCTTCGCGTCGTACGCGGCGGCGAACGTCTCCGCGAACTCGACGGGGTCCTCTCCGACGATGTCGCGGACGGGCGTCTCATCGGCGGCCGCCCGCTCCCACAGGTCGGCGAAGTCGCCGAACATCGTCATCATGGTGTCGCCGTCGGTGATGGCGCCGGCGTACATGAGATAGCGCTCGGTCGCCTTGGCGACGCTGCCGTACGGCTCGGGCAGCGCGGCGATCCGTGCCTTGTACTGCTTGTACTGCTTCTTCTGCTCGAGGGACCCGGTGAGGGTTTCGATCCATTTGGCGGCCATGTCAGTTCTTCCCTTGCTCGGTGTGGTCGTCTTCTTCACTGCTGTCTGTGTGCTCGACGCGCAGGTGCTCGATCCGCTCTGCGAGGAAGGTCCAGGTGCCCCAGAACTCCTCGAGCTGCGCCCGTCCCTGCGGGTTGAGCGAGAACACCTTGCGCGGTGGCCCCTTCTCTGAGGGGACCTTCTCGACGTCGACGAGTCCGCGCTGCTCGATGCGCACGAGGAGCGCGTAGACGGTGCCCTCGACGATGTCTGAGAAGCCCTCGTCTCGCAGTCGCGCCGTGATCTCGTAGCCGTACGCGGGGCGCCCGGCCAGGATCGCGAGCACCATGCCCTCGAGAGTGCCCTTCAGCATCTCCGTCATCTGATTGCCCATGTTCTCCACCTCCTTCGATCTACTCTGTGTTGCTGAGTACCACTAGACAGTACCACTGAGTACCGGTAGTTAGCAACACTGAATAGCGAACTTCTTTGCGGGCAGCCGGAGAGGGACGGATGCCGCGGCCCGCGGCATCCGCCCCATCGTGGTGTGTTCTAGTCGGCGTTCTCGCCCGTCGCCACCGATTCCGGGATCTCGCCGGGGCGGAAGTCGGGAAGCCGGCTCGCGGGAACGATGGCGAGCGCGCTGACGCCGGCGAGGATCAGCAGGCCCAGCTTGAGTGCACTCAGGCGCGCCTGCTCGTTCAGGGCGACGGCGGCGTCGACCTGCGCGGGCGTCGCGTCGGTCTGCGACAGCACCTCGTCGAGGCGATCGTTGCTCACGAAGGTCACGCGGTCGAGGTCGACCTGCGAGACCAGCTCGGGCGAGAGCTCGGGGTGCTCGGCCAGCGACGACACGACGTTCACGCTCAGGATCCCGACCAGCAGCGCACCGGCGACCGCGGTGCCGACCGCCGAGGCGAGGTTCTGCGTGGTGCCCCGCACCGATCCCACGTCGCCTGCCAACTCCTTCGGGGAGGCGGTGACGAGCACGTTGAACACGAGCGTCACGAGTGCGCCCTGCCCCACGCCGAACACGAAGAGCCCCAGAATCGTCGGGAGCGTCTCCCAGTTGTTGGTGACCACGAACGCGAGCCACACCAGCGCCACCGTGGTCAGACCGAACGAGAACATGCCGATCGTGCGCGGCGAGAACCGCCGGTAGAAGCGCACCACCAGCATCGCGGTGAAGAACACCGTGAGGTTGAAGGGCAGCATCGCCAGCGACGTGTCGAACGGCGTGCGTCCTTGCACGATCTGGATGTACAGCGGGATCGTGAAGTTCAGGGCCGCCTCCATCGCGACCACGATGAACATCGCGTACACGGCCGCGCGCTCGCGGCTGGACCCGAAGACCGAGAGGCTGACCAGCGGCACCTTGCCGGCCCTCATCCGTCTGCGGGTCCACACGAAGAACAGCTGCACCAGCACCACGCCGATCACGATCAGCACCGGTGCCGGCGACAGCCCGAGGATGTCGAACGGCGCGTCGGGACGGGCGAACAGGAGGCCCCAGCCGTTGAGGTTGTTGATGCCGAGCGTCAGCGACACGATTCCGAGGCCGATGAGGACGGCGGCGACGAAGTCGATCTTGATGCCGCGGTTGCCGGGAGCGCCCCGCAGCCGGAAGCTCAGCAGGAACACCGCGACCGCCAGCACCAGCACCACGACGAAGACCTGGCGCCATCCGACGAGGGTCGCCAGTGTGCCGCCGATGAGGAACGCGCTCACGCCGGCCAGTGCTCGCGCCGATCCCAGCGATCCGATCGCGGTCTCCTGCTGGGCACCGTGGTAGTTCTCGGCGATGAGCGCGACGAGGGACGGGACGATGATCGCCGCGGACGCGCCGGCGAGCGCCTGGGCGAAGATGACCCACTCGACGCCGGGTGCGAAGATCATCGTCAGCGCCGACGCGGCGAACAGCGCGACGACGATGCGGAACATGATCACCCAGCCGACGCGCTGGCCGATCTTCGCGCCGACCATCACCAGCGCGGCGACGACCAGGCCGTAGGTGACGATCGCCGTGCTGACGTCGGTCGGCGAGACGCCGAAGGTCTCGACCATCCCTCCCAGCGAGACCGGGAGCGCCGAGACGTTGTACGACATGAGGATCTGGGCGAGGAACAGCCCGATCATGGGCGCCCAGGACGCCCGATCGGTGGCGCTCCGGCTGGCCCGGGTGGCGGGTGTCGAGGTCATGCGAGATCTCCTCGGGAGTAGTGGGAGTCGGAGGCGAAGATGTTGAAGCCGAGCGCGCGCGAGAGGTAGGCGGTGGCGATCTGTCCCCGCACGCTGTTGCCGGCGCTGTCGAGCCGCGGCGCGTACGCGGCGATCCCGGCCTTCCCCGGGGCGACGGTCACCAGCCCGCCGGCGACTCCCGACTTGCCGGGCAGCCCGATCTCGAACAGCCACTCGCCCGAGCGCTCGTACAGTCCGCTCGCCGCCAGCACGGCGAGCGTGTCGCGGCAGACATCGGCCGACACGACCCGCTCCCCCGTGACCGGATTCACCCCGCCGTCGGCGAGCGTCGCGCCCATGACGGCGAGATCGCGCGCGTCGACCAGAAGCGAGCACTGACGCGTGTAGACGTCGACGGCCTCGGCCGGGTCGGACCGGATACGGCCGTAGCTCTCGAGCAGCTGCCCGATCGCGCGGTTGCGCTGATTGGTCAGGGTCTCGGAGCGGTAGACCTCCTCGTCGATCTCGAGCTCGCGTCCGGCGAAGCGGGAGAGGCCGGCACGGATCCCCTCCCACCGGGCCTCGGCCGAGTCGCCCGGCAGCAGCGCCGTCGTGGCGATCGCGCCGGCGTTGACCATGGGGTTGCCCGGGTGGCCGCCGTTGAGCTCGATCGCGACGACCGAGTTGAACGCGGCGCCGGTGTTGTTGACTCCCACGACGTCGAAGACCTCTTCGTGACCGAGCGCGTCGCAGAGCAGCGCATAGACGAAGGCCTTCGAGATCGACTGGATCGAGAAGAGCGCGCCGGTGTCGCCCTCGGCGTGCACACCGCCGTCGACGTCGACGACGCACAGCCCGAACAGCTCGGGATCGGCCTCGGCGAGGACAGGGATGTAATCCGCCACCGCGCCCTGGGAGTGGCGGAGCGCCCGGGCGTGCGCAGCGGCGACCACCGCATCGATGTCTTGACCGGGCGGAACGGCGCCCGTCCGCGCGATCTGACCGACGTCCCCGACATCCAGCTCGCCCTGGCGCATGCGCTCAGGCTATTGCGGCAAGCGTTCGCTGGACAGGCCTCACTGCTCCAGGCCGCCGAGGACCGGATACGGGGCGAACCGCGCTGTCGCCTCGCCGAGCTGTTCGAGTTCGACGACGACGATGACGTTGCGTCCCTGCCGGGTCGCCGGCGCGGGCACGTACAGAGTGCGCTGCGGTCCGTTGGACCAGTACCTGCCGAGGAAGAGGCCGTTCACGAAGGCGTAGCCCTTGCCCCAGGCCTCCGTGTCGAGGAAGAGATCGTGCGGCGCGTCGAGGTCGAACTCACCGCGCAGCGCGACCGGTCCGACAAAGCGGGCGCGGCCGGCACCGTGCCCGGTCGACTCGGCGGCGGCGCGGGCGACCGAGGCGAGATCGATGGGCGTGGCACTCCAGCCGGTGACGGGCCTGCCGTCCAGTCGCGCGTTGCCGATGAGGCCCTTGCGCTCGCCGATCCGGTGGTCGTAGTTGACCCGGCCCTGCTCCTCGACGAGGAGTCGGAGGCGCGTGCCCTGCGGGATGGCTAGTGCACGCTGGTGCAGGGTGCGCGACATCGTCCCGACGGGCCGCCCATCCACGCTCACCCAGGCGTGGTCCCGAACCTCATCGACCTCGAAGAGCGCGGGCCCGCCGTGGCGGAACGCATCGTCAGGGAGCTCGGCTTCGTACACGACCAGCGCCCCGGTGTGGTCCAGCTCTTCGAAGGTGGGCGGCTCGACGTGCGCGGCGCTGTCGGCGGCGGAGCTCCACTGCTGGTCGCCGGTGCCGCTCAGCTCGACGGTGAAGACCGATGCCTCGACGGGTCCTGGGGGCACCTCGTCGGGGACTTCGGTGTACTTCGCGAGCACCTCGCGCAGCGCCCAGTACTTCTCGGTGGGGTGACCCGCCTCGTCCAGCGGCGCGTCGTAGTCGTACGACGTCACGATCGGCAGATAGCGGCCCTTGTCGTTGGCGCCGTTCGTGAGGCCGAAGTTGGTGCCGCCGTGGAACATGTAGACGTTCACGGAAGCACCGGCCGACAGCAGGTCGTCGAGCTCGCTCGCCGCCGCACTCGCGCTCGTGGTGTGGTGGTGGCCGCCCCACCAGTCGAACCAGCCGTCCCAGAACTCCGAGCACATCAGGGGTCCGGTGGCCTGGTGCTCGCGCAGCGTCGCGAGGCGCTCGGCCGCGCGGGAGCCGAACGACCCGGTCGCGTGCAGCCCCGGCAGGGTGCCGTTCGCGAGATGGTCGTGCACCGGCTGGTCGACGGTGGTGAGCGGCACCGTGATGCCCGCCGCGCGGGTCGCATCGACCAGCTCGCGCAGGTAGTCACGGTCGGCGCCGTAGGCGCCGTACTCGTTCTCGATCTGCACGAGGATGACGTTCCCGCCCTGGTCGATCTGCCGCGGCGCGACGATCGCGTAGACACGGCGCAGGTACTGCGTCACCTCGGCCAGATACCGAGGATCGGAAGAGCGCAGCCGGATGCCGGGAATGCTGGTCAGCCAGACGGGCAGCCCGCCGTTGTGCCATTCCGCGCAGATGTAGGGTCCCGGTCGCACGATCGCGTGCATGCCCTCCTCGGCGACGAGGTCGAGGAACCGTCCGAGATCGTTCCAGCCCGCGGCATCCCATTGTCCCTTCCTGGGCTCGTGGACGTTCCACGCCACGTACGTCTCGATGGCGTTCAGACCCATGAGCCGTGCCTTGCGGATGCGATCGGCCCACTGTTCCGGGTGCACCCGGAAGTAGTGGATCGCCCCCGAGAGGATGCGGTGGGACTGCCCGTCGAGGAGGAAGTCGGCGTCGCCGATGGAGAAGGATGCCACGGAGCGTGCTTTCTGAACGTCGGGGGCCGCCCGGGTGAGGACGTCGATGCCCGACTGCTCACGTAAGACACTAGTCAGCTCCTTCCACACCGAGCCGCCACGAGTCAAGGCTCTCGTCGGTGGTGATTCGCAGAGGCATCGTCGCCGCATGGAAGGGATGCCGCTGCTGCGCTCGGTCCGCCTGGATACGTCGGTGCGCACGCTCGAGGAGCTCGCCGGGCTCGTCTCGGAACTGGGCGTCGCCTATGTCCGGTACAGCGAGGGACCGGAGCGCGACGACCGCCCCAGCATCGACACCGAGAGCGGTCTGGAGCTTCCCGGCCTGTCCGTCAACCCCCTGCACGCCGAGCGGTGGTGGGACCGGCCGTTCGAGGACTGGCTGGCACGCCAGGTGTGCCAGTACAACGAGCTTCAGGCGAAGAATCCCGCCCGATTCCCCTGGGTGCTGCGCGGCGAGGAGGTCGGCCGTGGGCCGGACTGCGAGCCGCTGCTGCGCGACGTCGTGCCCGTGGCGCGCATCGACGACGCGCTCCTGCGCGAGGCGACGCAGCGCTACCAGGAGCGGTTCGACGCGGGGAAGGGCCCCGAGGACTGACGGGTACGGGCGGCGATCCGTGCGGGCGTGCTCTCTGGGAGGCGCCGTTAGCAACTCGGTCGAAGATCGTCGCCGTACTGAACGGTGCCGCCGCTAGCGCGCGGCCTCCACTCGCGTCAATCCCTTCCCGTCACCGCGCGGCGATGCCCGATGGTGGGCCCGAGGAAGAATCGCGATGGCGCTTCCCGCGTCAGGAGGAGACAGATGAGCGTCGGTGCCGCCCGAGGCGCCCAGGACAGGGCGTCGATGTCACCGGTCGCCGGCGGCCCCTCCGTCAGCGGGTTCCTCGCGGCCTCCACTGCGCAGATCGTGCACGCCCTCGATGAGTGGATCCGGATCCCCTCGGTCGCGGCCGACCCCGAACGCACCGCCGACATGCTGCGCTCGGCCCGGTGGCTCCGCCGTCGCCTCCGCGACGCCGGCCTGTCGAGCAGGCTTCTTCGATCGGGCGAGAGCGCAGCGGTCTACGCCGAATGGCTCGTCGACCCGGACCTGCCCACTGTGCTCGTCTACAGCCATCACGACGTTCGTCACGCCAAGGCCGAAGAATGGCACGTCACCTCGCCCTTCGCTCCCACCGTCCGCGACAACCGGCTGTTCGGGCGGGGCGCCTCCGACGCCAAAGGGCAGGTCATGGCCCATCTGTGGGGACTGCGCGCCCACCTTGCGGCGACCGGACGCAACCAGCCCGCCGTCAACCTCAAGCTCCTCGTCGAAGGCGAAGAGGAGATCGGATCGCCGCATCTCGCCGAGCTTCTCGACAGGCATCGAACCGAGCTCAGCTGCGACATCATCGTGTTCTCCGACACCGTGCAGTGGCAGCGTGAAGCCCCGGCCGTGGTGACCTCGATGCGCGGCGTGATCACGGGATCCCTCTCGATCACCGGGGCGGCGCGCGATCTGCACAGCGGCGCTGTATCCGGCGCTGCGGTGAACGCCACTCATGTGCTCGCCGAGGTGGTGGGCGGACTGCACGACGCGGAGGGCCGCGTCACGCTGCCGGGCTTCTACGACGATGTCGCCCCGCTCACTCCGGAGCGTCGGGAGGAGCTGGCCGAACTGCCGTACGACGACGACAGCTGGACGGCGCGCACCGAGACCCGCGGCGTCACCGGCGAGGCCGGGTACACCGTGCCCGAGCGGCTGTGGGAGCGCCCGTCGATCGAGGTGCTGTCGCTGCTCGCCGGCGACCCGGAAGGCATCGCGCGAGCCGTCATTCCGGCGACCGCACAGGCCGGCCTGAGTATCCGCACCGTCCCGAACCAGAAGATCGCCACCGTTGCCGAACAGCTCCGCGAATACGTGCGGCAGCGGACACCCGAGACCGTCACGTATTCGCTCGAGGTGGACGAGGAGCTCTCCCAGCCTCCCTACGTCACCCGCCGCGGCGTGGCGCTGGACTGCCTGGAGCGGGCGATCGCCGCCGGATTCGAGCGTCCCACCGGCCTTCGGATGGGCAACGCGGGTGGAGGGCCGGCCGACCTTCTTGCCAGGACCCTCGACGCGGATGTGCTGTTCCTCGGGACGGGCCTTCCCGAGGATCACTGGCACGCCGGCGATGAGAGCATCGACATCGACATGCTGCTCCGGGGCGCGGCATCCATCGCCCATCTGTGGAGCGAGCTGGGTGCGATGCGGCCTGCGGATCTACGATGAGTCCAGCCGCGCAGCGGACTCGAGGCGTCGGCAGCTCCGGCTCGACCTGACGCCTGGGCGCCGCGAGAGCGGTCGTGACCCCCGGCCCCCTGGCCGGACTCCCCAGTGCCCGCACTCCGGGGGTCACCGAAGCATTTCGGAACCGTGCCGGAATCGGATTGGCAAGCGCGATCGGTTCGTCGAGAACGACCGTCAGGAGCGCACTTCGATGGTGCGTTCCTCTGCGACGCGACCTCCGACCTCGACCAGCCCATCGAGCACGAGCGAATGGGTGTGGAGGACCGAGCCTCGTCCCTGGACGATCTCGAGGTCGCGCCCGAGTTTCGAGGTGAGCCGGACGGCGGCCGCGCCCGTCGCCTCGTCTTCGCGGATGCCGAGGTCGGGCGCGAACATGCGGGCCCTCACCTGCCGCGACGACTCGTCCCGCCAGGCCCAGACGTAGTGCAGGCCGTCGCCGTACGCGTCGGGATCGACGGCGTCGACGTCACCAGGGGTGTCGAGCTGATCCAGTTCGAACGCAGGAGCCCATCGGGGCGAGGCCGTCACGAAGACGAGCTCCTCATCGAACCGCACCTGCACCTTCCCGGCCGGCACATCGATGGCTCTCACGTCGTCCCCGCTGCTGCGGAGCCATGCCGCGAGCCCGACGGTGGGGTGGCCGGCGAACGGCAGCTCCTGCGCCGGAGTGAAGATGCGCGCCGTCGCGATCCCGTCTGCGAAGCCGTCGATGAAGATGGTCTCGCTGAAGCCGAGGTCGGCGGCGATCCGCTGCTCGTTCTTCCGCGTCCACGACGAGGCCCAGACGATCCCGAGCGGGTTGCCGTACTGGCCCTCGTCGTCGACGAAGACGCTGACCACGTTCACCAGGAGACTCACGACAGTCCCCCTCTCACGCCGCGGACGTCGGCTCCGGCACGAGTCGCAGGCCGCTGCTGCTGTTGGCGGCTCGTGCCAGCGCATCCAGCCAGTGCCGGTTCAAGTCGTGGGCGCGGGGCTTGTCGAAGCTGAAGTACAGCGACGAGCTCTTCGAGATCCACACCGTCCCGTACACACCCGGGGAGGCACGCGTGACATCGCCATCGACATCCGGCTCGTTCTCCCAGCTGAAGCTGAAGCTCTCATCGCGACGGAGCTTCGTGACGATGACGAAGCGGAGGTGCTCCAGCGCCCAGTCGTCGATCGCGATGGCGGGGGCGACGCCGTAAATCAAATGGCCCATCTCGACCTCGATCTCCTCATGAGCCCTCGGTAACGGCGAGCTCGGGCTTCACGCGCCGCGCAGATCGATGTCGTCGTCGTAGAACATGCCGCCGTCGTCCTCAGCCTGGACGCCGGGTGGCCGGCTCAGTCGCTCGATCCGCTCCTGAAGATACCGAACGGCTTCCTCATTGTCAGGCGGGACGACGGTCGAGTTGGTCGATTCGACCATCATCACGCTCGTCGCATTGAGCAGGAAGGCCGCGTCGACGGTGTTGCCGTCGACGCCGATCGCTCGAACGGTGACCGTGTCGGCGTGGCCCCCCTCGGCGAGAAGCCTCGCGTACTCCAGGATCGCGTCCGCGACCTCATCGCCCATCAGAAGGGACTTCTCGGCGTACATCACGTGCTTCATCCCCACACCGTACGCGCTGACGATTCGAGTCCGTACGGGCCTTGACATCTGCGTACGCCACAGGCAAACGGGCACCGGGAAAGTCAAGCCCCATTCCGACCCTTGCGTCGTCGTGCGATGCTCGCTGCGCACAACGGCGCGGCGAGAGCGAAGGAGCGCCAACCATGACCACACAGTTCACCGCGATGCGCGTCACCGAGACGGACTGGATCATCGAAGACACCCGGTTCCCGATCGACGACTCCCGCCATGTCGTCGCGTACGTCGAGGCGACCGAGCACCTCTTCCGGGTCACCTGGGTGCTCCCCCTGCCGCTGCCCACCGAGTACCTCCGCGTCGAAGACGTGCTCGACGATCTCGCGCGCCGCCAGGAGGCCGCCGCAACCGGCGGCTCGACCCGGCCCGTGCCGATCCCTCATCACCCTCCCGCGCACTGACACGGCGGCACGACGCCTGGACCCGGCGGACGCGGACGACGGGCGCCGGGCGTCAGGCCGGCAGAAAGTTCTCGCTGGCGAGCGGCGCGATCTCGCAGGTCGCCGCATCCGCTCGCCGCACCCACCGCAGCTCGGCGATCTCGGCCCCCACGCGCGGACGCTGCTCGCCGAGGTCGGCGGCGAACACGTCCGCCACCACCACGAACCCCGGCTCGTTCGCCGCCGCGGCCGTGAACTCGCCGAGCGGGCGCAGCTCGTGCGGCGGGATCCGGATGCCGAGTTCCTCTGCCAGCTCGCGGCTGAGGGTCTCGCTCGCCGACTCGCCCGGCTCCGGCTTGCCGCCCGGCTGCATGAACGCCGTGGTGCCGTTCTTGCGCACCAGCAGGAGTCGCCCCTCACCGTCGAGGATGACGGCGGCCGAGACGTGGATGCGGCGCGGGTCGGGATGGTCGGCACTCGCGGAGGTCACTGTCGCAAGGTAACAGGGGCGCACGGTAACAGGCTCCGCCCATGCGCGCCGACGTAGAATCGCGTGTGCTTCCCGAGACGCCTGCCTCCTCCGACCTCCCGCCGAGCGGCATCGACCCGGCGGACCTCGAGGTCACCCTCCGGGTGCTCGGCGGAATGGCCGGGCTCGACGAGACCCACCCCGACTTCGTCGCGGTGCGGCAGGCGACGGCGAAGATGTTCAAGGCCGTCAAGAAGGTGCGCCGCCGCGAGATCCGCGAGGCGATCGCGCAGGCCGACAAGGCCGTCGTCGCCGCCACGGCGACCGGGGCGCCCGACCGCATCGACGACGAGACGCGCGGCATCCCGATCAGCACCGCCACGACGGCGCCGACGGCGGGCACGCTGCTCAAGGCACGCGCCTGCTACATCTGCAAGCAGCCGTACACGGTGGTCGATGCCTTCTACCACCAGCTCTGCCCCTCGTGCGCGGCGATGAGTCACGCCAAGCGCGACGCCCGTACCGACCTCACCGGCAAGCGCGCGCTGCTCACCGGCGGCCGCGCGAAGATCGGCATGTACATCGCGCTGCGCCTGCTGCGCGATGGCGCGCACACGACCATCACGACCCGCTTCCCGCGCGATGCGGTGCGGCGGTTCAGCAGCCTTCCGGACGCCCCCGAGTGGATCGACCGGCTCAAGATCGTGGGCATCGACCTGCGCGACCCCGCCCAGGTCATCGGTCTCGCCGACGACGTCGCGGCGGCCGGCACCCTCGACATCCTGATCAACAACGCCACCCAGACGGTGCGGCGCTCGCCGGGCGCGTACCAGCCGCTCGTCGACGCCGAGCTCGCGCCGCTTCCCGACGGGCCCCTTCCGGAGCTCGTGACCTTCGGCCACACCAACGACCAGCACCCCCAGGCGCTGGAGCGGTCGGTCAGCGCGCATCCGATCCTCGCCGCGGCGGCCGCGCGCGCGGATGAGCTCACCGAGCAGGCGATGGCCGCGGGCTCCAGTTCGCTCGAGCGCCTCGCCGCCGGGACCGCGATCGACGCGGGCGGGCTCGTGCCCGACCTCCACGACGTCAACTCCTGGACGCAGCGCGTCGACGAGGTCGACCCGCTCGAGATGCTCGAGGTGCAGCTCGCGAACACGACGGCGCCCTTCCTGCTGGTCTCGAAGCTCCGCCCGGCGATGGCCGCGAGCGGGGCCCGGCGCACCTACGTCGTCAACGTCAGCGCCATGGAGGGCGTCTTCCACCGCGGATACAAGGGGCCGGGGCATCCGCACACGAACATGGCGAAGGCAGCCGTCAACATGCTCACCCGCACGAGCGCGCGGGAGATGTTCGAGACCGACCGGATCCTCATGACCAGCGTCGACACCGGGTGGATCACCGACGAGCGCCCGCACCCCACCAAGGTGCGCCTCGCCGAGGAGGGCTTCCACGCGCCCCTCGACCTCGTCGACGGCGCTGCGCGCGTCTACGACCCGATCGTGCGCGGCGAGGCCGGCGAAGACCTGTTCGGCGTGTTCCTCAAGGACTACGCTCCCGGCGCGTGGTGAGACTGCCGCCGCCCGGCCGCCGTGTCGTGGTGCGTTACCTGCTGCCGTCGGGGCAGGCGACCGACGCGCTGGGCCAACTGCTGAGCGCGGATGCCGCGACCGTCGTCGTCGACGGCAAGCGCGGCGTCGAGCGCATCCCCGTGTCCGACATCATCGCGGCGAAAGAGGTGCCGCCTCCGCCGGCTCCCCGCCCGCGGCGCTCGAGGACCGGCCTTCCAGACGAACGGTCGGATGCCGCGGACGACAGGTCGGGCGCAGAACCGGGGCCGGAGCGAGGCTGAAGTCATGTCAACGACCGCTTCGCTCCCCGTCGTATCGCCGGCATCCGCTCAGAAGATGCGCTACGGCGGCCTCATCGCCATGATGCTGATGAGCTTCGTGCTCGTCACCGCGGAGTTCCTCCCCAACGGGGTGCTCACCGACATGGCCGCGGGGCTCGGCGTCAGCCCCGGGCAGGCCGGTCAGACCGTCACGGTCACGGCGCTCGTCGGGCTGATCGTCGCACCGACGGTCGGACTGGTCTTCCCGCGGCTCGACCGCCGTTCGCTGCTCGCGTGGATGGCTCTCGCGGCGGCGGTGTCGAACCTCATCGTCGCGATCGCGCCGAACCTCGTCATCATCCTGGCGGCCCGCTTCTTCCTCGGCGCTGCGATCAGCGCGTTCTGGGCGATGTCGATCACGGTCGCCGCGCGCATCGCCGGACCGGAGCGGCTCGGCCGTGCGGTGATGTTCGCCTCCGCCGGAGCATCGCTGGCCACGGTCGCCGGCGTTCCGATCGGAGTCATGCTGAGCACCGTGATGGACTGGCGCGTGGTGTTCGCGCTCACCGGCGTGGTCACCGGGCTGCTCGCGATCGCGATGCGCGTGCTGCTGCCCTCGGTGCCGCCGGCCGCCGCCTCGAGCTTCGCCGTCCTCATCGACACGGCCCGTCGTCCCGGCATCACGCTCGGTCTCGTCGGCCACGTGCTGGTGGTGCTCGGCCACTTCCTGGCTTACACCTACATCCGCCTCGCGCTGGATCGCATGCAGATCGGGCCCGACAGCGCCCCGATCGACGCGGGGACCGTCGTTCTGCTCCTGGCGCTGTTCGGCGCGGGAGGCCTGATCGGCAACATCGTGATCGGCATGGTGGTGGACCGCTCTTTCGCCTTCTTCGCGGTGCTCACACCGATCGTGATCGCGGTGGCGGTGCTCGCGATGCTGCTGTTCTCGAACTCCGTGGCCGCCGTCGCGATCGTCGCGTTCGTGTGGGGGTTCTTCTTCGCCTCATGGCTGATCGTCGTGAACACGTGGATCGGCCACCGGATGCCCGACCGCCTCGAAGCCGGCGGCAGCCTCGTGGTCGTCGGCTTCCAGGGTGCGATCGCGATCGCCGCCGCCCTCGGGGGCGTGATCGTCGACAACGTCGGAGTCGAGCTCGTCTACGTCATCGGCGCGGTGATGCTGCTGATCGGGGCCGGGCTCTTCGGGGCGTCCAACCGCGCGCGGGCCTGAGTCCTCGGCCCGTTCTCGGGCCTGCCCGCGGGGTCCCTTCGGGCCGCCACACCTTCACAGCCTTCGCAGGATGGCACGGATCTCGCACGTTTCCGGGCGATCCCTGCGAAATCGGCGACAGTCTCCGAAGTCTGTGAGCCCGCTCCGCGCAGCCGCCTCGGGCTTCGCACGGAATAGCCGCCTCCGGCCTCGCGTTGCGTCACCGCATGGCCGTCGTCGACTCGGAAGCTCTTACCCAAGTGCTCGGCTCCATCGACGTCCGCGTCGGGAAGGCCCGCCGGATCGAGTTGTTGCCGGGAAGCGTCCTGCCGGTCTCATCGGCGACGGTGACGCTCGTCTATGTCGTCGACGGCAGCGTTCGCGGTCACCCCCCGCTCGGCACCGGATGCCGGATCCAGGTGGACCGCGCGTCACAGCAGGTCTCAGTCACCGCGGAAGGCGATGTCACCGCGGAAGGCGATGTCACCGCGGAGGGCGATCGTTCGCGCCTCGTCGCCGGTGACGCCCTGATCACCCTCGGCACCGGCGACTTCCTGTTCGAGCCGGAGGAGTCCGCGACGCTCGTCGTCTTCGAGTTCGACCTGTCCGATAGCGCGCGCGACTTCGGCGCCCTCGTGCCCGATGTCGTCATCGTGACGGATTTCGCCGGCCTTGAGCCGGCTGCAGCGGCTCTCGCCGCCAACATGGGGGTGGCCGAGCCCGCCACCTGCGCGCTGCGCTCGGGCGATCCCGTCATCTGCCGCATGATGGCGACCACCGTGCTGCTCTCGGTCGTGCGGGCATGGGCCGAGAACGGGTGCGCGCCCGACGGTTGGCCCTTCCGCTCGAAGGATCCGTTCCTCGAGCGGGTCGTGGAGGCGATCCACGACGAGCCGGGCCGCGAGTGGACCGTCGAGCTGCTCGCCTCGGTCGGGGCGATGTCGCGATCGGTGTTCGCCGAGCGCTTCCGCGCCGCGCTCGGGAGCACCCCCGCCACCTACGTCGCCGAGGTGCGGATGAACGCGGCGAAGCGGATGCTGGAGGACGGGCTGCCGGTCTCGAGCGTCGCCCGCGAGCTGGGCTACGTCTCGGACGAGGGATTCAGCCGGGCGTTCCGGCGCCACAGCGGCATGACCCCGTCGGCGTGGCGGATGACCCGGCTCGCACCCGCACCGGCATAGCCCGTCACACTCAGCCACGCCCTCCGGTACGACGAAGGGGAGATTCCCGCGCGCGTTGGCGTTTGGCGGGGAATCTCCCCTTCGGCGAGGCGGGTCCGCGCCGGGTCAGCTGTCAGAGAGTCGCCGCGAGCGGGTCGAAGTCGGCCGGCAGGGTGCCGACCTCGTCGACCGTGCTCTCGACGGTGACGAAGCTGCGGCTCGCCGCGGCTTCCTCGATCGAGAGGAGGGTGTCGAGCACGTGGTACCCGAACTGCCCGGTCGCGACGTGCGGGCGATCCTCGCGGATCGAGCGGGCCATGTCGAGCAGGCCGAGTCCGCGGCCGGCGAGCACGCCCTCCTGCGGCACCTGGATGACGTCCTGTTCGCGCACCGACGCGTCGCTGAGGGGCCGGGTGATCGTGATGTCGCCGCCGAAGGTGTTCGGGTCGGGGATCACGAGGGTGCCCTCGGTGCCGTTGATCTCGACGATGCCGTGGCGCAGGAGCGGAGAGTCGGTGCTGTACAGGCTCTGCGCGTGTCCGCCCTGCTCGAACTCCATCAGCACCGACAGCGTCGACGGGATCTCGACCGGGAACTCCTGACCGGCGAGCTCTCCGGACTTCACGGTGCGGGTCGGAACGCCCTGCAGGCCGAGAGCCGCGACCGATCCCACCGCGCCGAACACGTGCACGAGCGTCGACACGTAGTACGGACCCATGTCGAGCAGCGGCCCGCCGCCCTTCGCGTAGAGGAAGGCGGGATTCGGGTGCCAGAGCTCGGGTCCCTGCCACTGGAACGTCGTGGTCCCGAACAGCGGCCGGCCGATGTCGCCGCGGGCGATCGCGCGCTTGGCGGTCTGCACTCCCGGGCCGAGCACGGTGTCGGGCGCGACGCCGACGCGCAGGCCCGCGGCATCCGCCTTCGAGAGCAGTCGCTGCGACTCTTCGCGGTCGATGCCGATCGGCTTCTCGGTCCACACGTGCTTGCCGGCGGCGATGATCGCCTCCGAGACCTCGACGTGCACGGCCGGAATCGTGAGGTTCACGACGATGTCGATGTCGGGATCGCCGAGCACCAGGTCGACGCCGCCGCCGCGCGGGACGCCGTACTTCGCGGCTTGCGCACGCGCCCGGTCTTCGAGCACGTCGCCCACCGCCAGCACCCGCACGTCGGGGAAGCTCGTGAGGTGCGTGAGGTACTGGTCGCTGATGTTGCCCGCGCCGATGATGCCGACGCCGACGGGCGCGTTCGCCGCGGCCATCAGGAGACGACCTCTGCCGCAGCGTCCTCGTCCAGGAACAGGCGGCTCTGCTCGATCGCGTCGTAGAGGTCGCCGGGGAAGTGATCGAACTCGATGATGGCCACCTCGAGGGCGGATGCCGCCTCCAGCGCCTCGCGGAGCGGGACGACGCCCTGCCCGGCCGGCACCTGATCGGCCGGCGGGTAGGCGGCGATGGCCTCGGGGTCGAGGGTGCCGTCCTTGACATGGACGGCGATGACGCGGTCGCCGAGCGTGCGGAGCAGCTCCGGCGAGTACACGCCGGCCCGGGCGACCCAGTACAGGTCGACCTCGAGCACGACACGGGGGTCGAGCAGGTCGGCGAGCACCTCGAGACCGGTCTTGCCGTCGAAGGTCGCCTCGAGCTCGTGAGCGTGGTTGTGGTAGCCGACACGGATGCCGCGGCTCGCGCCGATCTCAGCGGCGGCGTTGAGCAGGCGCGCGGTCTCTTCGATCTGCTCGCGCGTCTGCCAGCGAGCGGGCTCGGTGTAGGGGTCGATGACGGTGGTCATCCCCAGCTTCTCGGCGGCGTCGAACACGACCTCGGGCGCCGGGACGGGAACGGTGGTGCCGCTGCCGTCGGGATTCACGAACGACGTCGACGCGAGGAACGCGTGCCCGGTCGGCGCCGCCAGACCGTGCGCGGCGAGCGCGGCGGCCAGGGCATCGGCGCGACGCACGAAGTCGTACGGCTCGACGGCGGTGAAGCCGCGGGAGGCGACTTCGGCGAGCGTGCCGTCGAGATCGGCCTCGAGGGCGGTGTTGACGGTGAAGAGCTGGATGGATGTCTGGACCGGCACGGGCCGCACTCCTTCGGTAGTCGTCGGTGACGTGAGTGGCGGCTCAGCCGCCTGCGGGCTAACCTAGCACAAAACCTCCAACTGGAGGTATTCAGATGGATAGGATTCGGACCATGCCGGAAGAGGGAGCGCCGATCGCCCGCGGGTCGTACGCGAAGGGCATCGCCCGGCGGCAGGAGATCCTCGACCGGGCGATCGAGGTGTTCGCGCGACGGGGTTCGGAGAAGACGAGCCTGCGCGCCATCGCCGAAGAGGTCGGCGTCACGCACGCGGCGCTGAAGCACTACTTCGGCTCGCTCGAGGAGCTGCTCGTCGCCGTCTACCGGGAGTCGGAGCGCCGCGGCGATCCGGACGACTCCGCAGGCCCCGACGCCACCCCCGTCGAGCTGCTCCGGCAGTGGACCGAGTCCAACCGCGAGGTGCCCGGGCTGGTGCAGCTCTACTCCACCCTTGTCGCGACGGCGCTCGAAGAGGGGCACGACGCCGCGCGGGACTTCGCCACCGAGCGCTTCGCCCGTGTCCGCTCCGATCTCGCCGACCGCGTGCGCCGCAATCAGGCGGCGGGCCGGCTGCGTGCGGACGTCGAACCCGACGCGGTCGCGGCGCTCGTCATCGCGGCATCCGACGGTCTCCAGACGCAATGGCTGCTCGACCCCGCAGTCCCGCAGGACGCGGCGCTGAGCCTGCTCGATGCGCTGCTCTCTCACCGCCAAGCGCCGCTGTGAGGCTCACCCGGCGTAGGAGGCGGCGAGGCGCTGGAGCCCCTCGTCGATCGAGACCGACGGCGACCAATCGAGCGCGCGCCGCGTCTCGCGCTGATCGAACCAGTGCGCCGTCGACAGCTGCTCGGCGAGGAAGCGCGTCATCGGCGGCTCGCCGTTTCCGGGCGCCACGCGCCACAGCTGTTCGATAGCGCCACCCGCGGTGCGGCCCAGCCACGCCGGAACGCTCCAGCGCGGACGCGGCGCGCCCGCCGCAAGGCAGATGCCGGCGAGAAGCTCGCCCACCGGACGCGGCTCGCCGTTGGTCAGCACGAAGGCCCGGCCGTGGGAGATGTGAGCGCGGTCGAGTGCCGCTGCGATCCCGCTCGCCGCGTTGTCGATGTAGGTCGAGTCGATGAGGGCCGTCCCACCGTTGAGCAGCGGAAGCCGTCCGCGACGAGCGCGGTCCACGATGCGCGCGACCAGCTGCGTATCGCCGGGTCCCCACACGAGGTGCGGACGAACGGCGACGACCGGGAGCGACGACGAATCGCGTGCCAGCGCGATCAGTTCGGCCTCGGCCTTCGTCCGCGCGTACGCGCCGCGGGCGCGGCGAGGATCCGCGGGCTCGGCGCCGACACCCGCGAGCGCGCGTCCCGCGTGCGCGACGGACGGGGAGGAGACGTGCACGAACCGGGCGACGCCGGCTCGTTCGGCCTCGTCCAGGAGCGAGCGCGTGCCGGCCACGTTCACCGCTCGGAACTCATCCTCGTGACCGGCCAGCGACACCTTGGCGGCAAGGTGCACGATGCCTTCCGCCCCCTGGATCGCGCGCGCGACGTCGGTCGGTGAAGTGATCGATCCGAGGATGTCGACGGCTCCCTCGACGCCCGAGGGACGCCGCTGCATCGTGCGAACCTGGTGCCCCGACGCGACGAGCCGTGCAGCGACCGCCCTGCCGAGGAACCCCGACGCACCGGTGACGAGAACGATCATGGGGCGAACGGCCTTTCGCCGGCGAGGATCCGCTCCGCCCAGACCGACAGCTTCGACCGGTCGATCTTGGAGTTGTGCCGGATGTCGGTGGGCAGTCGTGGGACCGTCAGCACCGCGGCCAGAGGGATGCCGGCCGCCGCACGCACGCCGCGCGTGATCTCCGGTGCGGCGAGGCCGGCGCGTGCGGTCGGAGGAATCGTCTCGACGACCGCGACGGCTTGGCGCAGACCGTGCGGTCCTACTCCCACGACGGCGGCCCGCCGGACGGCGTCGACGCGCTCCACACCCTGCTCCGGACCCACCGGTGCGACGGGATCGTCCTCGGTGACGATGACGTGCTGCGTCCGTCCCTCGACCCACAGGCGTCCGCGCCGGTCGAGGTGGCCGACATCCCCCGTGCGATGCCAGCGCACCGCGGGGTCGAGGTCGCCGGTGTCACGCATGGCCTCCTGGTCGGTGAGCCAGAGCCGGTCGTAGTGATCCTTGAGGTGCGGCGCCGAGATGACGATCTCTCCCACCACACCGGGCTCCTCACTCGGAGCGCCGGTTGCGCGCCCGTCACGGTCCAGCGCACTCACGCGCACGCGGTTGGACCCGATCGGCGAGCCGACGCACACACCGGTGTCGGGGCTGTCGGCCGCATCGTGGACGCCCGGCAGCGTGATGTCGGTCACCAGCAGGCACTCCGTCATGCCGTACGGCGTGTGCGGGGTCGCATTCGGCATGAGTGCCGCGACGGACTCCAGCAGCCGCGCGCTGATCGGCGCCCCGGTCGAGAGAAACGTCTCGACTCCGGCGAGCGCCGCGCGATCCTCGACGGTCAGTGCCCCCGCCGTGTCGACCACGTTGAGGATCGCGGCGGGAGAGAGGAAGACCACGCGAGCGGCGGATGCACGCACCGCCGCGGCGACGGCCCTCGCGGTGAGCGTGCGTGGCGCGGAGACATCCATGTCGGGCGTCACCGAACGGGTCCCGAGCGCCGGCCCGAGCAGCGCGAAGGGGGCGAACCCGGTCACGAGCCCCGTGTCGCTGGTCACCTGGAAGTGCGCGGCCAGCACGTCACGCAGCGCGGAGAGCTGCTCGTGCGTGTACGCCACGCCCTTGGCGGGCCCGGTGGAGCCCGACGTGAAGAGGACCGCGGCCGCGTCGCCCGCACCCGGTGCGTCCGGGAGTGGAGCGCCGGTGCCTTCACGCAGGATGTCGCTCAGCGAGAACGAAACCCCCAGCGCGGCGGCTGCCGCCTTCGGCAGTCGTGCCGCGGAGATGCGGATGCCGGGCCAGCCGAGAACGCGGGCGGCGGCGAGGCCGCGCGATCCGCCGATGATGACGTCGGGCCATGCTCCGCGGACCGCTCGAGTGAGGCCGCGGACGCCGAGGCCCGCGTCGGCGACGACGACGACGGCGCCGATCCGGAGGCAGGCATAGACGATGGCCGAGAGGGTGGGACCGGGCTCGACGAGGAGCGAGACCCGATCGCCCTTGCGCACGCCCACGCGATACAGCCCGGCGGCCAGTCGCTGGACGCGATCGTGGAATTGCCGCCAGCTCACTCGCCGGTCCGGACTGCCGGCGCGCGACATCTCCACGATCGCGATGTCATCGTCATCGCGACGCTCGTCGAGCCGGTGCCATAGCGGCGCGAAGGGCGGTGAGGCGGAGTCCTCCGACCCCGTGCGCTCGGGGACTGCGCGCGGCGATGTCGGGTGGACGCGTGCAGGCCGGCCGCCGTGGTCTCGGAGCCACGCCAGGAGCGCCGGGGCGTAGGGGCGGTCCTCGGCGAGGAGGTGACCCGCGCCCTCGAACCGATGCACGTCTGCCTGCGGGAGGCGGTCGATCAGATCGTCGAGGTGGCGATCGCCGAAGACCGGGTCCTCGGGGCCCCACAGCAGCAGCGCCGGCACGTCGAGGCGGCCCACCTCGGCCGCGATCCGGTCGAGTTCACGACGACTTCGATGACGCACGTCGGCGGGGATGTCGGCGACGAAGCCGCCGATCGCACGACGCCGTGCCGCCGCGAGATACGGCATGCGATACGCGGTTCTCGTCTCGGCGTCTAGAGCCGGAGAGGCGAGCGAGAGCGTCGTATCGAGAAATGCCGGAGTGGCGACAGTAGCGCCGGCCATGAGCCCTCGCGCACCGGCGATCCGCAACGGAAAGGGAATCGGCACTCCGTCCGGATGGTGAACGGCGGTGTTGAGCAGCATGACGCCCGCCAGCGACGCGGGATGATCGACCGCCCACCCCAGCGATACCACTCCGCCCCAGTCGTGACCGAGCGTCACGACGGGACCGTCGACGTTCAGCGCATCCGTGAAGGCGCCGAGGTCGGCGACGCGTTGCGCGAGCGGGCGATGCGTGCCCGTGCGCTCAGAGAAACCCATGTCGAGCTGATCGACCGCGACGACTCGCCACGCCGGGCCTTCCTCGTCGGCCAGCCGCAGCGACTGGGCGAGGAGATCGCGCCAGAGATACGACCACGTCGGATTGCCGTGCACGGCCAGGATCGTGCCCTCCGGCTCGACACCACGACGTGCGAGCTCGGCACCGGTGTCGAGGCAGTGCCACTCCCGCATGACGCCGGCGTCGATGCCCGTGCCCGGGACGGCGACGATACGGCTCCATCGAGGGTCCAGTCCCGGAAGCCCGCCGGGCGGAAGAGACGCGTTGTCCCTCACCAGGCCAGTTCCATCATCGCGGTGTTGAGTCCCGAGCCGACGCCCATGAGAAGCACGCGGTCGCCCCTGACGAGCGTCGCCTGCTCCTCGGCGAGAGTGATCGGAATCGACGCCGGCCCGACATTGCCGTACTTCGGGAAGGTCACGGGCACCCGTGACCGGTCGAGCTTGGCAGCCTTCACGATCGCGCGGGTATGGACGGCCGAGACCTGATGGGTGATGTACCGATCCATCGACGACCAGTCCCACTCCGCGGACGCCTCCTTCCAGGCGGAGACCACGAGGTCGAGTCCGCCGTTGAGAAGAGCCTTCGCATCCGTGAACATGCCGTCCACACTGCCCACGCACAGGTCGTGGAACTGTGTCGCTGCACGGGACACTCCGCCGAGGATCCGATGACCGTCGGTGTGCTCGTCGGCGCGCCCCAGAACCGCGACCGCAGCTCCCGAGCCGAGGGTGAGCGATGCGAACTCGCTCATGAATCCTTCCCGGCCGACGTCATCGCGCAGCAGCCGCCGGATCGTGTTGCCCTGGATCTCGTCGGCATCCTCTCCGTTCACGACGAGCGCGTAGCGGATCTGACCGGACTCGATCATGTTCGCCGCGAGACTCATCCCGCTCACGAATCCCAGGCACGCGTTCGCGACGTCGAAGTTGATGGCGGAGCTGGGAAGAGCCAGACCATGGTGCAGCCGCACCGCCACCGACGGTTCGAGGTGTCGGCGTGACACCGATGTGTTGATGAGAAGACCGACGTCGGCGGGGTCGACCTGCGCCTCGGCCAGCGCGCGGCGGCCGGCTGCCACCGTCGCGTCGTCCGACGACTCGTCCTCCGCCCAGTTCCGGCGTTCGAGCACACCCGCGACGCGCTGCAACAGCCCGCCGGGCAGCCGGAGTCTCCGGAGCGCGAGCGACAGGCGGTCCTCGATCTCCTCTGATGTCGTCACACGACTAGGCAGAGTTCTCGTCACCGACAACAGTGAGACGTTGTCGAAACGAGTGGTTGCGTTACCGGCCACGGGACCTCCGTTGCGCGGGCCCATCAGGCGCTGTCGTTCGGGAAGTTCACTCTACGCGGCACATCGCGCGCAGGGGCGACGCTTGCGTCCGGCGGCGGAGTGTCCTATGCGAATCTCTTGTCCGCACCGGGCTGGTCGGCGACAATGAGCCGGTGGCGGAAGGGCGCATGCGGCGGTGAGGGCGAATCTCGGCAGGTATCAGGAGATCGCCGACACGCTCGCGCGTCAGGGACTGGGATTTCTCGCAGGGGCCACCGGCGTGGGCCGCTGGGTTCCCGGCGGTCGCCGTGACGGCGGACGCCGGGCGAACGGCGAGACGCGCACCGTGGCGGCGCGGGTGCGACTCGCGCTGGAAGAGCTGGGCCCCACGTTCATCAAGCTCGGCCAACTGCTCTCGACCCGGCCGGACCTGCTGCCCCCGAGCTACATCGGAGAGCTGTCGAAGCTGCAGGATGGCGCTCCCCCGGTGCCCGCACAGGAGATCCGCAAGACGATCGAGCGCGAGCTCGGCGCCGAGCCGGAAGAGCTGTTCGCCTCGTTCGACTCTGCACCCCTCGCATCCGCATCCATCGGCCAGGTTCACGCAGCGACGCTGCAGGACGGCGCCTCCGTGGTCGTCAAGGTGCGCCGCCCCGACGCCGTGCGGCAAGTGCACGAAGATCTTGAGATCCTCAACAATCTCGCGGATCGCGCGGCCCGCGTGTGGGAACCGGCCCGCACCTACGACGTCCGGGGAATCGTGCAGGAGTTCTCCCGGACCCTCCGCCGGGAGCTGGACTACGTGCGGGAGGGAGAGAACGCGGATCGGTTCGCCGCGAACTTCGAGGGCCAGCCGGACGTCCACGTTCCGCAGGTCTACTGGGACCGCACCACCTCCCGCGTCCTGACTCTCGAGCGGGTGACGGGAATCAAGATCAATGATCTGGCCGCGCTCGATGCCGCGGGCGTGGACCGCTCCGCGCTGGCGCTCCGGGGCGCCGACATCATGCTGCGCATGATCTTCGAGCACCGCTTCTTCCATGCCGACCCGCACCCGGGCAACATGTTCGTCCAGCCGGACGGGAGCATCGCCCTGATCGACTTCGGCATGGTCGGTGAGATCAGCGAGGAGCTGCGCGATCAGTTCGCCGACTTCCTGATCGCGTTCGCCCTGCAGAACCCGGATGCCCTGGCGGACGCGCTCGTGCGCGTCTCGGTGACCAAGGGCGTGGTGAATCGCGACGAATTCCGCCAGGCGTTGGCGTCGTTCATCGGCCTCTACGCCGACCGGTCTCTCAGCGAGGTCGGTTTCGGGCGGATGGCGTCCGAACTGCTGCGCGTGCTTCGCGAGCAGCGGCTGCAGCTTCCGCGAGAGGTGTCGCTGCTGTTCAAGGTGCTCATGATGGTCGAGGGCACGGGGGTTCAGCTCGACCCGTCATTCGATCTGACGGCCGTGGTCACACCCTATGGCCGAAGACTGGTGCGCGAGAGGCTCTCTCCGACGGCGCTCGCCAAGCGAATGGCCCGGGCCTCCAGCGACGCCGGGGCCCTCCTGCTGGAGCTCCCCACCCGCGTGCGGAGGCTGCTCGACTCCGTGGACTACAACGGGCTGGAGGTCCACCTCCGGGCCGCCGAACTGGACCCCCTCGTCGCCCGGACGGAGCGGATCGGCAACCGGCTCGTCGCCGGCGTGATCACCGCCGCGCTCATCAACGCCCTCGGCCATCTCGTCGTGCGCGACGAGCGATGGCGTGGATGGCAGAGCGGGCTGCTCGGCGCCGGGATGACGGTCGCCACCACCTTGAGCGGCTATCTGCTGCTGACCGCGCGAAGGCGCCGGCGCTGAGACGGAGAACCTCGGGCGACGGGTAGCTCGCCCACGCACCCCGCGCGGCCGTCCTGCCTACTCCGCGGTGTAGTCCTGCGCCCAAGCCGCCTCGGGGCGGATGAAGAAGACCGCGAAGCCGTGGCGGATGTCATACGGCTTGCCGGTGTAGATCTGCGAGATGCGGTCGATGAACGGCATGGCGGCATCCCCCTCGATGCGCCGGACCGCGCGACCGCGCACGAAGGCGGAGTCGAGGGGTTCCTCGGGATGCGTGATCGAGACGGCCACCCGGGGGTCGGCGGCGAGGTTCTTGTCTTTCCGGGTGCCCACCTCGGTGAACACCACGAGCTCGTCGCCTTCGACGCCCACCCAGACGGGCACGCTGTGCGGAGATCCGTCCGGCAGAAGCGTTGCCATGTGCGCGACCGCGCCCCGATCGAAGTAGTGGCGAACGTCGTTCCAGCGCTTCGGCATTCAGGGCTCCTTCGGGACGGCTGCGCTTCCAGGCTAGGCCGAACCGGGCTACCCCGTCGCAGGCGCCCGCCCCACCGAGGCGTACAGCGCCGCCGCCTCTGCACGGTTGGCCGCACCGATCTTCGCCAGGATCGCCGAGACGTGCACCGACGCCGTCTTGGGGCTGATGAACAGGCGTCGTCCGATCTGCGGGTTCGTCAGGCCTTCGGCGACGAGTTCGAGCACCTGCCGCTCGCGCGGTGTCAGGGCGACGATCGCCTCGGCATGGGTTGGCGTTACCGTCGCCAGCCGCGCCTGAGCCGCCAATGATGTGGCCCACCGCGCCACGCGGGCGGCTCCCTGGCTCGGGGCTTCCGCCCGAACGTGCTCGAGAATCACCGCGGCCTCCTCGCGCTCACCGTTCTCGATGAGCGCCGCGGCGAGGCTGCAGCGGGCGATGTGCAAGTGCCAGACCGGGAACACGCGTTCGGCGATGTGGGGCATCAGCCCACGCCACAGCGCCGCCCTTTCGGCCGCACCAGCGCCGGCCGCCTCCTTCAGCATCGCGTGGGCGTACTGGGCGTACACCGGCGCGATGCCGCGGGCGGGCCAGGCATCCACCGATGCCGCGAGCCGTGCGCGGGCCGCAGGGTCGTCGGGAGCGGACGCGAGCAGCATCGACCCGCTGAGTGCCGCATACCGCCGCATCGTCGGACTCGACCGCTCGGTGTCGTCCACGAGGTCGAGGATCGCGGAGGTCGCAGCCGCTCGTTCGTCGGCGTCGAGTATCGGCTCGTCGAGTGCCCGCAACGAGATGAGCGCGTCGGCGCGGTCGATGATCCACGAAGAGTGCTTCTCGGGATGCTTCGCGATCGACTCGGCGATCGCCTGTCGCTCGTCCTCGAGCAGCGCAGCGCGTGCTTCCGGCTCATCGGACCAGGTGTAGTGGGTCGACAGCAGCCGGACCATCGAGACGCGATTGGCTCGCTCGACCAGACGGCGTGCCCGACGCGTGTAGCGCAGGCCCTCGTCAGGACGGCCCAGACTGAACAGCACGCGTGCGAGCGAGTAGGCGATCGATGCTCCCGAGCCGCGTTCGACACCTGCCCGGACGGCTTCCGCGTAGCGACGCTCACCGACGACCGCCGCCTCGTCGTAGCGGGCGAGGCGAGCGAGCATGTCGACGTGCGCCTCGCCCACGTATGCGCGCATCGCCGGACTCACATCCAGGGTCGTGGCGCGTTCGAGCGGGATCAGCGCAGCCGGCTCATCATCCTCGTCCGACGCGATGCGCCACGCCTCGCTGGTCAGCGCGACGGCCAGGGCAGCATCGTCGCCGGCTTCCTCGGCGAGGGCGATCGCTCGCCGTGCCTGCTCGGCGGCTTCGGCACCGTGCTCACCCATCGACAGGTTCGTCATGATGCGCGAGAGGAGCGTCCGGGCGGGCAGGTCGTCCCGGCCCTCGAGCAGCTCTGCCGCGGCGAGCAGGTCCTCGCGCCGATCGCGATGCTGGCTGTTGAAGGCCTGCACGTACCGCTGCCGCAGCAGCGCGGCTCGCGTGAGCGGGTCGTCCGTGCAGACGGCCAGCCCCTCATCGGCCGAGCGCAGCGCCCGCACCGCATCACCGATGTCGTGCCACGCGAGTGCGGCGGCCAGATGGATCTCCGGCAGCGTCATGTCGGCCCGAGCCGCGGCATCCGGCACCTGATCCCACAGCTCGGTCAATCGCTCGGCGAGCTTGGCGGACATCGCGGGTGAATAGTGCGATCGGGTGTGACGCAGGGCGGCGACTGTCGCATCGAAGGCGGCCGGCAGATCGCGCGCCGCCAGCCAGTGCTCGGCGATCGAGGACGCGTCGTCGGGCTGGTCGGAGCGATGCTCGGTGAGGAACTCGGCGTAGGCGCGGTGGACGCGAACGCGTTCGCTGGGAAGCATCTCGCTCTCGACCGCCTCCCGGGTGAGCGCGTGACGGAACGAGTACCCGGCGCCATCGGTCAGGATCACCCGCGAGTCGATCGCCTCGCGGATCGCGAGGTCGAGGGCGCGGTCGTCGAGCGTGGACACGCCGGCGAGCACTTCGTGGTCGGCGTGCACGCCGCCGGCCGCCATCGTCCGCACCACCTGCTGCCCGGATGCGGTCAGTCGCGTGTAGCGGGCGAGGACGAGTTCGCGCAGCGTGTCGGGGAGCCCGCTGTCATCGAGGTCGACGAGCTCTTCGACCAGGAACGGGATGCCGCCGCTGCGGTCGGCGAGACCGGCGATGTCCCGCGGATCGGCGGCAGCAGACAGCTGGACGACCTGCTCCGCGACCTGTTCCGCGGTGAGCGGTTCGATCTCGACCCGCAGGATCGCACGGGTGCGGTCGAGCTCGGCCAGCACGGGTCGCAGCGGGTGGAATCGGTCGATGTCGTCGGAGCGGTACGTCGCGACGATGGTGAGGTGACGTCCGCGCAGCGTGCTGGCGAGGGTCTTCAGAAGAGCGAGGGTGGCGGCATCCGCCCACTGCAGGTCTTCGATGACGACGACGATGTGGACCTCACGTGACAAGCGCTCGAGAAGCACCTCGATCGCCTCTGCGAAACCCCCGGCGGGATCCTCTCGGGGGCTCGCATCGACCGCGATGCCGGGCACGAGCGCGGCGAGACTGGCGATGGCCGCGGTCGACCCCGCTGCCGCGCGCAGGGTCTCGGTGCCGAGCTCGGTGTGCAGGTCCCTCAGTACCCGGCGGATCGGCCCGAACGGCGAGCCGATCGGGCCGAGGTCCACGCACTGCCCGACCGCGACGACCAGCGGCAGGTCACCGCTGCGGCTCTGCGCCGCCGCAAGGAATTCCTGCACCAGCCGCGTCTTGCCGATACCGGCCTCGCCGCGGACGACGACCGTGCGCGGGCGCCCATCCCGACCCTCGTCGAAGGCCGCGACAAGCGACTCGAGCTCGTCCCGGCGTCCGATCATCCGGGGACTGCGCGCCGGTGCAGACATGGTCCCATCTTGCACCCCGGCCCCGACACCCGCTCTGCTCCGGTCGTGCACGTCGGCTGAGTTCACCTCGCCGGTCCGGCGAGGCCGAAAGCGGCGGCGCTCGGCGCGTCGGCCGCCGTCGTCACCTCGGACGGAGCACGACCGTCTGCCGCCGCGGTCGTCCGCGAGCGGCGCTCCCGCTGCGCGGCGAGGATGCGCAGTTCACGCTGCTGCTCGGCGGCGCGGTGGGCGTTCAGTGTGGCGATGGCCAAGGTGGCGGCATCCATGTCGTGCTCCCGTTCCGATCGATTCGGACAGGTACGACTCTCCTCGCTGAGGGGTGGGCGACTCATCGGGCGAATGCCCTATCTTCGCGGCGCCGTCGCCTAGGACGGGGCGGACATCGAGACCGGCCGCCGGTGAGGATCCTCACCGCTGAGCGTTCTCTGCCTCTTCTGCGATGTCGCGGCCGCGAAGAACCGCCCGCCAGTCGGCCGGCACTCTTTCCCTCGGCCCGGGTGATGTCTGACCCTCCGGGTGGCTTCTCGGTGGTGACAGCTCTGGCCCTTCCACCAGCTCCTGCGTCCGGTAGTCCCAGAACCAGTCCTCCCTCGGCTCGAAGCTCTGGACCAGAGGGTGTCCGGTGGCGGCGTAGTGACCCGAGGCATGGCGGCCGAGCGAGGAGTCGCAGCACCCGATGTGCCCGCACGCGGCACATCGACGGAGATGGACCCACCATCCCCCGAGGTCTTCGCACTCCGCGCAGCCCGTACCCGAGGGCGGAGCCGTTGATACCGGTCTCATGTCATCGGGCTCGTCATGCATGCGTCAGATCGTAGTGACGGCAGCGGCGCGGTGAAACAGGGAGCCCGCCGTCCCTCATGAGCAGACGCGGACCGTGCGTCCCTCGAAGCTGACGACGTCGCCGACCTGCAGCTGGCGTCCGCGGCGACGATCCACCTCGCCGTTCACCGTCACATAGCCATCGATGATGGCTTCTTTGACGTTCCCGCCAGAGTCGAGAAGACCGGCGAACTTCACGAACTGCCCGAGGCGGATGCCCTCGCCGCCGATCGGGACGTCCTCGATCGGAGCCGGGTTGGTCATCCCCGAATGCTAGCCGACCCCTTTCTGGCAGACGATGGCTCAACCCATGCTTCGAGTGAGGAACACCGGCCGAAGCGGATGCGGGGCCGGCACTGTTCGCCGCAGAGCCGTGTCACGGTGTCACCGTCGTGCACGTGAGGAAGGATGCTGTCATGCGTCGACCACGTCCATTCCGCGCCATCGCTTCGGTTGTCGTGACGGCCGCCGTCGTCCTGACCGTGTCTCTCGGCGGTTGCGCATCGGTGGAACCGGGCATGGGCGCCGCTGACCCGCACTCGATCGCAGAGCGCGCGAGCGCAGTCGGCATCGCGCCTGAACTCGTCTATACCACCACGGTCGACGGTTACAGTCTGGCGCCGCAGTCGGTCGGCCCTGGCGCCGATGACGGGATGTCGGCCACGTGGTACAACGAGAGCACGGGCGCCATGGTGACGATCCGGACGGACCGGGGTGAGCTCACGGCGGCGTCCTGCGTCGAGACACCGCTGTGGGATGCACCCGCCGATCCGGTGACGTGCACTGATGAGGATGGCGTCTGGCATCGATCAGGGGGCGGCGTCGACGAGTACATCGCGGTCCGCGACGATGTGCTGATCCAAGTGACCGGCATGAACAACGCCCCGCCCGCGGAACTCCTTGCAGCAGCGAAGGCCGTGCGCGTGCCGTCGGATGCCGAACTGGAGCTCCTCTTCTCCGACGTTCCCGACGTCCCCGCCGCTCCAGTAGAGCGTGGCGACTTGCCCGATACCGGCGACGGTGCGCCGGTCGATCCGGTCGGACCGGGTGGATGACTTGAGCGGCGACGGCTGGAGGCGGCTGTCTCGCACGCATCGCCGCGGATCGGATGCGGGCGGAGAACTCAGGCGGGCTCCAGTTCACGCTTCCAGGGCAGATCGGCTCCCGCTCGCGAGACCGTGATGGCGGCGGCGCGGGCAGCCGCCTGCCCGAACTCCTCCAGGTCGTGGCGTCGCAGGTCGGCGCTTCCTCGCTCGAGCAGCGAGTGGATCAGCGACGCCATGAAGGTGTCGCCGGCGCCGATCGTGTCGACCGCATCGACCGCGGTCGCAGGCACCCTGACGCGCCCGGCGCCGCTCGCCATGATCGCGCCGGCTGCGCCGAGCGTCATGACGACGAGGCGAGGGCCGAGCTGCAGGACCGCATCGACGGCAGCCTCGACGGAGAGACCTGGGTACAGCCACGATGCATCCTGGTCGCTCAGCTTCACGACCGTGGCCAGGCGCGCGATCGCCTCGAAGGTGGCGACGGTCTCCGTGTGCTCTCCGACGAGGTCCGGCCGGATGTTCGGGTCGAACGTGATCTCCGCGGCATCCGCTTGCTGGAGTGCGCGCAGCACCGACGACGCTCCCGGCTCCATGAACGCGGCGATCGAACCGGTGTGGACGATCCGCGCGGCCGTCGAGGGTTGCTCGAAACGGTCCCAATGGACGTCGAAGGTGTACTCCGCGTGGCCGTCCGCGTCGATCTCGGCTGCGGCCACCGACGTAGCGGCCCCGACCAACGACTCGGGCAGCACCACGACACCGGAGGCCCGCAGGTGCTCGGCGATGGCGCGGCCGCGCGCGTCGTCCGCCACCTGCGTCAGCAGCGAGACGGACACCCCGCGGCGTCCGAGCCCGAGCGCGACATTGGCGGGGCTTCCTCCTACGTGCTCGATGGCCACGGTCCCGTCGTCGACGACGTCGATGAGCGCCTCGCCGATCACGAGCACATCGCGCACGGCCGGGCGCGCTTCGTCCGCGCTCATCGCGGGACCGGGGTCAGGAAGCGCAGATCGCTCCCTGCGCCCTCGATGTGCTCCACGAGCACCTCGTTGAACGCACGCCCCGGCTCGGCACCGAGGTGGGCCTCGAACGCCGCCCGATCCCGGTAGATCTCGAACACGAAGAACCGGGTCGGCTCCTCCTGCCGTCGATAGATGTCGAACCGCAGGTTGCCGGGCTCAGCGCTCACGCTCTTCGCGTAGTCCCTGATGAGCCCTTCGACCACAGCGACCGAATCGGCGCGCGCCGTGAACTCGGCGTAGAGGACGACGGGCTCCTCGGCCACGGCGCCTTCGTGAAGGCCGGTCATGCCTGCGCCGCGCCGGTCATGATGGCGACCGCGTCCGTCATCGAGTGCGACTGCGGCGTGATGGTCGCCGCTCGCTTGCCGAGGCGCTGGATGTGGATGCGGTCGGCGACCTGGAAGACGTGCGGCATATTGTGCGAGATGAGGATGACGGGAACGCCCTGCTCGCGGAGCCGCCCGATCAGTTCGAGCACCTGGTTCGACTCGCGCACCCCCAAAGCGGCCGTGGGCTCGTCGAGGACGACGACCTTCGAGCCGAAGGCCGCTGCGCGTGCGACGGCGACCGCCTGGCGCTGGCCGCCGGACAGATTCTCGACCGCGACGCTGACGTCCTGAAGGGTCGAGATGCCCAGCCTCTGCACCTCGTCGCGTGCCTCCTTGCGCATGCCCGATCTGTCGAGAGCCCGGAAGAGGGAGCCGGCGATGCCGGGCTTGCGCCGTTCCCGTCCGAGGAAGAGGTTGGCGGCGACATCCAGCGCGGGCGAGACGGCGAGATTCTGGTAGACCGTCTCGATCCCGGCCGCGCGCGCGTCCTGCGGGCGCTTGAAGTGCACCTCCTGGCCGTCGAGCAGCAGCGTGCCCTCGTCCGGGATGTAGGCGCCCGTCAGGCACTTCACGAGAGTGGACTTTCCTGCGCCGTTGTCGCCGATGATCGCGAGAACTTCCCCGGCATGCAGCTGGAGGCTGACGCCGTCGAGGCCGACGACGCGGCCGAACGTCTTGACCAGGCGCCGTGCTTCGAGCACGGGCGTCTGCGGTGGGGTCGGCGCCGGGGTGACGGCGTCTTGGATGAGGCTCACTTGCGTACCTTTCTGATCCACTGATCCACCGCGACGGCGACGATGACCAGGATGCCGATGGCCAGCGTCTGGTAGAGACCGTCGACGCCTGCGAGGAAGAGGCCGTTGCGGAAGACGCCGACGATGATGGCGCCCAGCAGGGTGCCCCAGATCAACCCGCGCCCGCCGAAGAGGGACGTGCCGCCGATGACGACGGCGGTGATGGAGTCGAGGTTGAGGTCGGCACCGGCGTTGGGGCTTGCTGCTCCCGATCGGCCGATCTGGATCCACGCGGCGACCGCGAGTACGGCTCCAGCGGCGATGTAGACGCTCATGAGCACGCGCCCGGTCGAGATGCCGGCGAGACGCGCGGACTCGGCGTCGTCGCCCACCGCGTAGACGTGGCGACCCCAGGCGGTCCGGCCGAGTGTGTACGCGACGATGGCGTAGAGGACGAGCATGATGATCACGCCGACGGTGAGCCTCACGTCTCCGAGGGGGATCGCGGTCCCTGTCCAGGTGAGGAGCTCCGGCATCTCGGCTCGCCGGATCGTCTGCCCGCCGCTATAGAGAAGTGTGAGCGCGACGAAGACGTTGAACGTGCCCAGCGTCGCGATGAACGGGGGCAGCTTGACCCTCGTGACGAGGAAGCCGTTCAGTGCGCCCGCGGCAAGAGCTGCGAGCAGGCCGGCGAAGAGCGCCAGCGGTGCCGGAAGCCCGTTGTGGTAGGCCGTCTGGGCCATGACCATCGAGGCGAGGATCATCGCGGCGCCGACGGAGAGGTCGATGCCCGCGGTGAGGATGATGAGGGTCTGCGCGATGGCGACCGTGCCGACGACGGACACCTGGTCGAGGACGAGCGACAGGTTCGCCGGGGCGAAGAATCGGGGATTGATGCTCCCGAACACGATGATCGCGAGAACCAGCACGATGGCCGGGCTGATCGCGGGATAGCGGTGGAGCACACCGCGGATGCGGTCCAGCGGTGTACGCCGGTCAAGGAACTCGGCCGCGAGGTCGAGCGTCGAGGTGGGCGGTACTTGTTGTTGGGTCACAGGTTCACTTCCGTCGGTACGACGCGTCATCGCGCGTGAGGTGGGGGGTAAGGATGCCGCGCCAGGGCGGGCCGGGACGCGGCATCCTCACTCGAGAGGGATGTTTACTCGCCGCCCCAGCAGATCTCTGCGGCCTCGGCCGTGTCGATGGACTCGACGCCGTCGACCGGGCTGTCGGTGACCAGTGCCACGCCGGTGTTGAAGAAGTCCAGTCCGTCAGACGTCTCGGGTGCGGTGCCGGTCTCGACCAGCTGGACGATCGCCTCGACTCCGAGCTCGGCCATCTTCACCGGGTACTGCTGGCTCGTCGCATCGATGATGCCGTCAGCGACCTGACCGACGCCGGCGCACCCGCCGTCGATCGAGACGACGATGACGTCCTCGGGGCTCTTGCCCGCGGCCTCGAGCGCCTGGTGCGCGCCATACGCGGCCGGCTCGTTGATCGTGTAGACGACGTTGATGTCGGGGTTCTTCGCGAGGAGGTTCTCCATCGCCGTCCGGCCGCCGTCCTCAGCGCCCTGCGACGCTTCGTTGCCGACGATCGTGTAGCTGCCGCCTTGGCCGCCCGAGTAGGTGCCGGTCGACTCCTCGTCGCCGTTCACCGTCTCGTCGGCGAGGTCGATGCCCATGCCGTCGAGGAAGCCCTGGTCGCGGTTGTAGTCGACGCTCACGGCCTTGTCGTCGAAGAGATCGATGAGGCCGATGACGGCATCCTCTCCCGCAAGAGTCTCTGCGGTCCACTGGCCGATGTACTGGCCGGCGAGGAAGTTGTCGGTGGCGAACGTGATGTCCACCGCGTCGGCGGGGTCGGGCACGGTGTCCAGCGCGATGACGAACAGGCCGGCGTCGCGTGCCTTCTGCACGGCGTCGAGCACGGCGGGACCGTTCGGGGTGATCAGGATGCCCGCGTCGCCTTTCGAGATCGCCGCCTCGATGGCCTGGATCTGGGTGTCCTCGTCGCCATCCTCCTTGCCGGCGGCGAGCGTCAGGTTGACGCCGCTCTCTTCGGCCGCGGCCTGAGCGCCTTCCTGCATGGCCACGAAGAACGGGTTGGAGTTGGTCTTCACGATCAGCGACACACCGATGCCGTCGGCATCGGCATCCGCGGAGCTTCCACCGGCTGCGCCGCTGCCCGCGCATCCCGTGAGCCCCAGAATGGCCACAGCGGAAACCGCGGCGAACGTGAACGCGGAGCGCTTCGCCTTCATATGATTCGTCATTGAATTCCTCTCGGCAGGTCGTCGTCGACATGACAACGATGTCAACTAAGGATTTAGTCGACTCGTTCGCTAGTGTCAAGTGCGACCAAGGAGCGAAATCAAACCGTGACATCGATGTCGAACTCACCCCGTGTGACCATGAAGCAGGTTGCCGCCCTCGCCGGGGTGGGAATCAAGACCGTGTCCCGCGTGCTCAATAACGAGCCGAACGTGGCACCCGATACCGCCGAGCGCGTGAACGCCGCGGTGCGCGCACTCGACTATCACCTCGACCTCCAGGCCGGCAGCCTGCGCCGGATGGACGGCCGCACGCGGACCCTGGGACTGCTCGTCGGCAGCGTGGACAACCCGTTCTCGGGCGCCATCCATCGCGCCGTCGAAGACGCCGCCGTCGAGCGCGGCATCGCCGTGTTCGCCTCGAGCCTGGACGATGACCCGCGCAGGGAGGAGACCGCCGTCCGGGCATTCCTCCAGCGCCGCGTGGACGGACTGGTCCTCACCACGGCGCGACCACGACCGGACTACGTCACGACGCTCGGCGACCGAGGCATCCCCGCGGTCTTCGTCGACCGGCGGCCCATCGACGTCGAGCTCGACAGTGTGACCAGCGACAACCGTGAGGGCGCGGCAGAGGCGACGGCGCATCTGATCGCACACGGCCATCGGCGCATTGCGCTGCTGGCGGACCGCAGCGATCTGCAAACCGCCCATGAGCGCCGCGAGGGGTTCCTCGAGGCCATCGGCCAGGCCGGGATCCCGACATCCGAGACCATCACGGTGATGGATCTCCACGACGCGGCTTCCTCCGAGGAGGCGACGGCGCGCCTGCTGACCGGCCCCGACCGGCCGACGGCTGTCTTCAGTGCACAGAACCTCGTAACCGTCGGTGCGGTGCACGCCCTGCGCGCCGCCGGCCTGCAGCGCGCGATCGCCCTGATCGGGTTCGACGACATCCCGCTCGCCGACCTTCTCGAGCCGGGCGTGACCGTCGTCGCGCAGCACCCCTACGAGATCGGCAGGGTCGCCGTCGAGCACGTCTTCGCGCGCCTCGAGGGCGACAACGGGCCGGCTCGCCACACGGTCATCCCCACTACGCTCATCCCTCGCGGTAGCGGAGAGATCCGCCCCTCGTAGCCTCCGCGAGGCGCATGCCATCGTTGTCGGCATCCGTTCTCGGCTCTTGCGTTGTCCGCTGGACAGTGTCTAGCATCGCTCCCGTTCGCATGACATCGATGTCAGTCGGTTGCCACACGCAACCACGCACAAGGGAGAGCGAGTGAAGGACTCCACGATGACGCACCACCGGAGAGCCGGGTTGCGTCCAGGAACGAAGAAGCAGACGGCCGTCGCGGTCGCTGCGACCATGGCCCTCATCACGACGTTGGGCATGGCCACCCCCGCAGCATCCGCGGAGGTTCCGCCGGGCGATGAGCCTTACCGCCCGCTGGTGCACTTCTCTCCGGAGGAGAACTGGATGAACGACCCCAACGGTCTCGTCTACGCCGACGGGGTGTATCACCTGTACTTCCAGCACAACCCCAGCGGCACCCGGTGGGGCAACATGAGCTGGGGGCACGCGACCAGCAGCGACCTGCTCACGTGGACCGAGCAGCCGATCGCGATCCCGCAGACGTTCAATGAGCAGGGCCAGGCGATCGAGAGCATCTTCTCGGGGTCCGTCGTCATCGACGAGAACAACACGTCGGGCTTCGGCGAGGGCGGCGAACCACCCCTCGTCGCGATCTACACGAGCGCGTACGAGGCTGCTCACCCGACGCTCGCCGGTCGTCAAGCGCAGTCGCTGGCGTACAGCCTCGACGGCGGCTACACGTGGCAGAAGTACGCGAACAACCCCGTCCTCGACCGCGGGTCGGCGAACTTCCGCGACCCGAAGGTCTTCTGGTACGACGGGCCTGCCGGCCAGTACTGGGTCATGGCGGCCGTCGAGGCGACGGACCACAAGGTCGTCCTCTACAAGAGCGCCAACCTGCGCGACTGGGAGCACCTGTCCGACTTCGGCCCGGCCAACTCAACGAGCGGAATCTGGGAGTGCCCCGACCTCTTCGAGCTCCCCGTGGACGGCGACCCGAACAACACCAAGTGGGTGATGGTCGTCAACCTCAACCCGGGTGCCGTCGCCGGCGGGAGTGGCGGCCAGTACTTCGTCGGCGAGTTCGACGGGACCACCTTCACCAGCGAGAGCACCGAGGGCGCTCAGGAACTTCCTGAGGGCGACGTGCTGGCTGGATTCGACAACGGTTCGTTCGACGGCTGGACCGTCTCCAACGAACCGGCCAACCACCTGAACGGACCGTGGGGCCTCGAGCCTGCGGCGGGCACGCTGCCCGGTCAGAACACCGTGACCGGCTTCGTCGGCGCCGGACTGGTGAACGGCTTCTATGACGGCGACTGGCCCGCAGGGACCCTCGAGTCGCCGGCGTTCACGGTCTCGGACGACTACGTCAACCTGCTCGTCGGCGGAGGCCACCACCCGCACATCGCGGGGTCCCAGCTCAGCAATGATCCGCCCGCGGGCGCCTCGGTCTTCGACTTCGAGCTGCCTGACGGTCAGACCCTGGCCGACTCGGGCTGGCAGATCACCGGCGATTTCGCCACCGATCCGGCGCGCAACCCGTCCACCAACGGGGGCGACCACTACCTCGGCGCCAAGCGGCTGAACACCTGGGAAGGCGGTCCGCGCGGCGACGACAACGTCGGCGAGCTGCTCTCCCCCGAGTTCACGCTCGACGGCGACTTCGTCTCGTTCCTCATCGGCGGCGGCAAGCGCACCGATGGCACGCTTCAGGCTGAGCTCGTCGTCGACGGCGCCGTGGTCAGGACCAAGACGGGACCCGAGTCCGGGGCTCTCAACTGGGCGTCGTGGAATGTGTCCGAGTTCGCGGGAGAGCAGGCGCAGGTCCGCATCCGCGACGAGGCCACCGGCGGGTGGGGCCACCTCACCTTCGACCACGTCGTGGTCGGCGATGTCGAGGCGAAGCTGCGCAGCGACGAGACGTCGGTGAACCTCGTGGTGGACGGCGAGGTCGTCAGATCGGCGACGGGCTCGGACAGCGAGAACCTCGATTGGGCCAGCTGGGACGTGCGGGAGTTCGCCGGGAAGCGGGCGACCGTCCGCGTCGTCGACAACAACCGCGGCGGGTGGGGGCACATCCTGATCGACCAGGTCATGACATCGGATGCCGCGGCCCCCACGCGCCTGGAGAGCTACGACTGGCTCGACTGGGGCCGCGACTACTACGCGACCGTCTCGTACTTCGGCACCCCAGACAGGACGACGCGCATCATGCAGGGCTGGATGAACAACTGGGACTACGCCAACGACATCCCCACATCGCCCTGGCGCAGTTCGATGACCCTGCCCCGCGAGGTCACGCTGACCGAAACATCCGACGGGCCGCGCCTCACGCAGAAGGTCGTCTCGCAGATCGACGAGCAGCTTGAGACGGACGTCGCGCAGACGCGATCCGACGTGGCAGTGACGGGTGACACCGCACTGGACCTGTCGGGTGAGGTCGTCAAGATCGACCTGACGCTGCAGCCCGGTGACGCCGATCGCGCCGGCATCGTCGTCTTCGGCGACGACGAGTCGGGCACCCGCATCGGCTACGACGCGAACACCGAACGCGTCTTCGTCGACCGGCGCGACTCCGGCAACGTGGACTTCCACCCGGCGTTCGCCTCCGTCGAGGACGCGCCCGTCGCGCTCAGCGACGACGGGACCGTCACCCTGGAGCTGTATCTCGACCGGGCGTCCGTGGAGCTGTTCGCCGCCGAGGGCCGCGTCACGATCACGGACCAGGTCTTCCCCCTGGCCGGGGCCGACGACATCACGGCATGGTCCGAGGGCGGCACCGCAGTGATCCAGGCGATCACGGTCACCCCGATCACCCCGACGATGTGGAAGATCCCCGCGCCGGTAGACGTGCCGGGCGCTCCCACCGAGGTCACCGCGACGGCCACGGCCGACGGGGCGACGGTGGCGTGGACGGCGCCGACGGAGGACGGCGGCGCACCGGTCGGCGAGTACCGCGTCTACCGCGAGGGCGTCGATGCGCCCATCGCAACAGCCGCGACGACGGCGGCCCCGGTCACCGGCCTGGCGCCGGGAACGAACGCGCGGTTCGCCGTCAGCGCCGTGAACAGCGCCGGGGAGGGACCGCGGTCGGGGTGGAGCGCGGCGGTCGTCGTTCCGGATGGGGCGGCAGCCGCTCCCGCCAAGGGAGTGCTGTCGCACGACAACGGACGGGACACCGGGCTGGCCGACGGCGACTACAACGTCACCATGAACCTGTGGTGGGGTCAGAACGCAACGGAGTTCCGTCTGTTCGAGAACGGCGTCCTCGTCGCGACCGTGCCGTTGCCTTACGGCGGATTCTCTGCTCAGCGCGCGAGCGTGCCGGTCTCGGGCAAGTCGAACGGGACATACGTGTATACAGGCGAGCTCGTCAACTCCCAGGGCGTCACCGCGACGACGACTCTCAAGGTGAAAGTCAGCGACGCCGCCCCGGCGAAGCCCGTCCTGAGCCACGACAACCACGACGGGGACGGCACCTTCACGCTCACCGCCAACCTGTGGTGGGGCACCAACGCGACGTCGTACCGCTTCCTGGAAGGCGATGCGGTCATCGACGAGGGCGTCCTCGCGGCGAACACGCCGGGTGCGCAGACCGCCGAGCTCGACCTGGTCGGTGCGGCGAAGGGCAAGCACGTCTATCGAGTCGAGTTCACCAACGCGGCCGGCTCAACGGTCAGCGCGCCGGTGACGGTAACCGTGCGGCGCTAGCCGAATGCGACAGCGGAGGGGTGCGAGTTCGCTCGCCCCCCTCCGCTCCGAAGGCCGGACGGACGTTTCTCGCAGAGGCGTATACGGGTTGGCCGCTCGCGGAGTGACGGTGCGACAGTTGGGCCACCGAAGGTAGCGCCTGGAGACCGTCGAATCACACGGATGCAGCGGGCTTTTCGGGGTCGCGAGCGCCGTTGTGAGAAAGAGATGGGTAACCGACACGCCGGCCGCTCTTTCGCAAACCCATGCCCAAACGCAGATCAGCGCCATAGACATGGCGCTGATCTGGAAAAGTGGCGGTGACGGTGGGATTTGAACCCACGGTAGGGGGTTACCCTACACAACTTTTCGAGAGTTGCACCTTCGGCCGCTCGGACACGTCACCGCCGACAAGTGTACGTCACGGCCCGCGCACCTCGCGAATCGCGGCTTCACCGGGTCCGCGGCATCCGCTCGCCTCTTGCACTGAGGTGCCGGTGCACGGACGAGACGACCACCGAGCCTTCGCCCACCGCCGACGCGACGCGCTTCACCGAGCTGCGGCGGGAGTCGCCGACGGCGTAGAGCCCGGGCACGGATGTCTCCAGGGGCTCGGGCACGGCGCGCCCGGCCCACGGCTCCGGCGCGTCCTCGTCGGCCTCGGACGCACCGGTGAAGAGGAAGCCCCACCGATCGCGCAGCACCTGCGGGGGGAGCCAGCCGGTGTGCGGCTGCGAGCCGATCGTGATGAACAGCCCCTCGCAGGCGACGCGTCGACGCTCGCCGGTGCGGAGATGCTCGATCTCGATCTGCGCCAGCCGGTCGCCTTCGATATCCGCGTGCGCGTCGACCACCCGGCTCTCCGTCACGATCTCGACCCCGAGTGCCGTGAGCTGTTCGACCAGGTACGACGACATGCTCGCGGCGAGCGAGGGCCCACGAACGAGGAGGGCGACGGATGCCGCGTAGCGAGCCAGATGGAGCGCCGCCTGTCCTGCGGAGTTGCCGCCGCCGATCACGAACACCGTGCGTCCGCGCTGAGCCTTCGCCTCGACCGATGACGCGCCGTAGAACACCGAGGCGCCGACGAAGCGCTCGAGCGCCGGCACCCGCAGCTTGCGATATGACACCCCCGTGGCCAGCACGACCGCCCCTGCCGCGACCCGCTCATCCCCCATGTGCACCACGAATCCATGATCGATCTCGAGGCCCGTCACGGCCCGGGCCAGACAGAAGCGCGCGCCGAAGACCCACGCCTGCTGATACGCGCGGTCTGCCAGCTCCACGCCGCTGACGCCGCGGGGGAAGCCCAGATAGTTGCGGATCAGCGAGCTGCCGCCCGCCTGCCCCCCGAGCGACTCGCGCTCGAGCACGAGCGTCGACAGTCCCTCCGACGCGGCATAGACCGCCGCCGCCAGGCCACCCGGCCCCGCACCGACGATCGCGACATCGACCGGCCCGTCCGGGAGGGCCGTGCCGTGCCCTCGTGACGCCGCGATCTCGGCGTCGTCGGGATCGACGAGCAGCCGACCGGCGGCGGTGCGGACGACCGGCGCTCCCGTGTAGGCGACGCCCGCCTCCGCCAGCACCCGCACGCCGGCGGCCGAGTCCGGCTCCACGCGCGCCACCGACACGCCCGCGCGAGAAAGAAGCTGTTCGAGCACGTGCGTTCGCGGGGCGTGGTCTTCGCCGACCACCGTGTATCCCGCGCGTCCGCCGGCGGCGTGGCGCCACTCCCGCAGCAGCTCGGTGACGATGCGATGGAAGTCCTCGTCGGCCGGGTCCTGCGGACGCACCACGTAGTAGTCGATCCGCAGCTGCGACATCAGCTCGAGAACCCGCTGCACGGTCTCGGGGTCCGCCCACGTTCCCCAGGTCATCATCAGCCCGCGTCGCGCGTCGGGGAACAGTCGCCGGGCGTCGGCGAAGACCGTCTCGCCCGCTGGGCCGGGCCGGTCGTCGTCCGCGAGCACCAGCGCGACCGGGCGTCCTTCCGATGCGAGCGCTGCCAGCGCCGCGTGCGGATCGGCATCCGCGCGGACTACGGCATAGTCGGCGCCGTAGCGACGCCGAAGGACCTCCGCGACGTCCGGCCCCGCCGAGTTCGGCGTCTTCTCGGTGACGACGATCACCGGGTGCGTCGGATCCTCCATCGCCCCTCGCCTCCGTCGGCGGTCGCGTCGCCCGTCTGGCGGTGAGTGTAGACCCGCGCGGGCGCGGCCGAAAGGCTCTGAGCACGCTCGAGCGGATCCCGCGTTTCTGCGAGCCGTTGTGGGGCCGCGGATCTCGGGCAACGGCCCGGGCGTCCGAGGAGCGGACTACGGTGAATCCGTGCCCGACAATCCCCCGGCGACGGCCCAGCAGATGAGCGCGACCCAGCGGTCGGTGCTGTGGATCGCGATTCTGGCCTCCTTCGTCGCATTCCTCGACGGCACCGTCGTGAACGTCGCCCTCCCGGCCATCAGCGACGAGCTCGGCGGCGGGCTCACGACTCAGCAGTGGGTGGTGGACGCCTACCTCATCACGCTCGGCGCACTCATCCTCGTGGCGGGTTCGGTCAGCGACGCCTACGGACGTGTCCTCGTCCTGCGCATCGGGCTGATCGGCTTCGGCATCGCGTCGGTCGCGATCGCGGCGGCGCCGACGGCAGAGTTCCTCATCGTCGCGCGCGCCGTGCAGGGTGCGGCGGGCGCGTTCCTCGTCCCCAGCTCGCTTGCGCTCATCACCTCCAACTTCACCGGTCCGGCACAAGGCCGCGCGATCGGCGTCTGGACCGCCGCCACCACGACGGCGATGATCGTCGGCCCGGTCATCGGGGGCGTCTTCGTCGATCTGCTCTCCTGGCGGCTGGCATTCCTCATCAACGTGGTGCCGATCGCGGTGACCCTCCTGCTGCTGGCGCGCGGCAGCTTCCGCGACATCCGAAAGCCGGATGCCTCGATCGACTGGCTCGGCGCGATCCTCTGCACGCTCGGGCTCGGCGCCATGGTCTTCGCGCTCATCGAGCAGCCGAATCTCGGCTGGTCCTCGCCCGCGATCTGGGCGCCGATGATCGTCGGGGCCCTCATGTTCGCCGGTTTCATCGTTCGCCAGCGGCTGGTGCGCAGCCCGATCCTTCCCCTGGATCTCTTCCGGGTGCGCAACTTCTGGACAGGCAACATCGCGACGCTCTTCATCTACGGCGCCCTCTCGCTGAACGGCTTCGTCGTGGTCGTGTACCTGCAGCAGGGCGCGGGGCTGCCCGCGACGCTGGCCGGCCTCGCGAGCCTTCCGATGACCGTCCTTCTCATCCTCTTCAGCTCGCGCATCGGCGCGCTGAGCGGTCGGTGGGGTCCGCGCCTGTTCATGACGGTCGGCCCGATCACGATGGGGATCGGCGCGCTGCTCCTCCTCACCGTCGGGGGCGACTTCTCCTACTGGTGGCAGGTTCTCCCGAGCATGGTGGTGATGGGGCTCGGCCTCGCGCTGACCGTGGCGCCGCTGACCTCGGCCATCCTCGGTGCGATCGACTCGGAGCGCTCGGGGATCGCCTCGGCGGTCAACAACGCGGTCTCCCGTGTCGCGGGTCTGGTGACCATCGCCGCCCTCGCCACGATCGTCGGCGGCACGCTCGACCTCGACGGGTTCCATCGAGCCGCGATCGTCACGGCAGCCCTCATGATCGCGGGCGGAATCACCTCGTTCCTCGGCATCCGCAATCCGCCCCGCGCGACCGCTGACGAGAATCAGGCGGCCAAGAACTCCGCGTGATGGTAGCCCGTCGGGTCGAGTACGGCGACGGTCGACTCAGGCACCTCGAGGAACACCCCTGGCAGGTCGTTGAGCGGCTCGGAGACGACGACCTGGGCGTGATCGCCGAACGTCGACAGGCGTTCGACATCGGGATACATCGTCCGCAGGGTCGGCACATCGGCGGAGTGGAACAGCGTGCGCGAGCGCCCCTGCGACGAGTAGCGGAACGCCCACACCGTCTCACCGTTCGTCACTGCGATCGTCCCCTGCATCGGGAACTGCACGCCCGCGGCATGACCGGCTTCTTCGACCCGGCGCACTGCGGCACCCACCGCGGCGATCGGGTCGTCCTCCAGTCCGTACGTCAGCGCCAGATGGAACATCACCTCCGAGTCGGTGGTGCCCTGGATCAGCGGGAAGAGCGACGGGTCCACCGCGAGCAGAAGATCGCGCTTGAATGAGCTGAAGCCGGCGACGAAGCCGTTGTGCATGAACAGCCACTTCTCGTGCCGGTACGGGTGGCAGTTGGTCTGCTGGATCGGCGGTCCGGCGGCCGCCCGCACATGGGTGAAGAACAGCGGGCTGCGCACCGCCGAGCTCAGTTCCCGCAGGTTCTGGTCGTTCCACGCCGGCTCGATGCTGCGGAAGACGGCGGGATGCCCCGAGTCCGTGGCATCCGCCGGATACCAGCCGAACCCGAAGCCGTCCCCGTTGACCGTCTCGGCACCCAGTGGTGAATTGAGCGACATCGCCACCACCGAGTGCTGCGCGTCGAGGATGAGCGTGGAGGGCTGGAGCGCCTCTCCGGTGTAAGCCAGCCAGCGGCACATGATGCCTCCCGAGATCTCGTCGGCACCGTCACGCGAAGGGCGTCGCCGTGTGCCAGTCATCGTAGGGCTGGATCCCTCCGGCCGATAGGCCACCGCCGGCGTCGCCGACACATCGTCGCCTGCAAGACTGGCCCCATGGCCGTGATCGAGAACTCGAAAGTCACCATCGTCGGAGCCGGCAGCGTCGGCTCGAGCGCCGCATACGCCTCGCTGATCCGCGGATCGGCGCGTCACGTCGCGCTCTACGACATCGCGACGCAGAAGGTCGAGGCCGAGGTGCTCGATCTCGCTCACGGGACGCAGTTCACCGGCTCGAGCGACATCACCGGCGGCAGCGATCTGGCGGTCGTCGAGGGCTCGCACGTCGTGGTGATCACGGCGGGCGCGAAGCAGGACCCGGGTCAGACCCGCACCGAGCTCGCCGGCGTCAACGCCGGCATCATGCGCAAGATGATGCCGCGGCTGCTCGAGGTGGCGCCCGACGCGATCTACGTCATCGTCACGAACCCGTGCGATGTGCTGACCGTCCTCGCACAGAAGGAGACCGGCCTGCCGCCGGAGAAGATCTTCGCGTCGGGCACCGTGCTGGACACGTCGCGCCTGCGGTGGAAGCTCGGCCAGCGAGCCGGAGTCTCGACCTCCAGCGTGCACGCCTACATCGTCGGCGAGCACGGCGACACCGAGTTCCCGCTGTGGTCTAAGGCCACGATCGGTACCGTCCCGATCCTTGACTGGGTGACGCCGCGCGGCGATCGCCTCACGGTCGAGGAGCTCGATCAGATCGCCGTCGACGTGCGCGACGCCGCCTACAAGGTGATCCAGGGCAAGGGCGCCACCAACTACGCCATCGGCCTGTCGACCGCGCGCATCATCGAGGCGATCCTGAACGACGAGCGTGCCGTCATGCCGGTCTCGCCCGTGCTCGACGGGTTCCACGGCGTGAGTGGTGTCGCCCTGTCGGTGCCGTCGGTCGTCAGTTCCGCGGGGGCCGCGCCCATCGTCGAGACCCAGTTCGACGAGCGCGAGCTCGACCTCTTCCATCGTTCGGCCGCCGCGCTGCGAGACGTCGCCGACTCGCTCCGAGGCTGACAGACACGGGCAGAACGACGGTGACGGATGCCGCGGCTCGCACCGCGACGAATGAGTCGTCGAGTGCCACGCGTCTCGGTGCGGAGATCCCCTCTTAGAGAGCGTCCGACGTCATCGAGCCGAGTTCGTTCTTTTCTTTGACACCTTTGTGGACGATCGTTACGGTTTCTGTAATGCATCGAACGACGAGGAGGTCGTCCATGTCCGCTCCTGCTCTCGAAGCGCCCCTCAGGCGCTCACGGCGGCCCATCGCCGCGGCTATCGGGGCGGTCGCCCTCATCGGCTCGCTGCTGAGCCTGCCGGTGCCCGCTTCTGCAGCTGACAGTGACGTCCGCGTGGCTGGAGTGCTGCACGAGGGAACGCCCGCACAGGTGGTCTACGAGGCGATCCGCCCGGCCGAGTGGAACGGAACACTGATCCTCGACCTTGACTTCAACTCGTGGAACGTGGCGCGCCGCGACTACTTCTTGAGCAAGGGCTACGCCATCGGGGGTAACCAGCGGACCCAGAACGAGACCGCGTACGAGATCAAGGACTACGTGGAAAACCTGGTCACCACGCGGGATCTCCTCACGGAGGCCATCGCCGATACAGGCTCGGAGAGCCAGCCGACGCGCACGATCGCGTGGGGCAACTCCCGCGGTGGCTTCGTCGCCCGCATGGCGGCGCAGTACCGACCGGATGTCTTCGATGGCGCCCTGGCCGGAGCCGGAGGTGGTGCCGGTGTTCTCGCCAGCTGGCTCGGCAAAGCCGACGCGGTATGGGCGCTGCAGGAGCTGGTGAACCCGGACGCGGGGCTCGCGATCAACAACCTGCCTGACATCCCGCCGGGGGCGACATATGGGCCGAGCTACGACCAGAACGTCAAACTCGACGCGCTCGTCACCGAGGCCCGCGCAAGTGATCAGGGCATGGCACGACTCGTGCTCGCTGCGGCCTTCGAACAAGCCACCGATTTCCCCTCGGGCTCGGAGCCGCCCGCGCAGGACGACTACCTGACGCAGGGACAGCTCATCGCCGGCGCATTCGCCTTCGGCAACCCGCAGTTCGTCCACAAGGAGATCGAGGTGATGGCCGGCGGCCCCGTGGTGTGGAATCACGGCGTGGACTACCGCGACCTCCTTGAGCGATCGGGCGACGCGGACCGAGTGCGCTGGTGGTACGAGCACGCCGGGCTCGACCTGGATGCCGACCTCGATCTCCTCGCCGGAGCCGAACGCTACAGCGCCGACCCGGAAGCCGTCGCAGCGGTCGAAGACATCGGAACCTATGACGGCACCGGAAGCCCCGTGATGACGGTCAAGACACTGGGTGACTCCGCCGACCCGGCTCCGCTGGACGAGGCCTATCTGCGCACCTTCGAAGCGGCGGGGCGGGCAGGAACGCACGTGCGGACCCTTCTGATCGAGCGTCCAGGTCACGGCGGCCAGTCGTTCGGCGAGATGCTGGTGGCCTTCCGTGCTCTCGAAGCCCGCCTCGATTCCGGCTCGTGGCCCGATGTGTCACCTCAGGCGATGAACGCTCGCGTCGCTGCGCTCGCCGAGAGCGGTGAGATCGACTCGGCTCTGCTCGGCGGCGGCGGCGTCGGGAAGTACATCCCGTTCGGCGACCTACCGCCGGCGCTGCGAACGTGGGACTTCACCAACTGGGGAACGTATGTGCCGGCGGACGAAACGACGACCGCACCCGCGCGGGCTCGGTTGTCGACCGACAGCGGATGGGCCGACGGTCTGCACGACGGTACGCACACGGTCACCATGAACCTGTGGCACGGCGTCAACGGCTCGGTGTTCCGGCTCTACGAGAATGGTGAGCTGATCGCGACGCGAACACTGCGGCCGAACACGCCGGGAGCACAGTCAGCCACGGTGGAGCTCTCCGGCCGGGTCGACGGGACGTATGTCTACACGGGCGTGGTCTCCAACGGCGCCGGAGCCACCGAAACAGGCTCGGTGACCGTACGCGTGACCGATGCGGCACCCGGGAAGATCGTCCTGTCGCACGACAACCGCGACCGCGATGGCGACTTCACCCTCACCACCGACCTCTGGTGGGGAACGAACGCCACCGACTACCGCCTCTTTGAGAACGGCGAACTGATCGACGAGCAGACGCTGTCGGCGGCCACTCCGGGCGCGCAGCGGGCGACCTCCAGCGTGACGGACAGAGCGCCGGGCAGTTACGAGTACGTCGCCGTCTTCGTCAATGACGCCGGGGAGACGTCATCGCGGCCGATCACCGTCACCGTCCGCTAGTCCGGTCCCGCGAGGCTGCGATGGTCGTCGGGCGTGTGTCGCCACGCACCTGGCACTGACCGAGCATCTGTCACAGTTGACTCACTGGCGCGATGGGAGGAACCATGCCGCAGATGGGCACGCGACCGGGGACCACCTTCGGCATCCCGCGTTCAGCCACCGGCACCGACCCGCAGCATCTGCTGGCGACGTTGCTCGGCGACTACTGGTGGGGTAACACCGAGGCGGTGCCCTCGGCGGCCCTGGTCGACCTGCTGTCCGAATTCGGAACCACCGAGAGTTCGGCACGCCAGGCGATCCGGAGGCTGACGGCGCGCGGCATGCTGGTCGCGTCGAAGCACGGCCGGTCGACCTTCTACGCACGCCCGCAGAGCACCGCCGAAGCGACGGAGACGCGACTGAAGCGCGCGATGAACTTCGGACTCGCCTACCCGCCGTGGGATGGCCGCTGGACGGTCGTGGTGTTCTCGGTTCCCGAGGAGCTGCGTGACGTGCGCAGGCATCTCCGCATGGGCCTGCGGGAGCTGGGTTTCGCCCTGCTGCAGGAGGCCGTGTGGATCACGCCTCACGACTACGCCGAAGAGGCGGTGGGTCTTCTGAAGCGCCTTTCGGTGGGCACCGCCACGGTGATGCGATCCGACTTCGTGCCGCGCGACGGCCGCTCGCCTGATGTGAGCGAGGCGTTCGAGCTGCACGCCCTGGAGGCCGAGTATCGCCTGTTCATCGCGGACTTCGCCGGGCACGTCGACGACGCGGTCGGCGGTCGGCTCGATCCCGCCCATGCGCTCACCCTCCGCACCCGAGTCATGGGGCGCTGGCTCGGGTTCCGGTTCACCGACCCCGAGCTGCCTCGCGAGATGCTTCCCGCCGACTGGCCCCGTGACAGCGCGCGCGCGGTCTTCCTCGCGATCTATGACTCGCTGGGCGCCCCGGCCGAGCGGCGGTTCTCCGAGATCGTCGGGCGGTACGACGCGTCGCTCGCTGCTCTCACCTCGCACCACGTCTCGGGTGACGGCGAGCGCTGACTCGTCGTCCGCACGGGGCCGCTGCGTCAGAGGTGGACGCGCAGCGGCACAGACTGCGCGCCGACCTCCGGCATCCGTGTGCTCTCGATCGGCCCATCGATCTCGAGCCTTCGCGTGCGAGTGACGATCTGCTCCAACGCGATCCGCAGGCTGATCCGCGCGAGCGCCATGCCGATGCACCTGTGCCGACCACGTCCGAAACCCAGGTGTCGGGCGATGTTCGGCCGACCGAGGACGAAGTCATCGGGCTCATCGAAGACGCGCTCGTCACGATTCGCTGAGGCGTAAACGAGGGTGACGGGTTCGCCGGGCTCGATCGTTCGCCCATGCAGGGTCACCGGCTCCGAGACGGTGCGCGCGAAGCCCCGGTACGGGGTGTAGAGGCGCACGAACTCCTCGAGCGCTGCGGGGATGAGCGAGGGGTCGTCGCGCAGTTCGCGATGCAGTTCAGGGTGCCGGGCGAGGTGCACGCAGATCCCGCCGAGAAGGATGGGCGGCGCAACGAGCCCTACGACGAGGGATTGACGCAGTGCCCCCACGACGAGCTCCTGATCGAGCGGTGCGCCCTCGTACTCCTCCGCGAGAAGCGAGCTCGCCGGGTCCTCGTCGATCGATCGCGGTCGCGCGGTGCGGTCGGCGACGAGTGCACGGGCCATGTCGTACATCGCCTCGCTCTTCGCCGTGACGAGGGCGCCGTCCTGGCGACGCCAGGCATCCACCCACATCGACGACGTCTCGGCCAGTCGTGGAACGTCAGCCGGATCGAGATTGAGCCACTCGGCGGCGGTGTAAGCGGGGTAGAGCGTGCCGAAGCCGACGCAGATGTCGCCACCATCATCGGCGAGGAATCGTCCGAACTCACGCTCCGCGTGCAGACGCAGTCTGGGCTCGAGGCGCTCCAGCCGTGAGCGGTGCAGGGTTCGGTCCAGTGCCCGCCGGAACGGTGAGTGCGCCGGCGCATCGAAGTTGAGAGGCGGTCGACGGATGCCGCGCGGATCGCTCGGGACGACGGCTCGCACAGATGAGATGTATGTCTCGGAGTCGCGCGCGGCACGCTCGACATCGTCGAACCGTGTCAGCGCCCAGAATCCCCCGTACGCGGACGAGTGGGCGACCGGGCACCGTTCTCGCAGCTCGCGATAGGTGTCGTGCGGGCTGTCGAACGTCTCCGTCGCAGCCGCGTCGAAATCGTCAGGAGGCAACGCGGATGCCTCGGTCATACCTGTCACGCCCCTCACGCCCGTACGAAGTCCAGCGGCACCGAGCGCGTACCCCACTCGGCCCAGATGGCCATCTCGGGCTCACCCGCCTCGTGGAACGAGGCGCTGCGCGCGAGCACCTCCTCCAGTGTGATCCTCATCATCATGCGCGCGAGGGGTGCGCCCGGGCAGCTGTGGGTGCCGCGGCCGAACGAGATGTGCTTGGCGATGTTCGGACGATCGAGGATGAACGACTCGCCGTCCGGGAACACCCGCTCGTCACGGTTGGCCGAGGTGTAGACGAGCGCGACGGGGTCGCCTTCGCGGATGAGCTCACCGCCGAGCTCGACGTCCTCGCGAGCGGTGCGCGCCATGCCGCGGTACGGGGAGTACAGACGCAGGAACTCCTCGACCGCGTCGGGGATCTTCTCGGGTTGCTCGCGCAGATAGTCCTGCAGCTGTGGATCGCGGGCGAGGTGCACGAACATGTTCCCCGTGAACACGCTGGGCGCGACCATCCCTGTGACGATGAGCTGCCTCACGCAACCGAGGACCATCGCTGCCGGCAGCGGCTCACCGTCATGCTCCGCCTGCATGAGCGCCGTGGTGAGGTCTTCCTCAGGATCGAGAGGCTGCACGGCTCGTGAATCGATGATCGACTGCGCGATCTCGTAGAGACGGCCGCTGAGACCGCGCACCGTCTCGTGATCGAGCACCTGGATGGCATCGACGTACCGGCCCGTCACGGCCTTGATGAGCTCCGACGTCTCGACGTCGAGGTTGAAGAAGTCGGCGAAGACGAACGCCGGGAACCGGTGGGCGTACTCGCGGCAGATGTCGGCCCATCCGCCCGCGATGAGCGGATCGAGAAGCTCCACCGCGGCCGCCCGGACGCGCGGCTCGAGCTCGCGCATGCGCGGCGGGGTGAAGGCTCGGTTGATGACGCGTCGGTACGAGGTGTGCTCGGGCGGATCCAGGTGCAGCGGCGGGCGCACTCCGGTGAAGGCGAATTTGGGAATCGCGTTCTGCGTCGTGGTGGTGAACCGGTCGATGTCGGTGATGGCGGTGAGCACCTCGTCGTAGCCGAGAAGCGCCCAGAATCCGTCGTACTCCTGGCTGCGCGCGACCGGCCGATCGTTTCGCAGACGCGCGAACTCCTCGTGAGCGCTGGTGAAGGTCTCGGCCTCATCCGGCACGGGGTCGAAATCGTGGTCCGTCCGCCGACGCGCGAGCGCCTCCGGATCGTCGAAACCGAAAGGGCATCGTCCTTGCGACATGGTTCTCCTCTGGGTGCATTCCGGGACGCCCTGGGCGCCCCGGAATCGCGGTCAGAAACCGAACAGCTCGTTGATGAGCTGCGCGCGGTCCTCGGGCACCGGCTCGGGACGCACCCATCCCTCGACGAGGTTGGTGCCATACGGCGAGCTGCCTCCGGACTCCTCGGCGAGGAAGGTGTTCCCCTCCTCCGACAGCAGGTAGTGCGCGAACAGGCGCGCCGCGTTCGGGTGCGGCGCATCGGCCGAGATGCCGAGTCCGATCTCGGGTCCTGTGGTCGGCCCGAGCAGCGCCGCCTCGACCGGGGCGCCCTCTTGCTTCAGCGTCTCGACGATCGCGTACACGCCGGGGTGGGCGAGCGAGCCTTCGCCCGCCGCGACGCCCTGCGTCGTGTTGACGGCGCTGTTCATCCACGTCGGGTTGTTGGCGGCGATGTCGCTCAGGAACTCCTCGCCGTACTCATCGATCATGAGCGACCAGAACGCCAGGTTCGCCGGCGACGTCGCCGGCTCGGCGAAGAGCAGCTCGCCCTCGAACTCGGGGTCGGCGTAGATCTCCCAGCTGTCGGGGGCCTCGTCCAACGCCTCGGAGTTGTACACCAGCTGCGTCGGCACCATGCTGACGATCGGGGTGCCGTCCTCTTCGACGTAGTCGGCCGGATACGCGTCGAAGTCCGGGATGTCGGCCTCGGTCACCGGCGTGAGCCAGTCGTTGTCGAAGGCCTCGGCGTAGAACGGCGAATAGGTCAGCAGGATGTTGTCGGCCTGCACGGCTCCGGCATCCGCCTCGGCCGCGAAGCGCTGCGACAGGTCGGCCGAGACCAGGCGCAGCACGGTGACGTCGACACCGTACTTCGCGGTGAAGTCCTCTGCCACGGCGCGCAGGACGCGCTCGTCCGGGATGCCGTAGAGGGTGAGCGTGCCTTCCTCCTGCGCCGCCTCGATGAGCGCCTGGAGTTCGGGGTCCTCCACCGGCGTCGAGCTTGCGGCGGGCCGATCGTCGCCGGTGGCACCGCCGCAGCCGGTGAGCACCAGCGCCGCGGCGGCCAGGATTGCGGCGGTCGCCGCGAGTTTCTTCGTCATGACTGCATCTCCTTTGGTGCGTTCTGCCTTATGGACAGCTCCATGAGGTCTTCCCCTCGCACGACTTCGCCGTCGAAGTCCCGCTCGACGACCGTCCGCCAGTCGACGGAGTCGAAGGTGTTGCCGGGCACGAGGTGGCTGAGCACGAGCCGGCGTACGCCCGCGGCCTGCGCGACCGCGCCGACGTCCGACACCGCGGTGTGAGACTCCACCAGGTGCCGGTGCAGGTCCTCCCAGCGCGCGTTGCTCTCGTCCTCGCCGTACGGCCGGACGAGTTCCGGGTTGATGACCTCGTGAACGAGGGTGTCCGCCCCGCGGGCGAGGTCGATGAGTTCGGGGCTCGGCCCGGTGTCGCCGGAGATGACCACGGATCCCGATGGCGCGTCGAACCGGTAGCCGAGCGCCGGCTCCACCGGGGCGTGGCGCACCCGGACTGCACGCATGACCACGTCGCCCAGCATCCGTTCGTCACCGCCGTCGATTTCGGCCACGCGAATGAGATCGCGCAGGTCTGGGCGGCCTTCGTCGAGAACCCGGATGCCGATGTCGTACGCGTTCGCCTCGAGATGCGCCGCGACGATGCGACCGAGCGGCGCCGGTCCGTGCACCGTGAGCGGCCGCTCCAGGCCGTGCGCCCATGCCGCCATGAGAACCGTTCCGAGCGCCACGTTGTGATCTGAGTGGTGGTGGGTGATGACGATGTCGGTGAGCGCCGACGGGGCGATGCCGGCGCGCAGGAGCTGCTGAGGGATGCCGTGACCGCAGTCGACGAGGATCACGCCGTCGCCCGCAACGATGAGCTGCCCCGGCCCGCAGTGCGTCGGTGAGACGCGCGGGCCGCCCTTGGTTCCCAGGAGGATGAGTCTCATCAGCCGACCTTCGCCGAGATGCCGAACCTGGACTTGCGGCGCGTGTACCACATGACCAGTACGAGCACCGTGCCGGTGATGAGCACGAGCACCGTCGAAAGCGCTGCCAGCAGGGCGTACGACCCTCCATTGAACACCTCGAGGATGCGGAAACCGACGACGGGATTGGACGTCCCGGCGAGGATCGCGGACGCGGTGAGGTCACCCACCATACGTATGAACAGCAGCGCCCACCCGGCGACGAGCCCCGGAATCATCAGGGGCAGCAGCACGCGCCAGAATGTGCGCACCGGCGAAGCGCCCGCCACGGCCGATGCTTCGGGCAACTCCTTGCCGACGCCCGTCACCGCGGCATCCGCTGCGATCGAAGCCTGCGGAAGATACAGCGCGAGGTAGCCGATCAGCAGGATCGCGAGCGTGCCGGACATGTAGAAGGGCGGCCCGGCGAAGAGCAGCAGCACACCGACCGCGATGACCATGTTGGAGATCGCGGCAGGGAGCTTGATCGCGGCGTCGATGCCCCGGGAGAACGCGGTGCGCGTGCGGTGCACGTACAGCGCCACCATCGCCGCGCCGAGGATCCCGAGGAGACCGCCGACGAAGCCGAGGCCCAGGCTGTTCACGAGTGCCTGGCGGGTGAGGGCGTCGTCGATCACCGCGGTACGCAGGGCATCGAAGCTGAGCGAACCCCAGTCGATGTCCGGGGTCCAGAACCCGTTGAGCGAGACCAGCACGAGCGCGATGATCGGCAGAAGCGTCGAGATGAAGACGTAGAGCATCACCGCGATGCGCACCGGCCATCGCCAGCCACCCAGCTTCGCGACACCGGAGCGAGCTCCTTTGCCGGTGATCGTCGCATAGCGGCCGCTGCGCAGCACGCGCACCTGCAACAGGTAGGCCAAACCGACGAAGAGCACCACGAAACCGCTGAG
>NZ_CAJF01000005.1 GCF_000304335.1 Microbacterium yannicii PS01 | reverse complement strand
CGCCGAGGAGTGCCATGACCGCCGGCACGAGCGTCATGCGCACGAGGAACGCGTCGACGGCGATGCCGACCGCGAGGCCCAGAGCGATGGGCTTGATCGACGAGTCGCCCTCCGGCACGAACGCGGCGAACACCGCGAACATGATGATGGCAGCCGCGGTCACGACCCGCGCCGAGGCCGAGAAGCCCGACCGGACCGCGCCGATGGCGATGTCGCGGTGGCTGCGCGTCGCGTGACCCGCGGCGGCGCGACGGGCGTGCACGTAGTCCTCGCGCATGCGGCTGACCAGGAACACCTGGTAGTCCATCGCGAGCCCGAACAGCACGCCCATGAGGATGATCGGCATGAAGCTGATCACCGGTCCGGTGCGGGTGACGTGCAGCAGGTCGGCCAGCCAGCCCCACTCGAACACAGCGGCGACGACACCGAACGACGCGGCGACCGAGAGCAGATAGCCGAGCGCGGCCTTGATCGGCACCCAGATCGAACGGAATACGATCATCAGCAGCACGAGCGAGAGACCCACCACGAAGATGCCGAAGGGGACCAGCGCGGCCCCGAGGCGGTCGGAGATGTCGATGCCGACGGCGGTGAAGCCCGTCACCTTGAGATCGACGCCGTACTCGTCCTCGAGCTCGGGAGCCAGCTCGCGCAGCGCGCGCACCAGATCGGCCGTGGCCGGGTCGTCGGGCGCGGTCTCGGGGACGATCTGGATGAGACCCGTGTCAGCGGTCTCGTTCGGGGTCGCGAGGGCGATCTCCTTGACGCCGGGAACCTGCTCGATCTCGTCGGCGAGGTCCTCCATGAGTCCCAGCGGATCGGTCGAGGTGACGATCGTGCCGGTCATGATGAGGGGACCGTTCGATCCCGGCCCGAAGTGCTCGGCGGTGAGGTCGTACGCTTGACGCGCCTGGCTCGACTCCGGCTGCACGCCCGCGTTCGGCAGGGCCAGGGTGAGGCTGGCGGCCGGAATCGCCATGACGCCGAGAGTCAGCACGACCGCGATGGTGGTGACGACCGGGTGGCGCGTCACGAGCTGGACCCACCTGTTCGTCTTCTTGCCTGAGGGGGTGGGGTGCGCTGCCGAGGTGGTCGGCTCGTGATCCGGTTCGCGAGTGGCCGCAACATCCGTCGGCGCTTCCACGCGCCGCAGAGTGCGCGCGTCGGAACGCTCGCCCGGCGAGTGAGCTTCCACGTCGTCGTCGGCGGGGGCATCGGCGGGAGACCGGCGCGAGGAGCGCTTGCGGGAGCCGCGGGTCATCGGGAGGCCGGCTCCGGCGGCGCGGTAGCCCCAGCCGGCGACGCGGCCCTTCGAGAAGCCGAGGAGGGCGGGAGTGAGGGTCACGGCGACGACGACGGCGATCGCGACGGCCACGGCGGCGGCGATGCCCATCGTGGTGAGGAAGGGGATGCCGGCGAAGCCGAGGCCGATGAGCGCGATGAGCACCGTGACGCCGGCGAACACGACGGCCGAGCCGGCGGTTCCCGTGGCACGCGCGGCGGACTCCTCGGGGTCGACGCCGGCTCTCACCTGATCCTGATGCCGCGCCACGATGAACAGCGCGTAGTCGATGCCGACCGCGAGGCCCAGCATCACCGCCAGCATCGGCGTGGTCGACGAGATGGACGCGAAGGCGGTGGAGACGTAGATCAGCGCGATGGCCAGACCCACGCCGATCAGCGCCGACACCAGGGGGAACCACGCGACAGCGATCGAGCGGAAGGTCACGATGAGGACGAAGAGGGCGATGAGCACACCGACCGCCTCGATGATCGACAGCGCCGGGACGGACGTCGAGAACAGGTCTCCGCCCATCGCCACCTGCGAGCCCTCGGGCAGGGACTCCCGCAGATCGTCGGCGACGTCCTCGAGGGTCGTCTTGGTCTCGTCCGACACGTCGGTCGCCTGGCCGTCGAACTGCAGGCGGATGATCGCCGCCGAATCGTCGTCGGAGACCAGCCCGGTGACCATCTCGTCGAACGGGTCGGTCACGGCGATGACCTCGTCGACGTCTTCGAGCTGAGCGATCGTGTCGGCGATGCCCGACGCGTACGGATCGGCGTCGACGGTGTCGCCGTCCGCGGCGACCACCACGACCTGGGCGCTGGTGCCGCTGGCCTGCGGAAAGCTGCGGTCGAGCAGCTGGATGCCCTCCTGCGCCTCGGTCCCGGGGATCGAGAAGGAGTTGTCGGTGCTCGTCATGAAGGCTGCGGCGCTTCCGCCGGCGATGCCGAGGAGCAGCACCCAGGCAACCAGGACGCGCCACGGGTGGCGGTACGACCAGCGGCCGAGCGCATACAGAAGAGTCGACACAGCGCCTCCGGGTTCACGGTTGGGAAGAACGGGAACTTTCGATACAGCGCTGTATCGGATACATGAGTGTATCGTAAGACTCCGAACGAGCCCCAACCTGGGATGTCCGTGTGTGTTTCGATGGACCCGGGCAACGTGGTCGAGAGGAGGACCGATGACAGACGTCCCGATGGTCGAGATGCCCGTCACATCGCGGCGCCGTGAGGCGACCCGCCAGAAGCTGCTGGACGCAGCCGCCCAGGTCTTCGCGGAAGTCGGCCTGGACGCGGCATCCGTCGAAGCGGTCTGCGACCGCGCAGGCTTCACCCGTGGTGCGTTCTACTCGAATTTCGAGACCAAGGACGAACTGTTCCTCGAGCTCGCCGGTGCCGTCGCTCGCGAACGCGTGGCCGCGGTGCGTTCGCGCGTCGCCGATCTCGAGCGCGACGGCGCGTTCGACGATGCGCACGCCGACGCGTTCCAAATCATCCAGCAGGTGCTCGACCTGTCGTCGGACGACCGGCTGGGCGTGCTCCTCATGAGCGAGATCCGCATCCATGCCATGCGCAGTCCGGAGCTGGCGGCCGCGTATCTGGCTCAGGACGATGAGATGTGCCGCAGCGTCGCCCAGATCATCGACGACATCGGGCGTGCGAACGTCCTGCGGTTCCGCCTGCCGTCCCTCGACGCCGCCCGCCTGATGCTGACCGTCTGGGAGAGCTCGGCGGTGCGCTCCGCCATGGCAGGACTGGACTACGAGGAGATGTGCCGCCGCACGAACGAAGAGCTCGCGCGGGTGGCACAGCTGCTCATCGAGCTTCCCGCCCGCTGAGCTTCACGCCCGCCCGCTGAGCTTCACGCCCGCCCGCTGAGCTTCAGCCCGTCCGCTGAGCTTCAGTCCGGGTTGCTGAGCCTGTCGAAGCACCGGCCCACTCGCGCCAGCCACCAGTCGCGGCGCTCGACGGGCGCCGCGTACGCGTCGAGGAGGGCGGGCTCTGCCGTGACCCGCCCCACGGCGAGCTTGCCGCCCCGCGCGACGAGGGACTGGCCGACGACGTCCGCCGCAAGCAGCGAGGCGGTGCCCAGTCCGCAGTCGTAGTCGAGCTGGGGGGAGGGCGGCGGCCAGGGCGACGCCCATCGAGAGTCCGACCGAGGTGTCCAGCGCGCTCGAGACGACGGCCGGCAGTCCTGCCTCGGCGACGATGTCGAGGGCGCGGCGCACGCCGCCCAGCGGCTGCGCCTTGATGACCACAAGGTCCGCCGCCCCCGCGCGCGCGACGGCGAGCGGGTCGGCGGCCTTGCGGACGCTCTCGTCCGCGGCGATCGGGATGCCCATGTACTTCACGCGGCGGCGCAGTTCGGCGAGCTCCTCGACGCTTGCGCACGGCTGCTCGGCGTACTCCAGGTCGAACTCGGCCAGGGCGTGGATAGCGTGCTCCGCCTCGTCCACGTTCCAGGCGCCGTTGGCATCGATGCGGATGCGTCCTTCGGGACCCATCGCCTCGCGCACGGCGCGGACGCGCTCGACATCGTCGGCCAGGCGCTGGCCGGGCTCGGCGACCTTGACCTTGGCTGTGCGGCAGCCATCGAAGCGGGCGAGTACCGCGGCGACCTGGGCCGCCGCCACTGCGGGCACGGTGGCGTTGACGCTGATGGCGTCGCGTCGGGCGGCGGGCTGCGGCATCCATCCGAAATCGACGGCAGCCGCCAGCCATGTCGCCGCTTCCGCGTCGTCGTATTCGACGAAGGGCGAGAATTCGGTCCAGCCTTCCGGCCCCTCGAACAGCACCGCCTCGCGCACGTCGATGCCGCGGAACCGCGTCACCAGCGGCAGTGCGACGACCCGTGCCGTGTCGAGGATGTCGTCGAGAGGAGGTAGGGGTTCCGCGGCGTCGGTGCTCACCCCCTCATCATGACCGTTTACGGACGAGACACGCCGCGACTCGAGGCGCTGACCGCGGCGTGTCCCGTCCGCAAGCGTCCAAGTGGGCGGCGACGACAATGTGTGGTTGACGATAGTGTGTGACGCACAGTACAGTGTGGTGCATGAGCGAAACCGACATCCTCGAGACGCACCTGCAGGAGCTGCGTCGCGGCACGATCGTGCTCGCATGCCTGCGGCTGCTCGAGACTCCGGGCTACGGGTACGGGCTGCTCGAACAGCTGGGGACGCATGGCTTCCCTACCGACGCGAACACCCTCTACCCCCTGCTTCGTCGCCTCGAGAAGCAGGGCCACCTCACGAGCGAGTGGAACACCGACGAGGCACGGCCCCGCAAGTTCTACCGCACCAGCGCAGCGGGCAAGCGACTCGCCGGCGCACTCACCGACGACTTCCGCGCGATCGCCACCGCGATCGACGCCCTTCCTCAGGAGGACTGACATGCCTACCACCACTCTCACCGACCGCTACGTCGACGCCGCGATGCGGACCGTCCCCGAAGACCAGCGCTCCGACCTCGCCGACGAACTGCGCGTCTCGATCGACGACCAGATCGATGCGCGCGTCGCCGAGGGCGAACCGCGCGAGCAGGCGGAACGCTCGGTCATCGTCGAGCTCGGCGACCCCGAGCTCCTCGCCGCGCAGTACACCGACCGGCAGCTGTACCTCGTCGGGCCGCGGTATTACCTCGACTGGTGGCGGCTGACGAAGCTCCTGTTGTGGATCGTGATCCCGTTGGCGGGACTCGGCGTGGCGATCGCGCACACCCTCAGCGGCGCCGGGATCGGCGAGGTCATCGGGGCGACCGTCGTCGCCCTGCTGAACGTGGCGATGCACGTCTTCTTCTGGACGGTCCTCATCGTCGTGATCCTCGAGCGCACCGGCACCCGCATGCGCAAGCCGTACGAGGGGGCGTGGAAGCCCGAGATGCTGCCCGAGCCGCGTCAGCGCGGCGCCGGCTTCGGCGACATGGTCGCGAGCCTGATCTTCCTCGTCGTCGCGGCCGCCGCCCTGCTGTGGGATCGGTTCATCGGCTTCGTCCCCACCGAACCGGGACTGTCGTTCTTCAACCCGGACCTGTGGCCGTGGGTCTTCGCGGGGCTCTTCGTGCTCATGGCGCTCGAGGCCGCGCTCAGCATCGCGGTGTACTTCGTCGGACGGTGGACCGTGCCGCTCGCGGTGCTCAACGCGGCGCTGGCTCTCGCGGTCGCCGTCCCCGCCCTCATCCTCCTCGCGCAGGGTGAGCTGCTGAATCCCGACTTCTTCGCCACGACCACTCCGGGCGCCGACGTCGGGTCGATCCTCACGGTGATCACCGGCTTCGTCATCGCGGGCATCGCAGTCTGGGACATCATCGACGTCGCCGCCAAGGCGAGGCGGGGTCGCATCGGCCGCCGCTGAGGGACAGCGGGACGGAAGGGAGGGGTGCGCGCCGCGCCCCTCCCTTCCTCTCTTAGGCTGAATCGCATGCCTCTTCTCGACACTCCCGTGCGCCTCGGCGTGCAGCTGCAGCCCCAGCACGCTCCGTACCCTGCGTTCCGCGACGCCGTCCGTCGGCTCGAAGACATGGGCGTCGACATCCTGTTCAACTGGGACCACTTCTTCCCGCTCTCGGGCGACCCCGACGGACTGCACTTCGAGTCCTGGACGATGCTCGCCGCATGGGCCGAGCAGACCGAGCGCGTCGAGTTCGGGTCGCTGGTCAACTGCAACAGCTATCGCAACCCCGACCTGCAGGCCGACATGGCCCGCACGATCGACCACATCTCGGCGAAGAACGGCGGCGAGGGCCGGTTCATCTTCGCGACGGGTTCGGGGTGGTTCGCCCGCGACTACGAGGAGTACGGCTACGAGTTCGGCACCGCCGGCTCACGACTGGACGACCTCGCGGCCGGCCTCGAACGGATCGAGGCCCGCTGGCAGAAGCTCAATCCGGCGCCGACCCGCGAGATCCCGGTGATGATCGGCGGCAAGGGCGAGCAGAAGACCCTGCGCCTGGTGGCACGTCACGCCGACATCTGGCACAGCTTCGTGCGTCCCGACGAGCTCGCCCACAAGCTCGACGTCATCGAGCGGTGGGCCGACAAGGAGCAGCGCGACACCTCGGGCCTGGTCATCTCGAACGAGCTGCACCAGCGCGGCGAGGACTTCGGCGACGAGCTCTACGACGCCGGCGTGCGCCTGTTCACCCTGGCCTTCCAGGGCCCGGACTGGGACTACGACCTCGTCGCCTCGTGGCTGCGCTGGCGGGACTCCAAGAACGCCTGACCCCGGGATCACGGCCGCCGGGTTGCGGGAGATGTCATGCGACCCGGCGGTTCCGACGGCGGCGGATAGGATCGCGCGGGTGACCGCCGCCCCGACCGCCCCTCGGTTCGCCCTCGACATCGACGGCGTGCCGCGGCCAGAGCGCGCGCAGGCGCTGCTGGATGCCGTGCGCGAGCGCCTCGTCATCGCCGACGGTGCGATGGGCACGATGCTGCAGCAGTTCGACCTGTCGATCGACGGCGACTTCCAGGGTCTCGAGGGGTGCAACGAGATCCTCAACGTCTCGCGGCCCGACGTCGTCGCCGCGATCCACGACGCCTACCTCGCGGTCGGCGTCGACGCCGTCGAGACGAACACCTTCGGTGCGAACTGGTCGAACCTCGATGACTACGGCATCGACGACCGCATCGCCGAGCTCGCCGAAGCCGGGGCACGCATCGCACGCGAGCGTGCCGAGGCGGCCGCGACGGCGGACGGCCGGATGCGGTGGGTGCTCGGTTCGATGGGCCCGGGCACGAAGCTCCCCAGCCTCGGTCACACCTCCTACGAGCACCTCAAGCAGACGTTCGCGCTCCAGGCCGAGGGACTGATCGACGGGGGAGCCGATGCCTTCCTCGTCGAGACGTCGCAGGACCTGCTGCAGACCAAGGCCGCTGTCAACGGATGCAAGCAGGCGATCGTGAGCCGCGGCATCCGTCTGCCGATCTTCGTCGAGGTGACGGTCGAGACGACCGGGACCATGCTCATGGGCAGTGAGATCGGCGCGGCGCTCACCGCGATCGAGCCCCTGGGGGTCGATGCGATCGGACTCAACTGCGCGACCGGGCCGACCGAGATGAGCGAGCACCTGCGGCACCTCTCGAAGCACGCGGCGGTGCCGATCGCGTGCATGCCCAACGCCGGCCTGCCGGTGCTGACGGCCGACGGCGCGCACTATCCGCTCTCGCCGGCCGAGCTCGCGACCGCACACGAGCAGTTCGTGCGCGAGTTCGGCCTGGGGCTGGTGGGCGGATGCTGCGGCACCACGCCCGAGCACCTGGCCGCGGTCGTCGAGCGGCTGCGTCCGCTGGTGGCGACTGCTCGATCGCGTGCGACGACCGGTGAGCCCGGAGTCGCGTCGCTGTACCAGCACGTGTCGTTCCACCAGGACGCCTCGTACCTCGCGATCGGGGAGCGCACCAACGCCAACGGATCGAAGGCCTTCCGCGAGGCGATGCTCGAGGAGCGGTGGGACGACTGCGTCGAGATCGCGCGTGACCAGATCCGCGTCGGCGCGCACCTGCTCGACGTGTGCATCGACTATGTCGGGCGCGACGGCGTCGCCGACATCCGCGAGGTGGTCTCGCGCTTCGCGTCGGCCTCGACGCTCCCGCTCGTCGTCGATTCCACCGAGCCCGCCGTCATCAGCGCGGGCCTCGAGCTCATCGGCGGACGCCCGGTCGTCAACTCGGTGAACTACGAGGACGGTGACGGCCCGGCATCCCGATTCGGCCGCATCATGCCGCTCGTGAAGGAGCACGGCACCGCCGTCATCGCGCTCACCATCGACGAAGAGGGTCAGGCGCGCACCGCCGAAGGCAAAGTGCGCATCGCGTCGCGCCTCGTCGACGAGCTCGTGGGCGAGTGGGGTCTGCGGGTGAGCGACATCATCGTCGACTGCCTGACCTTCCCGATCGCCACGGGTCAGGAGGAGACGCGGCGCGACGCCATCGAGACGATCGAGGCGATCCGGGAGATCTCGAGGAAGTACCCGGGCATCCAGACGACCCTCGGCGTCTCGAACGTGTCGTTCGGTCTGAACCCGGCCGCTCGCAGCGTGCTGAACTCGGCCTTCCTGCACGAGGCCGTCGAAGCCGGGCTCACCTCGGGGATCATCGACGCCGCGAAGATCGTGCCGCTGGCGTCGCTCTCGGACGAGCAGCGCAAGGTGGCGCTCGACCTCGTCTGGGACCGCCGCGAGTACGACGCCGACGGCAACGTCGCCTACGACCCGCTGGAGCGGATGCTCGACCTCTTCGCCGGCGTCGACACCGCGGCGCTGCGCAACCAGCGCTCGGCCGAGCTCGCCGCGCTGCCGCTGGGCGAGCGACTCGAGCGGCGCATCATCGACGGCGAGGGCAAGGGCCTCGAACCCGACCTCGACCTCGCGCGGGCCGAGGGGCTGACTCCGCTTCAGATCATCAACGACCACCTCCTCGAGGGAATGAAGGTCGTCGGCGAGCGGTTCGGCGCGGGCGAGATGCAGCTGCCGTTCGTGCTGCAGTCCGCCGAGGTCATGAAGACCGCGGTCGCCCTGCTCGAGCCGCACATGGAGAAGGCGGATGCCTCGGGCAAGGGTCGCATCGTGCTCGCGACGGTCCGCGGGGACGTGCACGACATCGGCAAGAACCTCGTCGACATCATCCTGACCAACAACGGCTACGACGTCATCAATCTCGGCATCAAGCAGCCGATCGCCGACATCATCGCCGCCGCCGAGGAGCACGACGCCGACGTCATCGGCATGTCGGGGCTGCTGGTGAAGTCGACGGTCGTCATGAAAGAGAACCTCCAGGAGCTGCAATCCCGGGGCCTGGACAAGAAGTGGCCCGTCATCCTCGGAGGCGCTGCGCTGACCCGCGCCTACGTCGAGGACGACCTCGCCGGGCTCTTCGGCGGCCACGTCCGGTACGCGCGCGATGCGTTCGAGGGGCTCGCCCTCATGGAGCCGCTGGTCAAGATCGCGCGCGGTGCCGATCCGGCCGAGGTCGGCCTGCCGACGTTGAAGAAGCGTCGTCATGCGGCGGGGTCCAAGCTCACGCTCACGGAGCCCGAGGCCATGCCGGGGCGTTCGGACGTGGCATCCGACAACCCGGTTCCAGTGCCGCCGTTCTGGGGCACGCGCATCGTTCGCGGCATCGCGCTGCACGACTATGCCGCCTTCCTCGATGAGCGCGCGACCTTCATGGGGCAGTGGGGCCTCAAGCCCGGCCGCAGCGAGGACGGGCTCTCGTACGAGCAGCTCGTCGATACGGAGGGCCGCCCGCGGCTGCGCTACTGGCTCGATCGGATCCTCGGCGAGGGGATGCTCGACGCCTCGGTCGCGTACGGATACTTCCCGGTCGTCTCCGACGGCGACGACGTCGTGGTGCTGCACCACGGCGACGATCGCGACGGCGTGCTGGGTGTGCCCGGACTGCTCGCACCCGACGGCGGCTCGGGCACCTCGACGGGCTCAGCGACCGAGGTCGGCACCGAGCGGCTGCGGTTCCACTTCCCGCGGCAGCGGCGCGACCGGCACCTGTGCCTCGCGGACTTCGTGCGCTCGCGGCAATCGGGCGTGGTCGACGTCATGCCGGTGCAGCTGGTGACCGCCGGGGCGCACATCGACTCCGTCACGGCGAAGCTGTTCGCCGAAGACAGATATCGCGACTACTACGAGCTCAATGGCCTCGTGATGCAGCTGACCGAGGCGCTCGCCGAGTTCTGGCACGCGCGTATCCGCTCCGAGCTCGGCTTTTCGGACGAGGACCCGACGGAGACCGCGGGCCTGTTCAAACTCGAGTACCGCGGCGCCCGCTTCTCGCTCGGCTACCCCGCCTGCCCCGACATGGAGGATCGGCGCAAGGTCGTCGAACTCCTGCGGCCCGAGCGCATGGGCGTCGAGCTGAGCGAAGAGCTGCAGCTGCATCCCGAGCAGTCCACCGACGCCTTCGTCTTCCACCACCCCGAGGCGAAGTACTTCTCGGTCTGATCGGGGGCGCTCGCCGGTGGCGGGTGCCGCGGAGCCGCGGGCCGCGGCATCCGCTCGCTTGTTGCCGTTCCGCCGGAGACTCGGCCTTCCGCAGGTCGTTCAGCCCCGCAGACCTCCTGCGGAAGCAGCGTTCTCCTGTGTGCGTCCTCTTGTGGGCGCCGGCCCGAGCGTGCGGGGCTGAAGCGGCTTCGCACGCCGCAGCGCGGCGAGCACGGGGCGGCCGATGATCAGGATGCCGATGAGCGAGGTGATCGCGCGGAGGGTGTCCCAGCTGAGGGTCGACGTGACAAGCGAATACAGCAGGAAGTTCGCGACGTTGGTGCCGAGCGGCGCGGCCGCGTCGTACGAGATCTCGGTGCCGAAGCCGACGGCGAAGGGCCAGAACCACAGGTTCATGAGCAGGCCGAACATGTAGGAGGCGACGGCTCCGTAGACGCACAGCATCGCGATCTCGGTCGCTGCGCCGAGGCGTCGAGGGAGGAGCCCGGCGACCGCGCCGACCCACGCACACGCGAACATCTGGAAGGGCGTCCAGGGTCCGAAGGTTCCGGTGACCACCGTCGAGAGGGCGATCGTCGCCATGCCGAGAAGCATCCCGAACCGCGCCCCGAACGCGCGGCCGGCGAGGATCAGCAGGATGAAGACGGCCTCCACACCGCCGACTCCGGTGCTCGCGATGCGCACCGCTGCGCCGATCGCGGCGAGCGTTCCGAGGAGTGCGAGCATGTGCGCCGAGCGCACCGAGCCGTCGAGCGTCGCGAAGACCACGAGCGCGGCGAGCGGCGCGAGAGCGAGCGCCGCGACCGGCACGGCGGCGTGCGCCTGCGCGGGAACCGCGGTCGCCAGGAGAGGCCAGCAGAACGCGCCGAGCGCGACGAGGTTCGCGGCGACGAGCGCCAGGAGCGGGATCGCTCGCCTCGATGCCGCGCGGCCCGACGCGCGGGCTCTGTCTTCGGTAGGGACGTCGAGGTCGGGCAGTCGGTGAGAAGCCGAGCCGGTCGGCGTTCGCAATTCAGTCCGCGGTGTCGCCACCACGGCCGGATCCCGCCTCACACGGGGCTCCAGCCGGCGCGAAGACTGAATTGCGAACGGACCGGCGCTCGACAGGACGCCGTCACGCATCGAGAGCACGCGGTCCGCCCCTGCGGCCACGTCGGGTTCGTGCGAGGCGACGAGCACCGCGGTGCCCTGCGCCGAGAGGGTGGCGAGCGCCGCCCACACCAGACCCCGGGCCTCCGGATCCAGGCCGCGGGTCGGCTCGTCGACGAGGAGCGCGGCCGGGCCGCCGGCGAGCTGGATGGCCAGGGCGAGGCAGCGCCGTTCGCCGACGGAGAGATCCCGCGGATGCCGCGCGAGACGCTGCGTGAACTCGGCGCTGTCGGGGTCGAGCCCCAGGAACCCCGCGACGCGCTCGGCGGTCGAGGCCGTTCTCACCGAGGACTCGCCCGATGCCCCGGCACGTCGGTCGGCGCGGCGGCACTCGGCGGCGACGGTGTCGTACACGAACAGGTCGTCCGAGGCGTCGGGTACCAGCGCCACGCGTCCCTCGGACTCGATCCGGGTGTCGCGGCCGGGCAGCGCGAGCGCGGCGAGCAGGCTCGACTTCCCGGCGCCGTTCGCACCGACGAGCGCGACGATCTCGCCAGCCTGGAGTTCGATGTTCGCCCGATCGATGGCGAGGACGCTCCCGTGCCGCACCGTCACGTCGGTCGCGCGCAGGGCGATCGCCCCGCTCATGGCGGAGTGCCCGTCACGGCCTTGACCGCCCGGCAGCGATGGGGAAGAGACGAGCGGGCGGATGGCATCGAGGTCGGATGCGCGATCCGCAGGCGTCCCGACGCCGAAGCCGGCATCGGCCACCGCGCCTCCCGCGATGCGCAGCTCGGTGTCGGCCAGCGCGCGAAGGGGATCGGCGCGGTGCTCGGCGACGAGCACGCACATGCCGGCCTCGTGCGCGAGATCGCGCAGCAGGTGCGCGACGCGGGTGCGCGTGTCGGCATCGAGATCTGCGAGCGGCTCGTCGACGAGCAGCAGGAGCGGCTGCTCCGTGATCGCGGCGGCCACTGCGACCAGCGTGGCCTCGCCGGCCGAAAGACCACGCGTCGGCCGATCGAGCAGGGGCGCGATGCCGACCCGGCGGGCCACCTCGGCGACCCGCGCCGCGACCAAGACCGGAGCGACACCTCGCAGCTCCAGGGCCAACCCGAGCTCGTCGCGCACCCGCTCGGTCGCGAAGGCCTCCCGCGGGTTCTGCAGCACCACGCCGATCCGCTGCGCGAGGTCTCGGGGCGGAACGGCTTGGCGGTCGTGCCCGGCGGCCCTCATCGTGCCCGTCATCCATCCACCGTCGACGTGCGTGTGCAGTCCGGCAAGAGCGCGCAGGAGCGTCGACTTGCCCGAGCCGGTGGCGCCCGTCAGCAGCGTGAGGCTGCCGGGCGCCAGCACCAGAGATCCGATCCGGATGCTGCGCCCTCCGGCATCCGTCATGTCGCCGGCGCCGAAGCCCAGCTCGGCGTCGTGCACCTCGACGGGCGTCCGGCAGTCGCCCTCGCGCGAGCGCCCTGCGAAGCCCCGCAGTTCGAGCGCCGCGGCGACGCTTCCGGCGCGCTCGAGCGTGCGCTGGAGGAGCGGCATCAGCATCCTCACGCCTGCGCGCTCGCCCCGCAGGCGCTGCGCGAACCGCACCCGGCGGGCGGCGTCTGCGAGTGAGGGGAGCGTCGCCCACGCGATGGCGAGGGCCCGCGCGATGCCCCGGAGCGGCCCGCGTCGTGAGGCGCGGGCGAGCACCCGCGGCACGTCGACGAGTGAGTTCACCAGCCCGAAGGCGAGGATCGTCAGGGCGATCGGAAAGGCGCTGGCCGCGGCATCCCACAGGCCATCGACGGTGACCGGACCCAGCACCACAACGTGCGAGAACGGCGGCGGCAGGCGCAGCTCGGGAAGCGGCAGGACGACCGCCCCGGTGCCGTCCGCGCCGTGGAAGAGGACGCGGTAGACGACCCGGACCGCGACGAAGGCGACGGCGAGAACGGCCGCGGCGCGAAGTGGCCCGGGTCGGATCGTCACGGCATGGCTTACGGGGTCGGAGTGGCAGGCTCGCCGTTCAGTGTGAACAGCAGCTCGACGGCGTCGCCGGGCTCGAGCTCGAGGGTCGACGCCCCTTCCTGTGCGTAGCCCCATTCGCCGTCGGCGGGCTTCTCCCACAGCGACCAATACGCGAATGCGGCCGGCATCGCCGCGCAGGTCTCGAAGTACTCCGAGCCGTCTTCGGCCGGGATCGGGGTGTCTTCGGAGGGAACGCCGTTCACGCGGCAGACGACCTGGTCGCCGTACTCCTCAGTGCCCTCAGTCTCGATGCCCGCGACAGTGAACGCGTCTCCGGCGATGACCGGCTCCTCGGTCAGCAGGCACCATTCCTGCGCGTCGCCGCCCTCGAGTGCGGTGGCGTCGACGACGAGCGTGACCCCCTCGTCGCCCGCGCAGGCGGCGTCGGTCGTGATGGTCGCGCTCGCCGCGTCGGAGGCGGTCGGGGTGGCCGAAGACTCCGGTGCGCCGGTCGCGCAAGCAGCGAGCGAGAGAAGGAGAACGGCGGATGCCGCGGCAGCAGCGATTGAGCGGAGAGTCGAGGTCACCGATCCAGGGTAGGGGCCGGCGGTCGACCCCCTGTTTCACATGACGCCCGGCGTCGCACCGCCCTAGGCTGGCCGGGTGAGCGTTTCGGAGCTGTTCGATGACAGCGCGTGGTCCCCGCAGTCCCATCTGGCGCTGGGCGCCCCCGCGGAGGGTTACTCCGACATCACGGCGCATGTCTCCACCGACGGCCGGATTGCGCGCATCGCCTTCGACCGGCCGGAGGTGCGCAACGCCTTCCGGCCGCACACCGTCGACGAGCTGTACCGCGCGCTCGACGCCGCCCGCCAGGACCCGCGGATCGGAGTCGTGCTGCTCACCGGCAACGGCCCGAGCCCGAAGGACGGCGGATGGGCGTTCTGCTCCGGCGGCGACCAGCGCATCCGCGGCCGCGACGGCTACAAGTACGAGCAGTCGGCTGCTGCGCCTGTCGACGCGTCCGCGGGCCCTTCGACGAGCTCAGGGACCGGGGAGGCGAGCTCAGGGACCGGGGAGGCGAGCGCGGGCACCGGGGAGGCGAGCGCGGGCACCGGGGAGACGAGCTCGGGGGCCGGGGAGACGCGCTCGGGGACCGGGGGAGTCGACAACGCCCGGGCAGGCCGCCTGCACATCCTCGAGGTGCAGCGGCTCATCCGCTTCATGCCCAAGGTCGTGATCGCCGTGATCCCCGGCTGGGCGGCGGGCGGCGGGCACTCGCTGCACGTCGTGTGCGACCTGACCGTCGCGTCGGCCGAGCACGGCCGCTTCAAGCAGACCGACGCCGATGTCGGCTCGTTCGACGCCGGCTACGGCTCGGCGTACTTCGCGCGGCAGATCGGGCAGAAGTTCGCCCGCGAGGTGTTCTTCCTCGCGGAGGAGTACTCGGCGCAGCGTGCGTACGAGATGGGCGCCGTCAATCGGGTCGTGCCGCACGCCGATCTCGAGCGCGAGGCACTGGCAATGGCTCGGACCATCCTCACGAAGTCGCCGACGGCCATCCGCATGCTCAAGTTCGCCTTCAACGCCGTCGACGACGGCATGGTCGGGCAGCAGGTGTTCGCGGGCGAGGCCACGCGTCTGGCCTACGGCACCGACGAGGCCGTCGAGGGCCGTGACTCCTTCCTCGAGAAGCGCGACCCCGACTGGTCGCCGTACCCCTGGCACTACTGATGCCCGCGGACGCAACTCCTGAGATCCGGCTCGCCGCGAGCCCCACCCGCGCTCGGCTGAGCGCCATGCCGCCGATCTTCAGGAGTTGCGCACGGCCATGAAGCTCGAACCCGTCATCGACGACGACCCGCGGTCGATCCTGCGGGCGTTGCGCGGAGCGCTGCACGGCGCCGGCCCGGCACTGGGCCTCGGCCTGGTGAGCCAGCTGCCCGGAGAAGTCCGCGCCGGAACGGCCGTCGTCGTCACGACGTCGGGATCGACCGGTGTTCCCAAGAGCGTCGTGCTGAGCCGGGATGCCCTCACCTCGAGCGCGCTGGCGACGGCCGATCGCATCGGCGACGGCGCGTGGCTGCTCGCCCTGCCCGCCAGCTACGTCGCCGGCCTGCAGGTGCTGGTGCGGTCGCTCGTCGCCGACCGCGAGCCCGCCATCCTCTCCGGCGCCTTCACGCCGCAGGCCTTCGCGGCCGCCGCACTCACGATGGTCTCGACGGAGGGCGGCGAGCGCGTCCCGACGTACACGTCACTCGTTCCCGCGCAGCTGTCGCGGCTGCTCGATGCGGCCGAGCACGACTCGGCCGTGCTCGCCGCGCTGCGGTCGTTCCAGACGATCCTCATCGGCGGGCAGGCGCTCCCGGCGGCGACCCTGGAGCGCGCGGAGACCGCCGGCGCTCGCATCGTCCGCACGTACGGCTCCACCGAGACCAGTGGCGGCTGCGTCTACGACGGTGTGCCGCTGCGGGGCGTTCAGATTCGCATCGAGCGCGGCGAGGTCCAGCTCGCCGGTCCGGTGCTGGCCGACGGGTACTTCGGCGACGCAGAGCGGACGGAGGCGACCTTCCTCCGCGACGACGCCGGCACGCGGTGGTACCGCACCGGCGATGCGGGCCTCCTCGATGAAGGCGTGCTGAGGGTGCGCGGGCGCCTCGACAACGTCATCGTGTCGGGCGGCATCAACGTCTCGCTCGATCGCGTCGAGAGGATCGTGCGCGGCGTGCCGGGGCTCGCCCTCGCCGTCGTCGTCGGAGTCCCCGACGAGCGCTGGGGCGAGGCATCCGTCATCGTCTCCGCGCGAGGCGAGGCGCTGCGGCGCAGCGAGGCGGTGCAGCTGGAGGAGGCGCGCGCCGCCGTCCATGCCGAGATCGGCCCGCATGCACGGCCCTCGAAGCTGATCCTCGTCGACGAACTCGAGACGCTGCCGTCGGGTAAGCCCGACCGCGAGGCCATCCGCCGCGCGGTGATCGCGCTGCACTGACGCCGGCTCAGTCCGGACGGTCGGGGTCGTCGGCGCCGACGTCGACGACGCAGAAGCGATTGCCCTCGGTGTCTTCCAGCACGATCCAGTCCGCGTCGTCCGGGTAGTCGTGCCAGTCGACTTCGCGGGCGCCCAGGGCGAGGAGGCGCTCGATCTCGGCCGCCTGATCGTCGGCGTAGAGGTCGAGGTGGATGCGGGGCGGGTAGTGCTGCGGATAGCCCGTCACCGAGAGTGCGAGACTGGCACCCGGCTCGCGCCAGTGGGTCTTCGTCGGCGGATCGAGGATCACCCAGTCCTCGCCCGGCTCCTTCCGGTTCACGTACCCCAGGGCGGCCCGCCAGAAGTCTCCGGCGCGGTCGATGTCCTCCACGGTCAGCACGATCGATCCGATGCTCAGCATGCCGCCATTGTCGGGGGCACCCACGACGCTCGGCAAGGGAGTGCATGTCCCCATCTCGCGCACTGGAGCACCCGGATTGCGCCGGCATCGGGAGATGACGGCGGGCACGTAGGACATGCGTTGTCACCCCAGCGGTCACCCCAGCGACCACCCCGCCGGCCGATCGGCTCCATCGGCGCAGCACCTAAGATGTGCTTTCGTGGCAGGCACCCCCAGCAAGAAGCGCAAGCGTCCAGCACCGAAGAAGCAGCCGGCGCGCCGGAATCCGCAGACGGCCCATGTTCCGCGCGACCCCGCGCACACCCCGAAGGCGACCGCGCGCGACTGGATCGGTGCCGCGCGCCTGCGCACCCTTCCGCTCGCGATCAGCCCCGTCCTGGTCGGAACCGGTGCTGCGATGATCGTCGTCGACCAGTTCCACTGGGTCATCGCCCTGTTCTGCCTGCTCGTGGCGGTCGCTCTGCAGATCGGGGTGAACTACGCCAACGACTACAGCGACGGCATCCGCGGCACCGACGACCACCGCGTCGGCCCCGCCCGGCTCACCGCGTCGCGCCGCGCGAAGCCCCGCACCGTGCTCTTCGTCGCGCTCGCCTTCTTCGCCATCGCGGCGCTGGCGGGCCTTGCCATCACCATCCGCACGCAGCAGTGGTGGTTCATCGCCGTGGGCGCGGTCTGCATCGTCGCGGCCTGGTTCTACACCGGCGGCAAGCGCCCGTACGGGTACTACGGACTCGGCGAGCTCTTCGTCTTCGTCTTCTTCGGCCTCGTCGCGACGCTCGGCACGACGTGGGTCCAGGCCCTCGCGCTGCCGCAGGAGGCGTGGTTCGGGGCCGTCGCGGTCGGGCTGCTCGCCTGCGCGGTGCTGCTGGCCAACAACCTCCGCGACATCGACCAGGACCGCGTCGCCGGCAAGCGCACGCTCACCGTGCTGATCGGGCGCACCGCGACCCGCGTGGTGTTCACGCTGTTCGTGCTCGCGCCGTTCGTGATCGCGGCGTTCCTCGCGCTCTTCTACCCGATCGCGTGGCTGTCGCTGCTCGCGCTGCTCGCCGGCCTGCCCGCGATCCTCATCGTGTGGACGTACCGCGACCCGCGCGAGCTGGTCGTCGCCCTCGGCCTCACGTCACTGACCTCGGTCGGATACGCCGCGTTCCTGATGTGGGCCTTCATCGGCTGACGCGGCGCCGGGTCGAGAGACCGGAGTTCGCGTGCGTTCCCGGAGATCGCGGCGCGTCCCGATCCGGGGAACCGCGGAAGGATCCGGCTATCGGATCGGGCCTGCAGAGCAGCGGATGCCGCGGCACGGCCGGTCAGGGACGATCGGGCTGATCCGGGGTCGCGGCGTCGGCCGCGGCATCCTCCGCGTCTTCGTCGCTGATGGCCGTCCGCGCGCGGGTGCGGCGCTCGGCCAGCCCCGAGGTGGCCTCTTCGAGCGGCTTGCGCAGGAAGAGCAGCGACAGGCTCAGCCCGATGAGGGCGGCGAAGATCGCGGCGAGCCAGTAATACTCCTGCATGATCGGGAACAGCATGAGAATGCCGAACGGCACGAGGAATGCCAGCAGCCGCAGGACCGAGTAGACGATGGCCGAGCGTGCTTTCACCCATCCATCCTAGGTTCGGTCGCAGCCCATGGTCGGCGACGGTTCGGTCACGAGACTTCCCGCGGGCGCCCGTGCGGCCGCGGGCCAGCCTAGGATGGGAAGATGGCTCGCGGGTTGCTGATCGTAGCGCTGGTGGCGACCGTGTTCTGGGTCTTCACCATCGTCGATTGCGCCGTGCAGCCCGCAACTCGCCACCGAGGCGTCAGCAAGCCCGTCTGGATCCTGATCGTCGTGGTGCTGCCCGTGCTCGGCGGCATCCTGTGGCTCGCCGTCGGACGCACACGAAAGTCGGCCATCGCCCGCCGGAAGGCGCCGGACGACGACCCCGACTTCCTCGGGCGCATCGGCACGATCAGCGACCAGGACGAGCGCATCCGTCGGATGGAAGAAGAGCTCGCCCAGCTCGACGCCGAGGGCGAAGACCCCCGGTTCCAGCCGCCGACGCTTCCCGCGGTACCCGACGACGCCACCGCGTCCGGATCGACCGCCCCGAGGTGCGGACGGTCCTGCCCCGACCGGCACACCCCCGGTCGAGCCGCCGGCCCGGCCCGGCGACGGCGAAGACGACTCCCGCGGTCAGCGCGGAGCCGTCGGCTGACGTGACCGACCCGAACGGCGCCGATCGCCCCGTCGTGGCCGATCCCGCCGGCGCCACTGCGCCCGACGAACCGCCGATGGCGGTGCCTCTGGCCCCGGCCGCCGCGACCGACGCAGCTGCCGCTCTGCTGTGCCGGCTCATCGAGCTCGGCGTACGCCATGTGGTGCTGAGCCCCGGCTCGCGCTCGCAGGCGCTCGCTCTCGTCGCCGCAGAGCTCGAGCGGCGCGGCGCCCTCCGGCTGCACGTCCGCATCGACGAGCGCGTCGCCGGATTCACCGCTCTCGGCATCGGTCGCGAGACGCGGATGCCGGCGGTCGTGGTCTGCACTTCAGGCACCGCCGTGGCGAACCTGCTGCCGGCGGCGCTCGAAGCGCACCACGGTGCGGTGCCGCTGCTGCTGCTCACGGCCGACCGGCCGCCGGAGCTGCGGGGCGTCGGAGCCAACCAGACCACGCGCCAGCCGGGGATGTTCGCGCCCACGGTCCGGTTCGAGGCCGACCTGCCCGTACCGGAGGACGTCGACGCCGACGGCTGCGGCGAACAGAGCCTGATGCTGCGCGGCGTCGCCGAGGAGGCCATGACGGCGGCGCTCGGCGCCGGGGTCCGCACCGCCGGGCCGGTGCATCTGAACCTGCCGTACCGCGAGCCGCTCTCGGGGGCACTGCCCGAGTGGATCGGCGTGCCCGCGGCGGAGCTGGCCACGGCTTCGGGCGCGCATCCCGACGCTCCGCCGGCCGAAGCGCCGCCCGAAGACGAGATGTCGGGCGCGCTCTATCAGGGCGGCGGCGGCATCGGCGAGTCCGATGTTCCGCTCGAGCCCGAGGACGACCCCGTCGTGCTGGAGCGCGGCCCACGGACGATCGTGCTGGCCGGCGCCGACGCCGGGCCCGACGCCGAGGCGCTCGCGCATGCCGGCGGCTGGCCGCTGGTCGCCGAGATCGTCAGTGGCGCGCGATTCGGCCGGAACCTCGTGCACGGCTACCGGGCGCTGCTGTCGGATCCCGACCTCGGCGGTCGCATCGAGCGCGTCGTCGTGCTGGGGCATCCCACGCTCAGCCGTGAGTCGTCGGCGCTGCTGTCCGATCCCGGCATCGAGGTCGTCGCGGTGCGGGGGCCGGGGGAGCCGCTCAATCTGAACGGGGTCACGACCGCCGCCGACACCATCGCCGTCGCGACCGGCGACCCCGACCGCGTCTGGCTCGGGGCGTGGCTGCAGGCGTCGCGCGCGGCATCCGTCGATCTCGCTCCGCCGGCCCCCGACGCGGACGGCCTTGCGTCGGCCGTGCCGGAGGAGCGCCTGGGCGCCATCGCGGCCGAGCTCGAGGTCATCCGGGCTCCGCTCGACCGTGCGGCGCTCGTCGACGCCGTGTGGCGAGCGACCTGGCCGCACGACCGGCTGGTGTTCGGATCGTCGCGCATCGTCCGCGTCGCCGACGCCCTCCTCCCCGGCAAGAAGGTGCCCGTGCACTCCAACCGCGGCCTCGCCGGCATCGACGGCACGGTCGCCACCGCCATCGGCGTCGCGCTCGCCAGCCAGGCCGGCGGCGGACCCGGAGTCACCCGCGTGCTGCTCGGCGACCTCGCCCTGCTGCACGACGCCGGCGCCCTCCTTCTGCCGCCGACCGAGCAGCAGCCGCGCCTTCAGGTGGTCGTCGGCAACGACGGCGGGGGCACCATCTTCGACGCGCTCGAGGTGGCCGCCGTCGCCGTTCCCGAGGTGATGGACCGGGTGCTGTACACGCCGCACGCGGTGAGCCTCGAGCAGCTCGCCGCCGCGTACGGGTGGGAGTACCGCCGAGTCGCGACGCGGTCGGCGCTCGACCAGGCGCTCACGGCGCCGGTGACCGGCCGGCAGATCATCGAGGTCCCGCTGGCGCGCTGACCGGCGCGCCGCGGCATCCGCCATGATGGCTCCATGATCGCGAAGAGCCAGAAGCACTGGACCGGGGATGTCGCCGAGATGCTGCGCGTCGGCGAGGGCTTTCGGCTCGCCGAGGTCGACGCCCGCTCCACGCCCGGCTACGAGAAAGACAAGGTGCACGCGGCCGAAGACCTCGCGGCCGGCTCGGTGCAGCTGGACGAGTATCAGGAGCGCCTCTTCGCCCGCAGTCGTGTCGATGTCACGAACGCCTCCGTGCTGCTGGTCCTGCAGGCGATGGACTCGGCTGGCAAGGGCGGGATCATCCGGCATGTGGTCGGTTCGGTAGACCCGCAGGGTGTCGCGCTCGCCGCGTTCAAGAAGCCGACGCCGGAAGAGCTCGAGCACGACTTCCTGTGGCGCGTGCGCAAGCGCCTGCCCGAGCCCGGGTTCATCGGCGTCTTCGACCGCTCGCACTACGAGGATGTGCTCATCGGACGGGTGCGCGAGCTGGCCCCGGCCGACGAGATCGAGCGCCGGTATGCCGCGATCAACGACTTCGAGAAGACGGTGACGGATGCCGGAACCCGTGTCGTCAAGGTGATGCTGCACATTTCGCCCGAGGAGCAGAAGGAGCGCCTCATGGAGCGCCTCGAGCGTCCCGACAAGCACTGGAAGTACAACCCCGGCGACGTCGACGAGCGCAAGCTGTGGCCGCAGTACATGGATGCCTACCAAAGCGTCTTCGAGCGGACCTCCACCGAGCACGCGCCGTGGCACGTCGTGCCCGCCGATCGCAAATGGTACGCACGCCTGGCGGTGCAGCACCTGCTGCTCGAGGCGCTGGAAGACATCGATCCGCAGTGGCCGGCCGCCACGTTCGACATCGAGGCCGAGAAGAAGCGGCTCGCCGCGAGCTGACCCGCCTAGATCTGGCCCGGTACGACGCCGCGGGCCGCCCACGCGGTCGCGGCGATCGTGAAGGGGCCGGTGCCGAGCAGTCGGGCGCACTGCTCCTGCACCCGGTCGCGGTCCTCTGCCGACAGCGCGGTGAGCTGCCTCCCGGCGGGGGCGACGCCGTGGCCGTACGACGCCCACCACTCGTCGAAGTCGCCGTACTCGACCGCAACGGTCAGTTCTGCCTCCTCGACGTCCGTGCAGCCGGCGTCCCACAGAAGGGTGACCAGCTCGCCCTCGCTCGCGCCGACGCGATCGGTCTCGTCGTCGATGTCGTCGATGACGGCGGCGAGGCCTTCGAAGAAGGTGCGCTGCGGTGCGCGACGCCCGGCGAAATCCCACACGCATGCGGCGACCACGCCGCCAGGCCGGGTGACCCGCAGCATCTCGCGCATGCCGGCCGTGGCATCCGTCATGAAATGCACCACCAGCTCGGCGAGCGTCGCCGCGAACAGATGGTCGTCGAACGGAAGCGCCTCGGCGTGGCCGTGGCGGACGTCGGCCCACGGGAAGCGTTGTGTCATCGCGGCGACGAAACTCTCCGACGGATCGACGGCGGCGATCTCGGTCTCGCCGAACCTCCGGGCCAGCACCGCGGTCAAGGCGCCGGTGCCGCAGCCGACGTCGAGGGCGCGACCTTCGGCGGGAAGACGGGCGAAATCGGCGAACGACACGGCGAGGGGAGCGGAGAACCGCCCCATGAACCCGTCATAGGCCTCGGCAGCGACGTCGAACGACATGGCGGCGAGTGTACGCCGGGCGGCGCGACGCGGGAAAGAGACGGCCGCAATGCCCCCGTACGCTCAGGCGGTGACGCGGCTCGAAGCGCGGTAGGCTCACGAGGATCGGCTCGGCGCGCGGTTCTCGCTGCGGGCCTTCCATCGCGAGGCGCTGTCGTTGTCTCCCATGGGGCTCGATCCGCTGCGGAAGCTCCTGACCCTCACCGGCTCCGACCTGCCGGCCTGATACGGGCGGACTCGACAGGAGAACTGCTTCCGCGCAGGAGAACCAGGACCGTGAAGCTCCTGTGGAGGCCTGGATCTCCTGCGCGGTCGGCTCAGCTCAGCTCGGCTCAGGCGAGCGCGTCGACGATCGGCCGGAACTTGACCCGCGTCTCGAGCAGCTCGGTCTCGGGGTCGCTGGCGGCCACGATCCCGGCTCCGGCGTGCGCGACCACGGGGACCGTGTCGCTGAACGACGCGTAGCCCCGCACCGGGCCGCTGCCGATCTGGGCGCACCGCAGTGCGATCGCCCATTCGCCGTCGCCGTCCCCGTCGACCCAGCCGACCGGGCCGGCGTACCGGCCGCGGTCGAACGGCTCGAGCGTGCGGATCAGCTCGATCGCCGCATCCGTCGGCGTGCCCGCCACTGCGGCGGTCGGGTGCAGCGCCGCGACGAGATCGAGCGAGGACGCGTGGTCGGCGATCTCACCTGCGACGTCGGTGGCGAGGTGCCACAGGTTCGGGAGCTCGAGGGTGAACGGCTCGGCGTCGGCGCGCATGCCGCGCACGTGGGGCCCGAGGGTGTCGAGCACGCTCTGCACGGCGTAGCGGTGCTCCTGCATGTCTTTGGCGCTGTGCGCGAGGGAAGAGGATGCCTCGGCGTCATCGCCTGCGTCAGTCCCACGGGGGATCGTCCCGGCGAGCACCCGGGCGGTCACGGCTCCGTGCGAGACGGTGACGAGGGTCTCGGGGCTCGCGCCGATCAGCCCGTCGACCGCGTACGTCCACGTATCGGGGTAGTCGTGGGCGAGAGCGCGGACGAGCCGTCGCAGATCCGCCCCGGCGGGGATCGTGCCGACGAGGTCGCGCGCCAGCACGACCTTCTCGAGGTCGCCGGCGAGGATCGCGTCGACCGCCGCGCGGACCGCCGCCTGGTATCCGGCGGGAGCAAGGGCGCCCGGACCCAGCGTGGCCGACCAATACGGGCCGTACGGTATCGGGTCGATCAGGGGCTCGACGATGTCGGAGCCCGTGGAGCGGATGCGGGTGATCCAGGAGCGGCCATGGTGACGCCCCACGACCGCCTGCGGGATCACGAGGCGGCTGGTGGCCGTCGAGCGCTCGTCGAAGACGAGCGTGCCGAACGACACGAGCCCGGTTCCCGGGAGCCCGACGGGGTCGTCCACCTCCGCGTCCGCGGCCATCCGACGCCACGCCTCGGCGGGCGAGGGTGCGTCGACGGCGGACGATGCGTCGGGACCCTGCTCGAACCCGCCGAGCGAGCCGATCCCGACGATGCCGTTGCCACGACGCAGCCAGGCGAGCGGCGCATCGGGCGAGGTGTAGGCCAGCAGATCGCCGACCGGGTCGATCTCGCGGGTCTCGACCACCAGGCGGTCCGGTGGATGCGAGCCTGTCACCCCTCCAGCCTAGACTCGCGGCATGACCGACCTCGTCATACCGCCGCGCCCGCTGCCGGGCACGCGACTGCTCTTCCGCTGGCGCAAGTGGGACGGCTCCGATCACTGGGTGCACGAGTGCGTCTACCTGGGCTCCGACGAGTGGGGCGACTGGTTCGGCCAGCTCGCCGGCTGGCGCAGCTTCCGGCCCGGGCGGGACTTCCTGGCCGACGCGCCGAACGTCACGCTGCTGCCGCCGGACGGCGATCACGTCGTGACGCTCAACCAGGCACCGCCCGCGTCGTACTGGGTGTACATCGACCTCGCGTGGGACGCCCACTGGGAGGACGAAGAGCCTTCCGGCATCGACATGGACCTCGACGTGGTCCGCGCCCTCGACGAGCGCGGCGTGTTCATCGACGACCGCGACGAGTGGGACGAGCACCGCGTCGACTTCGGCTATCCGGCCGACGTCGTCGAGAAGCTCGAGGCGCTCGCCGTCGACCTCGAGCGGCGGGTCGAGGCGCGGGAGGCGCCGTTCGATCAGGCGACCGCCGACAAGTGGCTCACCCGTCTCGAAGGTCTCGACCTCCCCTGAACGGCGTCCGGCCCCGCCGCGGCGAAGGAGGACGCACCTAGACTCGAGGCGTGGCATCCGAACCCTCCGCGGCTGAACCGAACCGCGCCGACCTGCACAAGGATCCGTCGCGCGTGAGCGGCATGTTCGACCAGGTCGCCGCCGGCTACGACCGCACCAACACGGTGCTGAGCATGGGTAACGACCGGTTCTGGCGGGCCGCCACGACCCGGGCGGTCGCTCCGCGCCGAGGCCAGAAGATCCTCGATCTCGCCGCCGGCACCGGCACCTCGAGCGTCGCCCTCGCGCGCAGCGGCGCGACCGTCGTCGCCGCGGACTTCTCGCCGGGCATGATCGCCGAGGGCGAGCGCCGGCACGGTGCGAGCGCACCGGGTGGCGGCATCCGGAATCTGTCCTTCGTGCAGGCCGACGCGACGGCACTGCCCTTCGAGGACGACGAGTTCGACACCGTCACGATGTCGTTCGGGCTGCGCAACGTCAACGAGCCCCGGAAAGCTCTGAGCGAGCTGCTCCGGGTCACGCGACCGGGCGGACGGCTGGTGATCTGCGAGTTCTCGCACCCGCCGTCGAAGGCGTTCAGCGGTCTGTACCGCTTTTACAACGACCGGATCCTGCCCGTCGTCGCCAAGGCGATGAGCTCGAACGCCGACGCCTACGACTACCTGAACGAGTCGATCCGCGACTGGCCCGACCAGCGCACGCTGGCCGCGTGGATCCGCGACGCGGGCTGGACCGGCGTCGCGCACCGCAATCTTTCGATGGGGATCGTCGCCCTCCACCGGGCTGTCAAGCCGCGGGGCCCTGTCGCGGCCGCCGAGCCGACCGCCGGCCCCCGGTAGGCTGGGGGTGTGACTCCCTCAGCGCCGGGCTCGCGTATCGCGGGCAAGCTGGGCCTCACCGATCGCATCTTCGCCGGGCCCCGGTCCCGCAAGCTTCTCTCTGCGGTCGAAGCGGGCCTCAAGCGCGTCGACGGCGCCCTCGAGAACGAGCTGCGCGTCGCCGACTCGCTCGCCGACGCCACCAGCCGCTACCTCTACCAAGCGGGCGGAAAGCGGGTGCGCCCCATGCTGGCGCTGCTGACCGCGCAGCTGGGCGAGGGCACGACCGATGAGGTCATTGAGGGTGCGACCGCTCTCGAGATGACGCACCTCGGCTCGCTGTATCACGACGACGTGATGGATGCCGCAGACAAGCGCCGTGGGGTGCCCAGTGCACACGCGGTGTGGGGGAACAGCGTCGCGATCCTCACCGGAGACCTGCTCTTCTCGCGGGCCAGCCAGATCATGGCGCGTCACGGAGACCGGGCCATCCACCTGCAGGCAGACACCTTCGAGCGGCTCGTGCTCGGGCAGATGCACGAGACCGTCGGGCCCGCCGAGGGCGACGACCCGGTGGAGTTCTATCTGCAGGTGCTGTCCGACAAGACCGGCTCGCTGATCGCCGCCGCCGCGCAGGCCGGTGTGATCTTCTCCCGAGGCCCCGGGGAGTTCGAGCAGCCGATGGTGGTCTTCGGCGAGAAGGCCGGCGTCGCGTTCCAGCTGCTCGACGACGTCATCGACCTGTCGGCGGACCCCGACGAGACCGGCAAGGTGCCCGGCACCGATCTGCGCGCGGGCGTGCCGACCATGCCGTACCTCGTGCTCGGGCAGCTGACGGATGCCTCCTCAGCCGCGCTGCGGGCCCGCATCGACGACGGCGTCGCGCTCATCGCCGACGGCGCCGACCCCGCGATCCTCGACGAGCCGCTCTCTCAGCTGCGCGAGCACGAGGCCACGCAGGCCACCCTCGACCTCGCGCATTCGTGGTCGCAGCAGGCCATCGACGCGCTCGCCCCGCTCCCGGACGGGGCCGTGCGCGAGGCGCTGACCCGATTCGCTCAGGCCGTCGCCGACCGCTCCAGTTAGCCTGCGGTCCGGGGCCCGTCGAAGGGCGCGAACACCACCTTCGACACGCCCGTCGGACCGCTCCCCGAAAGGACACCCATGACCAAGCTCCGGCTGGCGATCGTCGGTGCAGGACCGGCGGGCATCTATGCCGCCGACATCCTGCTGAAGGCCGAGCGCAAGTTCGACGTCTCGATCGACCTCTTCGAGCAGCTGCCGGCGCCCTACGGCCTGGTCCGCTACGGCGTCGCGCCCGACCACCCGCGCATCAAGGGCATCATCACCGCGCTGCGCGAAGTGCTCGACCGTGGCGACATCCGCATCTTCGGCAACGTCCGGTTCGGTGAAGACATCACCCTCGACGACCTCAAGCACCACTACAACGCCGTCATCTTCGCCACCGGCGCGATCCGCGACACCGATCTCGACATCCCCGGCATCGACGCGATCGGGTCGTACGGCGCCGCCGATTTCGTGAGCTGGTTCGACGGCCACCCCGATGTGCCGCGCGAGTGGCCGCTGGAGGCGGCATCCGTCGCCGTCATCGGCAACGGCAACGTGGCCCTCGACATCTCGCGCATGCTCGCCAAGCACGCCGAGGATCTGCTGCCGACCGAGATCCCCGAGAACGTCTACGAGATCCTGAAGGACTCGCCGGTCACCGACGTCCACGTCTTCGGCCGACGCGGGCCCGCTCAGGTGAAGTTCACGCCGCTCGAGCTGCGCGAGCTCGGTGAGCTGCGCGATGTCGACATGGTCGTCTACGACGAGGACTTCGACTACGACGAGGCGTCCAAGGCGGCGATCGCCAGCAACAAGCAGGTCATGGTCATCGACCGCGTGCTGCAGGCCTGGCGCAAGCGCGACTCGGTCAACAACACCGGCGGCACGGCCTCCCGTCGCCTGCACCTGCACTTCTACGCCAAGCCGCTGGAGGTCGTGAAAGACGAAGAGGGTCGCGTGGCGGCCTTCCGGTACGAGCGCACCCGCCCCGACGGCGAGGGCGGGGTCGAGGGCACCGGCGAGATCCGCGAGGTGCCGATCCAGGCGATCTATCGCGCCGTCGGGTACTTCGGCTCGCCGCTCGCGGGCGTGCCCTTCGACAAGCGCCACGGCGTGATCCCGAACCATGAGGGCCAGGTGCTGCGCAAGGACTCCAACGAGCGCGTTCCGGGTGTCTACGCCACGGGCTGGATCAAGCGCGGACCGGTGGGCCTCATCGGTCACACCAAGTCCGACGCGATGGAGACCGTCCGCCACCTCATCAACGACCAGGGGTCGTGGTGGCAGCCCGTCGATTCGTCCGAGGAGGGCATCCCCGAGCTGCTCGCCTCGCGCGGCGTGCAGTGGACCGACCTCGCGGGCTGGCACCGGCTGGACGAGCACGAGGTCGCGCTCGGCGCCCCGCACGAGCGTGCGCGCATCAAGGTCGTTCCCCGAGACGAGATGGTGTCGATCTCGCGCGGCGAGTGAACCGCGCATCCTGCCCTCCGTCGCTGAGTCCGGCGGAGGGCAGAGAGCCTCACCCCTAGGCTGACGTCATGGCCGGGCATTCTCAGCAGTGGGTCCCGGACGTGCTCGGCGAGCCGTTCGAGCAGCTCACCCTGCCGCTGGGGGTGGACGGAGATCACGGGCCGCTCGTCGCGACCGTGGTCCGCAGCATCCCGAATCCGGTCACCACGCTGTTCGCGTCGCTCCGGGACGTCGACGTGCTCTACGTGCACGGCTGGTCGGACTACTTCTTCCAGGCCGAGCTCGCGCGCTTCTGGAACAGCCGGGGAGCGCGCTTCTATGCCCTCGACCTCCGGCGGTACGGGCGAAGCCTGCGCGATGGCGAGCAGCCCGGCTACGTCGATTCGCTCGACGATTACGACATCGACATCGAGGCGGCGCTGGCAGCGATGGGGCACGGGACGGCGGCGGATGCCTCGTCCCGCCGTCGGCTGGTCCTGCTGGGTCATTCCACCGGCGGTCTGACGCTGACGCTGTGGGCCGCCCGGCATCCGGGGCGGGCCAGCGCCCTGGTGCTCAACAGTCCGTGGCTCGAGCTGCAAGTGGGCGCGATCGGTCGCCAGGCGCTCGCTCCGATCGTCGAGATGCGGGCGCGCATCGATCCCCGCGGCACGCAGCCCGCCGTCGATCTCGGCTTCTACACGCGAGCGCAGGACGAGATCGGCAGCCTTCCCGCCGGGAAGGAGCGGGCGGCGTGGCGCCCCGACCGCGGCTTTCCCACGGCGCCCGGCTGGCTCGCCGCCGTGCTCAACGGCCACCGCCGCGTGGCCGCGGGCGTCGAGGTGGACTGCCCCGCCTTCGCGATGCTGTCGGCGCACTCCACGCCGGCGCTGACCTGGCGGGAGTCGATGACCTCGACCGACTCGGTGCTTGTCGTCGACGACATCGCGCGTGCCGCGACCCGGATCGGGCGCCTCGTGACCGTTGCGCGCATCGACGGCGCGATCCACGACGTCTTCCTCTCGCGCCCCGCGCCGCGCGCCGCGGCGTATCAGGCGCTGGACCGCTGGCTCGCCGGATACGTGGCGCACGCCCGGTGAGGGTGTCCCCCGAAGAGGGGACAGAGATGGTTCTACCAATCGGGTTACGCTATACGGGAGGTGTCCCCAGCGCCTCAGGGAGAGGTCGATCCCCAAGACCTTTCCCAACTCGTCGCCGAGAGCCGTTCGCCGGGGGGTGGACGTGCGAGAACCGGTGACGACAGGCCCCGGGTGTCCCCAGCACCCGGGGCCTTCGGCTTGTCCAGGGGCGGCGAGGCGGCGCACAGGCGACTAGTTTCGGAAGGGTCGGCGCGCACGCCCGGGGCGCGACGAGGGGGAGGAGCCGATGACTGGCGCCGAGGAAGACCCGTTGACACCGCTGCTCGACGGCCGGTACCGGCTGGGCGCCTGCGTCGGCGAGGGCGGCATGGCACGCGTCTACCGGGGGGAGGACGTCGTGCTCGGCCGGACGGTCGCGATCAAGATGATCCGGCCCGGTGTCGACGGAGCCGTGTCGGAGCGTGCCCGCAGCGAGATGACGGTGCTCGCATCGCTGAACCATCCGTCGCTCGTCACCCTTTACGACGCCCACCTCGTGCCGGGGCAGCCCGAGTATCTCGTGATGGAGTTCGTCGAGGGGCCCACGCTCGGCTCTCGTCTGGACTCGGGACCCCTGTCTCCCGGCATCGTGGCGCACCTCGCGGCCGAGCTCGCCGAGGCGCTCCACGTCGTGCACGCCGCCGGCATCGTGCACCGCGACATCAAGCCGTCCAACGTCCTCCTCAGTCCCGCCGCCCTCCCGGGGGCCCGACCCCGGGCGAAGCTCGCCGACTTCGGCATCGCGCTCCTCCTCGACGGTTCGCGACTGACCTCGCCCGGGCTCGTGATCGGCACCGTCGCCTACCTCGCGCCCGAGCAGCTCCGCGGCGGCGAGCCCGCGCCGCCGGCCGACATCTACTCCCTCGGTCTCGTCCTTCTCGAAGCGCTCACGGGTGAGCGGGATCACCCTCGTGGTGGAGGCATGGCCGCAGCGCTGGCCCGAGTCGAGAGTCCGCCGATCATCCCCGTCTCTCTCGGTCCCGGATGGACGTCGCTGTTGACGCGGATGCTGAACCTCGAGCCGTCGCGACGTCCGACCGCTGCGGAAGTGGCCGTCGCCGCCGGGGAACTCACGGATGGCCTGACCTCGGCCGCGACCGCCGCCGGCTCGGTCGATGCGGAAGCGACCGCTGCGACCGCCCCGGCGACGGCCGCCACCCTCGTGGCGCCCACAGCCGGCGCGAGCGTCGGCGTCGGCGCCGGCGCCGCGGCGATGGAACCCGCGCGGGCCGCCGCCGCGTCGGGTAAGAACCCCGACTCCCGCCGCCGCGCCGGACGCCTGCTCGCGGGCGTCGGTGCCGGCGTTGCGGCCGCCGTCGTCGCGACGGCCACCATCATCGGTGTCACGACGGCCGGCACCCCGGGTCAGCAGCCGGCTCCGGCCGCGACCACGCCTGCAGGACCCGGTCCGACCGACGTGCCGGCCCCGACCGAGGGCGGGAACGAGGTCGTGGTCGACCCTGGACTGACCGAACAGCAGCTCGAGGAGCAGGAGAAGGCGCGCAAGAAGGCCGAGGAAGAGGCCCGCAAGCAGGAGGAAGAGGCCCGCAAGCGAGAGGAGGAGAACCGCAAGCGGACCGAAGAAGAGCAGAAACGGCTCGAGGAGGAGCAGAAGAAGCACGAGGAAGACGCCGAGGACGATCAGGACGGCGACGACTGATCACTGTCTCCGTGCGCGGTGGGGGACCCCGCCGCGGGGTCAGCGTCGCGGCGACCCGCCATCGTCAGCCGCGGGAGGCGGCGGCTCGGGCACCAGATACAGCCCCGTGGCGGAATTCGCCGTGCGCGACAGCGCATCGATCCACGCCGGGTTCAACCGTGCCGGGGCGCGGTTCATGTACTTGTACACGAGGGAGCAGCGCGGGTGGATCCACACCGTCGTGCGGCCGTCGCCGAGGCTGGGATCGTCGCGCCACGTGAAGTACATCGGCTCCCGTCGGCGAAGCTTCGCGGCGATCACGTACTGGATGTGGGCGAGCGTCCGGTCCTCGAAGTCGACCTTCACCAATCCCTCGTAGATCAGCTTCCCCATGTGGCCTGCTTCGCTCGGCACCCCGCGCGGTCGCGCGCGCTTGTCAGAGTCGCCACGGCGCCGCCGGGAGTTCCACTGGAGACATCGATCGTCCTCTCCTCACCCTGCTGCCGACGCGACACGACACCGTACGTCGCAAAGAGAGCTCACCCCGAGGCCCTTGACATAGGGTCACTGGTGCGACAAGGGGCGTCAGGTCACTCGTCGCAGAAGCAGGACGCCGTCGTCCAGGTGTCCATGAGTGCCGTCGGGGGCCGTGGCCTCGCGGCGGCGGAGCTCGACGATCTCGGGCCGCCACTGCGCCGGGTCCAGGTCCAGAAGGGCGAGTTCCTCTTCCGGCGAGTGCATCGGAGGCATATGCGCCGGCAGCTCGCGCGCCCACGGGGGAGGCGCGGCGTGCGAGACGACGAGGAGGCGTCCGCCCGGAGCCACCCGTGCAGCCGCCTCGCGCAGCATCCGGAAGCGCGGAAAATCGGCCTCCCACGAGTGCAAGAAGCTCGCAAGCACGAGATCGAACTCGCCCTCGACCGATCGGGCGCCGTCGCCCACGACGAAGTGGGCGTCGACGCCCCGAGCGGAGGCGAGCTCGGTCGCGCGACGGACGGCTGTCGGCGACACGTCGACGCCTGTCGCGTGCCACCCTCGCTCCGACAGCCAGACGACGTCGCCTCCTTCACCCGAACCGACATCCAGCGCCGTGCCCGGCGTCAGATCGGCGACGACGGCAGCCACAGACGCGTTGACGCGTCCGGACCAGAAGTGGTTTTCGGCGGCGTAGCGCTCCTCCCACCCGGCGTTGCGAAGATCGGCGCGGTCGGCCACGGCGCGACGGAAGTCCTCGGCCACGAGCATCGCGTTCGCGCCGGCACCGGCCATCGAACCCGAGCCCATCGAGACCGGGACGTTCGCGAAGGGCGCCGTGACGTTGCCCGCGGCGAAGACGCGAGGGTGGCTCGTGGCCCCTCGCAGGTCGACAGCGACGGGCGTGCCCGGCATATCACTGCGCGCCAGGCCGAGCTCGCCAGCGAACTCGAGTCGGAGGTCGGGGTCTCCTCCGGTGAAGAGTGCGTCCACGATGTGCTCCGCGCCGTCCTCAGTGGTGATGACGAGACCGTCCTGGTCGCGGCGCACCGCGCGCACCCCTTCTGAGACGACGCCGACATCCCGCGCGGCGAATCGCGTCGTGGTGTCTTCATCGAGCGGCTCCGCCGCGGCGGTGAAGGCGGTCACGTGGTCGGAGAGCTGACGCACGAGCTCGATCTGGTGAACGCTCGCGGGGGACGTCGCCAGCACGCCGAGGCGCAGTCCTGCGACCTCCCAGCCGTGGCAGTACGGGCAATGCAGAACCGTTCGGCCCCACTCGGCGTGGAGCCCGGGGACAGCCGGGAGCTCGTCTCGGATACCCGTCGAGATGACGACGACGCGCGCGGTGTCGACCGCTCCGTCTGCGCGTTCCACACGGATGAACTCGCCGTCGTCGATCAGCGAGCTGACGGTGCCGGTCGCGATCTCGACCCCGTAGGCCCGAGCCTCGGCGCGCCCTGTCTCGAGCAGGCGCGCCGGGTCGAGTCCGTCATGGCCGAGCACGCCATGCATGTGGGCGGCGAAGCGGTTCCGCGGCTTTCCGCCGTCGATGACGAGGGTGCGTCGCCGTGAGCGTCCTAACATCTGCGCCGCGCTGAGGCCCGCCACACCACCGCCGATGACCACGGCATCCCATTCGTTCGTCATATCTCCAGCGTGGACCGTAGGTGATCCGGCAGCAAAGTTAGTTGCTGAAATGGCAAGATTGGGTCATGGATGCCGAACTCGCACAGATCGGACCCCGCCTGCGGGCTGCCCGCCGGGCGCGGGGCTGGACGCTCGAAGACCTCGCGGCGCGCGCGGGGATGTCGGTGAGCACGCTCTCTCGCCTGGAATCAGGGAAACGGCAGGCGTCGCTTCCCCTCCTGCTTCCACTCACCCGGCAGCTCGGCGTACGCCTCGACGACCTGCTCCCCGATGCGCCGGTCGACCCCCGCGTGCGCCGCAGCGTCGAACGCCGCGACGGAATGGTCATCGCCCCCCTGACGCTCGAGCACTCACCGGTGCAGACCTACAAGGTCATCTTTCCAGCGTCGGACGCCGCGCCGGCGCCTCGCGTTCATGACGGCTATGAGTGGCTCTATGTGCTGAGCGGCCGCGTGCGGCTGGCGCTGAACGACCACGAGCACATCATCGAGCGCGGCGAGGCGGTCGAGTTCGACACGCAGATGCCGCACAGCCTCAGCGCCACGGCGGACGGGCCGGCCGAGGTGCTCAGCATCTTCAGCGCCGCGGGCGAGCGCATGCACACCCACCAGGCCCCATGACGGAAGGCGCGATCTATCGGCTCGCGGTCGGTTCGGCCGTGGGCTCCGATGTCTGCTTCTGCCGGCGCGGTTTGATCTCGCTGACGAGCATGCCGGCGATGATGAACGCTGCACCCAGGAGTGCCAGTGGCCCCAGACGCTCGCCGGCGATTCGTCCGATGATGCCGGCCCAGACCGGTTCGGCCGCGTAGATGACGGTGGCTCGGGTGGGGGAGACCGAGCGCTGAGCCCAATTCATGGTGAGTTGGATGAGACAGCTCGCTGCTCCGAGGCCCACACCGCATGCCAACCACACCCAGGAGAACGCGGGCAGCGCCTCGCCTACGGCCGGCATGGTGCCGAAGGCGAGCAGGCTTGCCACGAGCAGCTGAACGACGGTGACCCTGACCAGGTCGACCTTTCCTGCGAAGAGGCTGATGAGGACGATCTCGGCGGCGATCGCGACCGTGCTGAGGATAGTGAGCAGCTCACCCTCGCCGAGGACGACTCCTTCGGCGGAGGGACCGGCCACCAGGACCAGTCCGACGAAGGCCAGCGCCACCCCGACGAGAGTCAGCGCGCCCGGCGGTTTGCGAAGGACGATCCACTGCAACAGCGGCACCAGCGGCACGTAGAACGCCGTGATGAAGGCTGACATGCTGCTCTCGATGGTCTGCAGGCCGACGGTCTGCAAGCCGTAGCCGAGGTAGATCGTGACGCCGATGGCCGCACCGGCCAGCAGGTCCGCTCTCGTCATCCGGCGCAGCGCCCTGTGGAAGATCACCGCGCTGATGAGCCCGGCCACAAGAAACCTCAGCCCGACGAAGAACCAGGGCCCGCTGTATGAGACGGCGATCTGGACGACGAGGAACGTCCCTCCCCACAGCGCAGTGATGGCGATCAACGCCCATTCTTGACGCGACACCCGAAGCGATCGCGACTGGGAGTGCAACATACTGCACACCCTAGTGTGCAATATTGTGCACATGCAAAGCGACCGTGAGGCGACCGTTCTTCGCCACGTCGGCGAGAACCTGCGGCGGCTCAGGGCAGAGGCAGGACTCAGCCAGGCCGCGCTCGCGAAGGACTCGGGGGTCAGCCGTCGCACGATCATCAGCCTCGAGGCCGGCGAGGCGAACATCAGTCTCTCCGCGCTCGATCGACTGGCCGACGCCCTGGACACCACGTTCGCTACGCTCGTCGCGGAGCGCGGCGCACCTCGTACCGCGATCGACGAGATCACGTGGCGCGGCGCCCACCCTTCGAGCGTCGGCGTACTCCACAGCAGTTCGCCCGCCGCGCGTGAGGTGCAGCTGTGGACCTGGGCCCTCGCGCCGGGAGACCGATACGACGCGGAACCCGATCCGGCGGGCTGGAGCGAGATGGTCGTGGCGACCGCTGGAAGGCTGACGATCCAGATCGAGGACTCGACCCTCACTCTCGATCCCGGCGAGCATGCCACGTACGCGAGCGATCAGCAGTACAGCTACCTCAACGCCACCGAAGGTCCCGTCACCTTCGTGCGCATCGTCATCGCGTAGCGGCGCGGAAGCGCATCAGCAGTGATGTGCGGTTGCATCCGCCAACGGGGCAGGTTTCGCCATAATGGACGCCATGGTGACGCGGGGAGACGTCGCGGCCTGGGTGGCCGCCTACCGCCGAGCGTGGGAGTCCAACGCTCCCGACGACATCGCGGCTGCTTTCAGCGAGGGTGCGTCGTACTTTCCGTCGCCGGCGGATCCGCCATGGGTGGGCCGCGACGAGATCGTCGCAGGATGGCAGGCGCACCGGGACGACCCAGGGTCCACGACCTTCGAGTGGTCCGTCGTCGCGGTGGAAGAAGACACGGCGGTGATCCGCGGTGTGTCGACCTATCCGACGACGGTCTATGACAACCTCTGGATCGTGCGTCTCGGGGCCGACGGCCGAGCAACGGAGTTCACCGAATTCTGGGTCGACCGGAACGCGCCCACCTGGGCCTAACTGCGTAGGCGCGGGAAGAGGTCGTAAGCGCATCAGTCCGAGCGGCGTCGCATCTTGCGCAATAGTCGAGCGCTTCGTTGTGTGCGTCCGCAGCACGACTTAGCGTCAGTCGCTGTTCGCATCTCTCCGAGACGGTGAGGAGCGAGCCCTGCCGGCACGACGGTCGTGAAGGCAGCCATCGAAGACGCTGGAGGAATCACCGTGCCCCAAACCTCTCTTGCTCGCCGAGCGCCGGTCGCGCTCGGCGCGGCGATCGCGCTGGTAGCTGTGCTGCTGCCGGCGGTGCCCGCTGCAGCCGCACCCGCGCCCTGCGTTCAGTCGGCGCCGAATGCTCCGATGGCGGTGACTGCGGACTGCATCGACGCCCTCTACGCACAGCCGGTGATCGACGCGGAGACCGACGAGACGTCGCCGGTTGCTCACCGCCGGGTGTCCGGACACTTCGAAGGCACGAACATCCAATTCAACATCTATCTGCATGCCGAACAAGACAAGGCGCAGTGGGATGGGCGGTTCTTCCAGTACACGTACCCGACGACGTTTGCGGCAGGCCAGAGCACTGCTCGTGCGAGCGATCGCGCCATCGGGTTCGCCCTGGCCAGTGGCGGATATGCCGTGCAGGCGGGCAACGGTTCCATTTCTCTGGGTTATCGCCACTCAGCTGCGGCGGCGAAGTTCGCAGAAACCCTGGCGGCGGAGTACTACGGCAGCGATCGTGAGATCTTCGGCTACCTCTACGGTCCGAGCGGTGGGTCGTTCCAGACGGTGGGTGCTGCCGAGAACACCGAGGGGGTCTGGCAGGGATTCGTTCCGATGGTTCAGGCGGTTCCGACACCGAACAGTTACAACTTCAACGGACGCGCGGCGGCCGAGCTGATCCTCAGCGACAAGGCAGAGGCGATCCGCGACGCTCTCCTGCCCGGGGGCAGCGGCGATCCGTATGCGACGCTCGACGCGGCAGAGAGTGCGATGCTCACCGAGCTGCACAAGCTCGGGATTCCGTGGAAGGCGTGGGAGAACTCCGACTACCTCCTCGGATATGACCCGGCCTACTTCGGTGGCGGTCTCGACTCCGACGCGCCGCTTACATACGACCCCACCTACGTCGTCGACTTCTGGAACGCACCTGGCTATCTCGGCACCGAGAACAGTCCGCTGGGGGAGCGCGTGCGGACGGAATTGGCCGAGATGGGTGACACCGTCGGGCACCGCTGGAATATCGCCAAGCGATTCGCTTACCGTTACCAGCTGCCGGCAGCGAACACGGGCTGGGTCGCGCTCAACCAGTTCCGCAAGCCCGACGGCACGCCGATCTACCCGCAGCGTGCGGTTGTGGAGCCCAGCTTCTCCGGGGCGGTCTCGGGCAACGCCGCCTTCGACGGGACGATCAACGGCAAGGTCATCGTGGTGTCCAACCTGTACGACAGCGACGCGCTGCCGCTGCACACAGATTGGTACCGCAAGCGCGTCGAGGCGGCTCTCGGATCCGCAGCATCCGGGAACTACCGGGTGTACTTCACGGACCACGCCGACCACCAGGACGCAACGCCCACGGGCGCGCGGGCTGCCACGCTCGTGGATTGGTACGGCGGGGTCGAGCAGGCCTTGCGCGATGTGGCCCGCTGGGCGGAGGACGGCGTGCCGGCTCCCGCATCCACTCGCTATTCGATCAAGGACTCGCAGATCGAGGTGTCACCGCTCGCGCTCGTTCGCGGTGGCATCCAGCCGACCGTCGACTTCGTGTCGCTCGGCAACGGTGTCATCAAGGCCAAGGTGGGCAAGCCCGTGAACCTCATCGCGGCCGCGCACACGCCGCTCGGCGGCGGAAAGGTCGTTGCCGCCGAATGGGACTTCGAAGGCGACGGCACCTATGTCACCGGCGCGGTGCGGACACCACAGAAGATCGTGGCGCTCACGACCAAGCACACCTTCAGTCAACCCGGTACGTACTTCGTGAGCGTGCGGGTGACGGCGGAGCGCGACGGCAATGTCGGTGCGAAGTTCGCCCTGCTGCAGAACATCGACCGAGTGCGAGTGGTCGTCACTCCGTGAAGGTGCGCGGATGGATGCCCCTCCGGGGGCATCCATCCGCGGCCGGCCACGCATGAAGGGCTGCTTGCGCAATTCTCGCTCACTGATTGGGTCGAGCAGACCGCCGTCCTAACGTGGTTCGTCGGTGCCGCGTCCCACGCGGGCAGGAAGGAATCGCCATGAGCGAGGGTTCGAGGACGATTCACTCGCTGACGGTGGAGCGGAGCACGAGCCCGTCCGCGATCGCCACGGCCGTGCCGGTGTTCGGCTGGCGGTCGAGTCTCGGATTCGCCCAAGCCGCGTGTGCTGTGACCATCACGAAAGGGTTTGAGGTCGTCTGGAACAGCGGTCGACTCGAGAGCGCCCACGCCATCGACGTCGTGTACGGCGGCGCCGCGCTGGAGTCGGATGCCGACTACAGCTGGACCGTCGACGCCTGGTCGACGGAGGGTGAGGAGGCGTCCGCGTCCGGCACCTTCGGCACCTCCTTGTTACGCGTTGATGACTGGAGCGCGCGGTGGGTGGTGCCATCACAGAAGCGGGTCGATCGCGAGATCTTCACGATCCCCGACATCGTTGCCGGCCGTGCCGTCCCCGTGGGTGATCCGTCTGAGCGGCTGCACCCGCCCCGGCGCGTCCGGCAGCCGTTCCACCTCCGAGACGCGCCCGTGCGCGCTCGCCTCTACGCGACGGCGCGTGGCATCTACACGGCCGAAGTGAATGGCCGAGCAGTCGGTGAGGAGGTGCTGGCGCCAGGGTGGGACGCGTACGGTTCACGCTTGTCCTTCCAGTGCTACGACGTAGCGGACCATCTCGCGGCCGGAGAGAACGTCGTGGGCATGACAGTCTCGGACGGGTGGTTCGCCGGCCGCATCGGGATCACCGGATCGAGCGCGCAATACGGGGACGAACTCGCCGTGATCTGGCAGTTGTCGGTGGAGTACCCGGACGGAGAGCGGCAGATCGTCGTCTCCGATGCGGCAGCCAGTATGAGCAATTCTGCGCCGTGGGACTACGCCGACATCTTCATCGGCGAGTGTTTCGACGCTCGTCGTGCCGACCCAGGCTGGAGTGAGCCGACCCGCGAGGTCGTGGGCTGGGCTCCGTGCCGTGACGGCGGTGACGATGTCACGACGCTCGTCCCGTTCGCCGGCGAGCCGATTCGCAGGACCCGCGACATCGACGGCAGGATCACGCACGTCTCGCCCCGGGAGTATCTCGTTGATCTCGCACAGGTCATCGCCGGTCGCCTGCGTATTCGTGTGAGGGCCTCGAGCGGCGTGCGCCTCACCCTGCAGCACGGCGAGGTGCTCGCGCCCGACGGGTCGTTCTTCGACAACATCGTCGGCCCGAACAAGGATCAGACCGACCATTACGTCGCCCGCGGCGAGGAGGTCGAGGAATACGAGCCGACCTTCACCTTCCACGGGTTCCGGTACGCCAGCATCACCTCAGACGAGGATTTCCAGCTCTACGCCGCAACGGGTGTCGTCCTCGCTTCCGACCTGCGCGAGACGCTCGAGTTTCACACCTCCGACAAGCGCATCAATCGTCTGCACGAGAACGTCGTGTGGTCGCAGCGGGGCAACTTTCTCTCCATCCCGACCGACTGCCCGCAGCGGGAACGCGCCGGTTGGACCGGAGACCTGCTCGTCTACGCTCCATCCGCAGCGACCGTGATGGACATCCGCCCCTTCGTGGAGCGATGGCTCGCGAACGCTCGTGTCGATCAGCATCCGGATGGCCGGATCCCGCCCGTCATCCCGGTGATCCCCTCGATGCATGACGGAGGTCCGTCGGATGTCACCGCCGCCGCAGGGTGGGGCGATGCCATCGTGCATGTCCCGTGGACCCTGTATCAGCGGTACGACGACACGCGTGTGCTCGCTGAGAACTATTCCGCCATACGTAGGTGGGTCGACTTCCAGCAGGCTCAGGCGCTGACCGCGGTCCCCGATCGTTTGAGGGATGCTGACCCCGAACGGCTCGCCCGCCACAGGCTGATGTGGAACACCGGGTGGCAGTTCGGCGACTGGCTCGCACCGAGCATCATGCGCGAGGGCCTGGATCCGGTCGAGATGGCGATGCCGCGCCTTCGCAGTGAAATCGTGACCGCGATGTTCCACGCGCGTAGTACCCAGCTGGCTGCGGAGGTTGCCCGCGTCCTGGGTCTGGACGAGGATTTCACCGCCCTGGCCACACGCGCAGCGCGCATCCGCCGGGCATTCGTCGACGAGTACGTCGCCGAGGATGGAACCCTGCCAATCGATCTGCAGGGCATCTACGTGCTGGCGATCGCATTCGACCTGATCCCCGACGAGCGACGCGAGCGCGCAGTCGGGCACCTCGTACGCCTGATCCAAGAGGCGGACCATCATCTCGACACGGGCTTCCTCTCGACCCCGCACCTCCTCGATGTGCTCTGGGAGGCGGGGGAGCGGGACGTCGCCCGGCGGATCCTCTGGCAAGAGACCACCCCGTCGTGGCTCTACGCTGTCGACCGCGGCGCCACCACCGTCTGGGAATCGTGGGACGCCATCCGCGAGGACGGGACACCGACGCGATCCTCGTTCAACCACTACGCGTTCGGATGCGTCGACGACTGGCTCGTACGCCGGATCGGGGGCATCGAGTCGACGGCGCCAGGCTACGCAGAAGTGCTGGTCGCTCCGGATGTGGACGGGCCCATCGACCACGCCCGAACACGCCTGGACACCGTACGAGGCCCGATCGAAGTGTCATGGAGGCGGCACGCGGAGGCGGTCGAACTGAGGGCGAGCATCCCGCAGGGGTGCACGGCGACAATGCGTGTCGGCAGTGCGGTGGAGGTCGTCGGCCCGGGCGAGGTCGCACGCTCCTATCCGCGCGACTGACTGGCGGCATGAGCGCGTCAGCTGCCCGAGGGTTGTTCCTCGACGGGAAGCTTCCTCGTCGATCCGCGCACGATCAGTTCGCTCGGGAGCTCGATCCGCTCGAAGGAGTCGTCTTCGTGACGGCGCAATTCGGCGACGAGTTCAACGGCCCGCGCCGCCATGGCGCGCAGCGGCTGGCGCACGGACGTCAGCGGGGGCCTGGCATGTGCCGCCCGGGGTTCATCGTTGAAGCCCACGACGCCGATGTCATCGGGGATGATTCGGCCGAGTTGGGCGGCCGCTCGATACACGGCGAAGGCCATCTCGTCGTTGCAGGCGAACACTCCGACCGGCGAGCGATCCTCGGCGAGTGCTCGCAGCATCTCCTCGGTGAGGGGTGCATCCGTCCACTCGGAGTTGACGCGGGTCACTTTCTTGCCCGTGGCGTCCGCTATCGCTTGGCGAAAACCCTCCTCGCGAGCCCGGCCGAACCGGTACCGCGGCTCGCCGGTGACGATGATGTAGCGGCTGTAATGACCGGCAGCCAGGTGGGTCCCCGCGTCATATCCGCCCTGCCAGTCCGTCGTTCCCACGCTGGCCAGGGCACCCTCGGGATCAGAGCGAGGCTCGAGAAGAACGATGGGAATCCGCAGACCTCGCAGTTCCGCCAGCTGGCGATTGGTAGGCCGGATGATCCCGATGATCACCCCGGACGGTCGGCGAGTCGCAACGCGCGTGGGCCAGTCGTCGGTCGGTTCGGCGCGTTCCAGGGTGAGCACGAGATCGAACCCGAGCCGGAATGCGGCCTCGCGAGCGCCGGTCGTCATGGCATCTGTCCACGCGTCGTCGAAGCTTCCGAGCACGAACTCGATGAGACGGGGATCCAGAGTCGTCGGGCGCCCGCGCGTCACGTCGCCCCTGTCATACCCGAGGTCGCGGGCGGCGACCGCTACGAGCTCGCGCGTGCGCCGCGAGAGGTCGCCGCGTCCGGTCAGAGCCCGGGAGGCGGTTGCCACAGACACGCCGGCCGCCTCCGCCACGTCCCGGAGGGTGACCGCTTGCTTCGGCTTCTCGTTCACGATTCCCTTATTTTGCGCAAGCGAATGTCGCGGCCGATCGTAACCCATCTGACCCCGGTCGATGCAAGACGGGGAGCGCGGTTGCCGCTCATTGAGCGGGATCGCCGACCCAAGCTGTGACCGCAGGCGCGCCCGACCACCCGCGGCAGGCTGAAAGGAGGACGTTGAAGCCGTTGCGCAATAATCGGTGTCTCGATTGCTGAGCACCCTGAGCCGGGCCTAACGTCGCTCGCGGACGACCCGAATGTCACGTTCAGGTCCGCCGGGCAGCACCGCCCGAGCCAGGAGAAACAACAAAGGAGTTGCAATGCGATTCACACGTCGACGCGCAGCCGCAGCAGTCGCGGTCCCCGCGTTCGTTGCGGCACTCGCGCTCACGGCCTGCGCCCCGGGAGGCGGCGGCGGATCTGCCACGGGTGGTGACGCGGGGGACACGCTCACGCTCGGAATGACCGCCGACCTTCCCGGACTCAGCGTCGGTATCCAGCCGAGCTACCAGGGATGGTTCGCGGATGCCGCGTGGGACACGCTGCTCATCTGCGACGAGTTCGGCAAGCCCTCCGCTCAAGTCGCCGAGGAGTGGGAGTACAACGACGACAAGAGCGCAGCGACCGTCAAGCTCCGTGAAGACATCACCTTCTCGGACGGCAGCGACCTCACGACTGAGGACGTTCAGGCAGCGTATGAGTTCGCGGGCGAGAACAACGCCCGTTTTGCCGACCTCACCTTCGACATCGTCGACGACTACAACATGACGATCACCTGGCCGCAGCCGACGCCGACCCTCGACCTGATCCTGTGCGAAGCGCAGATCTCCTCGGCCGAGTACTACGCCGGCGACGAGCAGGACACCACCGTGGTGGGCAGCGGTCCCTACGTCTACGAGCCCAGCAAGAGCACCCAGGGATCCACATACACTCTCACCAAGAACCCCGACTACTTCGACAGCGACACGTACCCGTACGAGACGCTCGAGTTGAAGGTCTTCACGGACCCGACGGCAGGCCTGAACGCGCTGAAGACGGGCCAGATCGACGGCATCCTCGGCAGCGCCGCGACGATCGAGGAAGCAGAGAAGTCCGGGCTCGAGGCAGTGACACTTCGTGGAACCACGACGCGGCTCCTCATCACCGACCACAACGGTGAGACCATCCCGGCACTCGGCGACGTCCGCGTCCGCCAGGCCATGAACATGGTCTTCGATCGCGACTCCATTGCGACCGATCTGTATCGCGGATATGCCGACCCGGCCTACCAGATCTTCCGGCCCGGGAGCAGCGCCTACCTTGAGGACCTCACCGAAGACCCCTACCCGTACGATGTCGAGGCCGCTCAGGCGCTCATGGCGGAGGCAGGGTTCGCCGACGGATTCACGCTTCAGATCCCCTTCTTCGAAGGGCAGAATCACGACCTCCTGTTCCCCTACGTGACGGAGCAGCTCGCGCAGCTCAACATCACGGTGGAGCAGGTCAACCTGACCGGTCCCGACGCGATCACCGAGCTGCTGAGCGGGACCTACCCCGTGCCGCTGTGGCAGCTCGGCAACTACGGCGAGTCGCTGCAGGACATCAAGGACTACGTTCTGCCGGACGGCATCTGGAACGTCTCACACCAGCCGGATGCCACTATCGACGGGCTGTGGCAGACGATCTTGACGGGTTCAGAGGAAGAGCGCATCGCGGCGCAGCAGCAGATCAACCAGTACGTGATCGACCAGGCGTGGTTCGTGCCGATGGCGTACCCGGACGGGTTCTATCTCTACAGCCCGGACATCAGTGTCCCGACGATGTCGGACTTCTCCGCTCTGCACCCGTTGCTGCGGGACTTCCAGAAGAACTAGGAGAAGGTGAGCCCCAGCAATGCTTCGCTACATCGCCATCAACCTCGTCCGTGCCGCAGGGTTGTTCGTGATCGTCGGTTTCATCACCTTCACGGTCACGTTCACCGACGGCATCGGGATCGCTCGCTCGGTTCTCGGGCTCAGCGCGTCCGATGAGCAGGTTGCGGCGAAGGCGGAAGAGCTGGGGCTCACCCGTCCCCTGATCGTCCAGTACTTCGACTACCTCTCGGGAGTGGTGCAGGGCGATCTGGGGGCCTCCTTCCTCACCGGCCAATCGGTGACCGAGGCGCTCTCCACCCGAATTCCGGTCACCCTGTCGCTCATCATCATCACGATGACGCTGACCGCCATTCTCAGTGTGGTGCTCGGCGTCACTGCGGCCCTGTACGGGGGCTGGGTCGACCGTGTCGTGCAGTTCCTCTCCGTCCTCGGTGCTGCGGTCCCTGGATTCATCCTCGCCATCGGGCTCGTGTTCGCCTTTGCCGTGGCCGTCCCGCTCTACCCCGCGACCGGATACATACCGATCACCGACGGTGTCCAAGGGTGGCTGTGGTCGCTGACGCTCCCCGTGATCGCGCTCTTGATCGGCACGATCGCCTCCTCGGCACAGCAATTTCGCGGCTCCGTCCTCGACGCCCTGTCTCAGGACTACGTTCGCACACTGCGATCACGAGGCATCAAGGAGGGACCCCTCCTGTTCCGCCACGTCCTTCGCAATGCGGCCGGTCCCGGACTCGTGGTCCTCAGCCTCACCACCCTCGGGCTCCTCGGAGCTGCACTGTTCATCGAGCAGGTCTTCGCACTGCCCGGCATCGGTCAGCTCATCGTCCTGTCAGCACAAGCCGGCGACGTGCCGATGGTGATGGGCACGGTGGTCTTCACGATGATCCTCGTCCTCATCATCAACTTCCTGGCCGACTTGCTCATCGGCGTTCTCAACCCGAAGGCGAGGATCCGATGACTGTCGACCAGCATGAAATCGATCCGGCAGCCGACGGCACGGCCGCACTCGCGCGCAAGGGCGTGCGGCGCAACACGTTCCGCTCGCTGCTGAAGAACCTGTTCGCGGTGTTCGGCTTCGCTGTGTTGGCGATCCTCGTCTTCGTGGCAGTGACCGCACCGTGGCTCGCACCGTACGCGCCGAATGCCACCGATCTCGCTGCGGCGAACGTACCGCCGTTCACCGATGGACACCTCTTCGGTACGGACCAGTCCGGCCGGGACATCCTGTCGCGGCTGATGTGGGGAACCCAGGCGACGCTTCTCGCCTGCGTGCTCGTGTTGGGCGTCTCGCTCGTCCTCGGCCTTACGTCGGGACTGATCGCGGGCTTCTACCGGGGGAAGACGGAAGCCGTTGCCAACTTCATCTCGGACTTGATCATGTCGCTGCCCGGGATCGCGGTGATCATCTCGCTGTACTCGCTCACCGGTCCGAACATACCTGCGGCCATGACGGCGTTCGGCGTCATCGTCACCCCGAGCTTCTACCGCCTGGTCCGGTCGGTGGTGATCAGCGTGCGGTCGGAGCTCTACGTCGATGCCGCGAAGGTCGTCGGCCTCTCGGATTTCCGTATCGTCGGACGCCACGTGCTCTCTGCCGTGCGTGCGCCGGTCATCGTGCAGAGTTCGTTCGTTCTCGCCACTGCCGTCGCCCTGCTCGCCGGTGTGGACTTCATCGGCCTCGGCAGCCCGAACGAGCCGTCCTGGGGACGGGTCCTGCAGGAGACTTTCGAGAACATCTACCTGGTGCCGGAGAACATCTTCTTCCCCGCCGTCGTCATCAGCGTGACGATCCTTGCGTTCGTTCTCCTCGGCAACGCGCTGCGTGACACGCTGCAAGCGTCCAACCGCAGCGCCTCACTCAAGCCCTCGCGGCGTCGTTCACTGGCGCGCGTCGCTCAGGACGAGCGTGTGGCGGGGGTGAACGACCTCACGCCGCCCCAGGATGTCGTCCTCGCGGTGCGCGGGCTCCGCGTCGGATACCCCGTCTCGGCGGACGACGTGGGTGAGGTCGTCCATGGAGTCGACTTGGATGTCAGGCGCGGCGAGATCCACGGACTCGTCGGCGAGTCGGGCTCAGGCAAATCTCAGATCGCGTTCTCGGTGGTCGGGATCCTGCCACGCGAAGCCGTCGTCCTTGGTGGCAGCGTCTTCTTCAAGGGCAAGGACCTGCTGGCCGACAAGGCCCGCATTCGGCAGGCTCGAGGACGACAGATCGCGTATGTGCCGCAAGAGCCGATGTCGAATCTCGACCCGTCATTCACGATCGGCGCCCAACTGATCTACGGGCTGCGCGCGGCCACCGGCATGTCGAGATCCCGCGCACGCACGGAGCTGGTCAACTTGCTTGCACGAGTCGGAATCGACGACCCCGACCGTGTGATGCGGCTCTACCCGCATGAGATCTCGGGCGGAATGGCGCAGCGCGTGCTGATCTGCGGGGCGGTCGCCTCGTCCCCCGAGCTGATCGTGGCGGACGAACCGACGACGGCGCTCGATGTCACCGTGCAGGCCGAGGTCCTCGAGCTTCTGCGTGAGCTGAGTCTGGAGCGTGGACTTGCCATGGTCATCGTCACGCACAATCTCGGTGTCGTGGCGGACATCTGCGACCGGGTCAGTGTCATGAAGGACGGGCGGATCGTCGAGAGCAATGACGTGGATGCACTCTTCGCCAGCCCGGCACACCCCTACACGCGCGACCTCCTCGAATCGTCGCGCAAGGTCGAGCTGATGGAGGTGACGGGTGATGAGTGAGGCGCTGCTCGAGATCAACAACCTGGTCGTCCGCTACGGCGGCCGACGCGGGGGGAAGACGGTGATCGAGGACGTCTCGCTCGCCCTGAAAGCCGGAGAGACGGTGAGTCTGGTCGGTGAATCGGGATCCGGGAAGACGACGATCGGCCGGGCGATCCTCGGCCTGGCTCCGGTCACTGAGGGCACGATCTCTTTCCGCGGCCAAGAGATCAGCAACATCTCCCGGGCACGGCGACGCCAGGTCGCGCGTGACATCCAGGTGATCTTCCAGGATCCCTATTCGTCGCTGAACCCCTCGATGACGGTGGAGAGCATCCTTGTGGAGCCGCTTCGCGCTGCCGGGGTTGCTGACGGTCGCAGTCGGGTTCGTGAACTGTTGGACGCTGTGGGCCTTCCGGCAGACGCCGGGTCTCGGTATCCGCGCGAGTTCTCCGGGGGTCAACGTCAGCGAATTGCGATTGCGCGCGCGCTTGCGCTCGATCCTTCCGTGATCGTGTGCGATGAGCCCACCAGCGCGCTGGACGTGACGACGCAGGCTCGGGTGCTGGCGCTGCTCGATGAGCTGCAGAAGGAGACGGGTGTCGCGTACCTGTTCATCAGCCATGACCTGGGTGTTGTCCATGCCATCAGCGACCGCATCGCGGTGCTGCAAGGCGGTCGCATCGTGGAGATCGGTGACGCGCACCAGGTCGCGACCAGACCGCAGCACCCGTACACGCGTCGGCTGCAGATGTCAGCGCCCATCGCCGACCCGCCGCGGCAACGAGCGCGCCGCGCCGAGCGTCTCCGGCTGTTCGGTCCGGCGCTGTCGCGCGAGGTCGCCGACAGCCCGCCCGCTTCCGCCTGATCACGGCGCACGGCTCCCTCACACCCCAGGACACATATGACCTCCCTTTCGGCGCCGACCGCGCCCCGATTCGAGCACCGCACCGACGTGGGGCCGGCTCTCGGCCTCACGACCGTCCGGCCACGACTGAGCTGGACGGTGCCGCAGGCGCCCGAGGATTACCAGCAGACCGCCTACGAGATCGAGATCCACCGGCGCGAAGACGACACCGAACGCTGGGTGGTGGAATCACCCGAGCAGGTACTGGTGCCTTGGCCGTCCGCTCCACTGGACGCCCGCGAATCGGTGACGGTCCGGATCCGAGTCCGGGGCAAGGCCTGGAGCGCTTGGAGTGAGCCGGCGCAGGCGGAGGCGGGGCTCCTCGCGCCGACCGACTGGCAGGCTCGATTCGTCAGCCCGATCCGGCTCGGCGGGCTTCGGCAGCCCGCTCCGGAGCTGCAGGGACGGATACGGGTCCCCGGGCGCGTGGTGAAGGCGAGACTGTTCGCCACTGCGCACGGGCTGCTCTCCGCCCGCTTGAACGGACTTCCCGTCGACGACACGGTGCTCGCCCCCGGATGGACGGCCTACGAACACCGGCTTCGAGTTCGCGCGTATGACGTGACCCCCCTGATCACGCGGGGCGAGAACACCCTCGAAGTGACCCTTGGCAACGGCTGGTGGCGGGGCCGGATGGGTTTCCTCGGTCAGCGAGCCCACTACGGTGATCGGCTCGCCTTCCTCGGCCAGTTGGAGGTGACCACGGATGACGGGACGGTGCACGTGCTCGCGACCGACGAATCCTGGCGCGCCCGCCCGACCGGCATTCTCATGGACGAGATCTACGACGGGCAGACGACCGACCTGCGGCAGGACTCCGTGGCGCCGTTCGACAGCGCGGTGGAGATCGTCGATGCGGACTTGACCGTGCTCGTCGGCGAAGACGGACCACCGATGCGGATCACGGAGACTGTCCCACCGCAGCGGATCTGGCGGTCGCCTGGCGGCAAGCTCCTGATCGACTTCGGCCAGAACCTCGTCGGATGGGTACGACTGCGCGTGCCTGCGTCGAGACCTGGCGACGAGGTCGTCGTCCGGCATGCCGAGGTGCTCGACGCCGACGAACTCGGCGTCGGCCCGCTGCGCAGCGCGAGAGCGACCGACACCTACTATCTCGCGGGGACCGGCGATGAGATCCTCGAACCGACGTTCACCTTCCATGGATTCCGCTACGTCGAGATCGACGGGCTCGAGGCTGTACGGCGTGAGGACGTGGAGGCGATCGTCGTCGGCAGCGACCTCACTCGCACCGGCTGGTTCGAGTCGAGCGACGAGATGCTGAACCAGCTCCACCGCAACGTGGTCTGGAGCATGAGAGGGAACTTCCTGGACGTTCCCACCGATTGCCCGCAGCGAGACGAGCGCCTCGGATGGACGGGCGACATCCAGGTCTTCTCTCCCACCGCCACGTACCTCTTCGACTCCGGCGGGTTCCTGACCTCCTGGCTTGCGGACCTCGCGGCCGAGCAGGATCCTTCCGGACGAGTGCCGCACGTCGTCCCCGACGTCCTGCGCTCCGAGCTCACGACCATCCCCGCCGCGGCGTGGGGCGATGCCGCGACCGTCGTGCCCTGGGTCCTGTGGGAGCGAACCGGTGACCGCGGCATCCTGGAGCGGCAGTTCGGGAGCATGCGCGCGTGGGTCGACCACATCACGTCCGTCGCAGGCGACGACCTGATCTGGCGAGGAGGCGTGCAGTACGGCGATTGGCTCGATCCGACCGCGCCTGCCGACGACCCCTTCAACGCGAAGTCCGATCCGGATGTGGTCGCAACCGCACACTTCGCCCGCTCGGCCGAGATCGTCGCCCGAACTGCCGAGCTGGTGGGTGACGAGGAAGCGGCGCAGTTCTACCGCCACCTGGCTGAGCGCGTACGCCAAGCGTTCAACGCGGAGTTCGTCGCGCCGTCGGGCCGTATCGTCTCGGACGCACAAACGGTCTACGCGATGGCGCTGGAATGGGACCTGCTGCCCGACCCGCGACAGCGTGCCGCCGCGGGCGAACGCCTGGCTGACCTCGTGCGAAAGAGCAGCTTCCGGATCGCCACCGGGTTCGTCGGAACGCCGCTCATCTGCGACGCGCTGACAAACGCCGGATTCCCGGATCTGGCAGTGCGTCTCCTGCTGCAGACACAGTCTCCCTCGTGGCTGTATCCGATCACGGTCGGAGCGACGACCATCTGGGAGCGATGGGACAGCCTGCTTCCCGATGGCACGATCAATTCGAACGGGATGACTTCGTTCAACCACTACGCGCTGGGGAGCGTGATCGACTGGGTCCACCGTCGCGTCGCCGGTCTTGCCCCCGCTGCCCCCGGGTACCGCACCATCTTGATCCGCCCCATCTTCCCGTCGGCGCTGGACCACTGCGCGGCGCGTCACTGCACGCCGTACGGTGACGCATCAGTGAGCTGGTCTCGCGCCGCCGGTGTCGTCACGCTCGAAGTGGAAGTACCAGTCGGGGCCCGTGCGGAGATTGAACTTCCGGATGAGGCCAAGACCCGGTCGGTGGGCCACGGCCGTCATCGCTGGGAGTTGATGGACCAGCCGTCCGAGGTTGAACCCATCGCGACCGTGCGTGACTTCGTAGACGACGAGGACGCGTGGGCGGAGCTGACACGCTTCGCGGTCGACAACGGGCTCGCTGCGTCGGACACGCACCTCGCGCAGCTGCTGACGCCGTTCCGCGACCGACCCGCTGCGGAAATCGGGGCTGCGGTCTGGACGCGTATCTGGCCGTCTGAGACGACGACGCTGGCGCTCGGCCGGCTCGTCGCGAACCGCTTGACCACGCCGACCATGCCGACCCGGCGGCTCGCGGCCCAGGGAGAACTGGCCAGCCATGTCTGAACCCGTGGCAGCCCCGACATCGCTGGCGAAGACCCTGAGCGCGGAACTGCACCCGATCATCCCCGGATTCCACCCCGACCCCACGATCTGCCGCGTCGGTGATGACTACTACCTCGCGCATTCGAGCTTCGAGTACTTTCCCGGTGCCCCGATCTTCCACAGCCGAGATCTGGTGACGTGGACTCAGATCGGCAACATCCTCACGCGGCGGTCGCAGTTCCGCGCCGGCACCTCAGGACCCTCGACCGGGATCTACGGATCGACGCTTCGTCACCGTGACGGCCGCTTCTGGTTCATCACGACGAACGTCAGCGACTTCGAGTCAGGACAGCTGATCGTCCACGCGACCGACCCCGCGGGGCCGTGGAGTGATCCCGTCTTCGTCCCCGAAGCCATCGGAATCGACCCCGACCTGTGCTGGGACGACGACGGCACCTGCTACCTCACCTGGCATGTCCTTGACTTCACTGTCGGCGGCCAGGGCATCCGCCAGGCGCCGATCGACCTCGAGACGGGGCGCCTCCTCGAGCCGCACTATCCGGTGTGGCAGGGGAGTGGGATGCCGATGGCGGAAGGGCCGCACCTCTACCGCATCGGCGACTACTGGTACGTCATGCTCGCCGAGGGGGGCACCGAGCGCGGACATTGCGTGACCGTCGCGCGGGGGCAGAGCCCCCGCGGACCCTTCGAGTCGTGCGATTGGAACCCGGTCTTCACTCACCGAAGCACCTCACATCCGGTGCAGAACGTCGGCCACGCCGACCTCGTTCAGACGCCGGACGGTGGATGGGCAGCCGTCTATCTCGGTGCCAGACCGCGCGGTTCCACACCGGGCTTCCATGTTCTCGGCCGCGAGACGTTCCTCGCCGGCGTGGACTGGGTCGACGGCTGGCCCGTATTCGATGAGGCTCGCTTCGAACTGCCGCAGGGCGGCTCTGACTTCTCGGAGGAATTCGCGGGTGCCGATCTCGACCCGCGATGGGTGGCCGCGGGTAGCGAGCCCGACGCGGTTGTCGAGCGAGCACCGGAGGGCGGACTCAGGTTCCGTTCCTGGGGATCAGCGGGCGATGTCCTGTGCACGCGAGTGACGGATTTCTCGTGGCAGGCCGACGCGGTCGTCGAGCGATCCGGCGTCGTTGGGCTGCGGCTGGACGACCGCCACTGGTGCGGGGTCATCTTCGAGAATGGCCACGCTCAGGCGATTGTGCAGATCGGGGACATCCGTCAGCGGATCGGCGCCGTCGAGATCACCGGCGACGCGGCGACCCTGCGCGTCTCAACGATGCCTCCTCAGGTGGCGCCGGTGCCGTTCGGGTACGCCGGCCCCGACGACGTCGTGCTCTCCGTCGTTCGCGACGGCGAAGCGATCGAGATCGCGCGCCTGGACGGCCGGTACTTCTCCACGGAGGTCGCCGCCGGCTTCACCGGCCGGATGCTCGCACTCGGCGCTCCATCGCGCGACGGTCGCATCGTGGCCGTCACCTATCGACCTCTTCTTGACTGAATCCTTCGAGGAACCATGCGCTACATCGACCAACAGACCCCCGCTTCCGCAGTTCTCCAGCAGCCCGACGCGAAGGAAGCCATCGGCGCGATCGCTCCCGAGCTGCTCGCGTCGCCGATGCTCACCCAGCTCGCAGATTTCCCGTTCGGGTCGCTGGTGAGCTTGATCCTCGGCGAGGGTGACCCGCGGAAGGCCGCGGTCCTCGAGGCCGTCGCCGCGTTCGAAGACCTCAGCCCACTCCCGCCGCAGGATCCGGCGATCGTCGCTTCACGTGACTATGAGGCCGACGATGTCGCCCCGGGATCCGCCACTGTCGAGGTACCGGGTGCCGCCGCTCTCCACGAGCGAGTCGACATCGTCCTGCGGGGCCCTTCTCACGGGAACCCGTTCGTCGACGTCGAGCTCACGGCGGTCTTCGCTCTCGATGGGGCGACGCTCGACATCGGAGGCTTCTACGACGGCGACGGCGTCTATCGACTGCGCTTCCTTCCGCCGGCTGCTGGCCGCTGGACGTTCACGACCGAATCGACAGCACGCTCGCTCGATGGCATTCAGGGAGTCGTCGACGTCAGCGAGTCCGATGCGCGGGGACCGGTGCGCGTCAGTGGACGCGGGTTCAGGCACGCCGATGGCACGCCCTTCGTCCCCGTCGGGACCACGTCATACGCGTGGACGCATCAGCCGGAGGAATTGCAGGAGGAGACGCTGCGCTCGCTGGAGGCCGCGCCATTCAACAAGCTGCGGATGGGGCTGTTTCCCAAGTCGTTCCTGTTCAACTCGAACGAACCCGATCGCTTCGTCTTCGAGCGTGCCGAGGACGGTGGCTTCGACACCACTCGCTTCGACCTGGAGTACTTCTCCCACCTCGAGCGGCGCATCGACGACCTCGCGAGGCTGGGCATCGACGCGGATGTCATTCTCTTCCACCCCTATGACCGGTGGGGATTCGCCACGCTCGGCCCTGCCGCCGACGACCGCTACGTGTCGTACGTCGTGCGCCGCCTGTCGGCATTCCCGAACGTCTGGTGGTCGATGGCGAACGAGTACGACCTCCTCACCGCCATGCGACGCGAGGATTGGGACCGCCTCGCGGCGCTCGTGATCGCGAACGACCCCGTGGGACATCCGCTGTCGATCCACAACTGGGTGGAGATCTTCGACTACAGCGCCGAGTGGGCGACGCACGCGAGCATCCAAGGCGGCGGACGAGAGATGGCACAGTCGGTCGCGAAGTGGCGCAACAGATGGGACAAGCCGATCGTCGTCGACGAGTTCGGCTACGAGGGTGACATCGATCAGGGCTGGGGGAACCTCACCGCCGAGGAGGTCGTCCGCAGATTCTGGGAGGCGACTCTGCAGGGGGCGTTCCTCACGCACGGCGAGACATTCTGGTCTGACGATGAAGTCATCTTCTGGGCGAAAGGCGGCACCCTGCGCGGCGAGAGTCTGCCCCGACTCGCGTTCTTGCGCGAGCTCATCGAGGCCGCACCAGCTGGGCGGATCACGCCGCTGCCGAGCGACTGGGACTTCGCGACGGGCGGGGGAGACGGCTATGCGCTGACATACTTCAGTGACGCCCGGCCGCGGTTTCGAACCGTCAGGGTGCCAGAGAAGATGCGCGCGAAGATCGACGTCATCGACACCTGGGCGATGACCATCGAAGAGCTGCCCGGTGTTCACGAAGGCGACGTGCGTGCCGAGCTGCCGGCACGTCCGTATATCGCGGTGCGGGTGCGCGCAGCCGACTGAGTGGTGGCGGATCCACGAGGGATCCGCCACCGCTACTCCCCTCCCGCGGTGACCGCGGCGTGCGCATCGGCCAGGCCCGGGGAGCGCACCGTGACCGTGATCTGTCCCTCCCCGGTCGGCCGGACGATGGCCAGCGCGCGCCCATCGAAGGTCGTGCAGCTGGTCGAATCGAACCGCTCCTCCGTGGCGGGCCGCGCCGAGCCGAGGGCGACGAGCTCGCCCGGGCCGTCCACCGACACGTGGACGACGGCGTCTTCGGAGCTGTTCAGAACGTCGCACCCGTCGCGGAACTCGATGCTGATGTACGCGAGGTCGCCGGAGTCGGCTTGGATGCGGGAACGGTCTGCGGACGCGACGAGCCGTCGGTCGGATGCCGTCACCAGCGACACGCGCTCGCTCGAGATTCCGTCGCGGTAGGCGATCGCAACCAGTTCGCCCGGCTCGTACTCGATGTCGAAGCGGGCGCGGAAGTCGACCGCCGGCCCCGCAGCCGATCGTCCGAAGGAGCGGTCATTCAATACGAGCTCGACCTCATCGGCGTCGCTGTAGACCTCGACTTCAGCACGCGCTCCGTCCGGGAGCTCCCAGGTCCAGCTCGCGACGGCATCGCTCCACGCCCACTGCATCTCGAGCCGTCGGCGGCCGTAGTGCTGCGGCCTGAGTACCGCGATGTACGGCTCGCGACGCAGTCCGTAGACGATCTCGCGGTAGTAGGACTGAGGTCGCCGGAAACCCGTGATGTCGAGATCCCCAGCCCAGGCGGTGAGCCAGGGGAACTCCGGGTCGCCGCCGCCCCGAACCTCGGGGTCGTCGGTGTAGTCGGTGCGCCCGAGCCCCACCTCGCCGAGATAGTCCCACCCCGTCCAGGTGAATCCGCCGATGACGTGATCGTGTGCGAGGGTCGCCGCCCACGACTGCGCAGTGACGCGCGGGTTGGTCTCGGTGCCGAGTACCACTCGGTTCGGAAAGACGACGGCGTCCGGCGCGTAGCGGGCCTCCGCATAGTTCAGGCCGGCGATGTCCGCCGCGCCGTGTGCCTCCGCAGTGCGGACGGTGACGACATCGGACACGGTGACCTCGTCGAAGAACTCCGTCATCTCGTTCATGACGTCGTTGACGCCTCGGGCGGTCGCGTCCGCGAGGCGGTTCTTCAAGTCGCCGATGACCTCGCCGGCGACCGCCCAGAAGCTGCTCACCGCCGTCGTGATGAAACGGGTCTCGTCCTTGAGGCGGATCCGCTCGGCGATGTCTCGCGCCAGCGAGCCCCCGAACCCCGACCCGTACTCGTGAATCTCGTTGCCGATGCAGTACAGGATCACGCTGGGGTGGTTGAAGTCCTTCTTGACCATGGCGTCGACGTCGCGTTCCCACCACTCCGGGAAGTCGAGGGTGTAGTCGTAGGGCTTGTTCATCTCCGTCCACGCGTCGAACGTCTCGTCGAACACGAGGACGCCGAGCCTGTCGCAGGCGTCGAGCATCGCGGGACTGGCCGGGCAGTGCGAGCTGCGGATGGCGTTGAACCCCGCGGCCTTCAGCAGCTCGATCCGGCGCTCCTCGGCCCGGCGGATGGTGGCGGCACCCAGCGGACCGTTGTCGTGATGGATGCACGCGCCACGGAGCTTGATCGGCACGTCGTTGATCCGCAGGCCATGGCGCGGGTCGATGCGGATCGTGCGGATGCCGAACGACGTGTCCACCTCGTGCGTGGCACCTCCCTCCTCATCAACCAGCCGTGCACGGAAGTTGTAGAGGTGCGGGTGGTCGACGCCCCACCGCCGGGGAGCGTCGACATAGAGCCGATTGCGTAGCGTCGTCGTCGCGTTCGGTCGGATCGTGACGGGTCCGCGATCATGCGCCACGATCGCGCCGGCGGCGTCGCGCACCTCGACTTCGAGCGACAAGCGGCGCGTGACAGGGCTCTCGTTGCGGACGACGACGGCCGACGCGACCACGGCGCGCTCGCCGTCGACGTCCGGCGTGGTGATGCGGAGTTCGTCGTCGACGATATGCGCCAGCGGCGTGACGACGAGATGGACGTCTCGGTAGATGCCCAGACCGGTGTACCAGCGGGAATCCTGGTGCGCCCGGGCCTCCACACGGACCACGTTCTCGTGGCCGTACCGGAGATGAGCGTCCAGGGAGATGCGGAAGACGCTGTACCCGTACTTCCACTGGCCCGCGAACTCATCGTTCACGTACACCATGGCGTCGCGGTACACGCCCTCGAATTCGATGCTCACCCGTCGCTCGCGCCACTCCGTCGGAACGTCGAACGTCTTCGTGTACTCGACCTCGCCGCCGGGGATGAACGCGGACGACGGGCCGCCGGAAACATCGGAAGATCGGGTGAATCCGATCATGGCGTCGTGCGGGAGCGTGACCGACTCGGACACGGCACCGCCCATGAGGTCTACGAAGCCGCTCACCTTGCGGCGCACCGACCAGTCGTCGTTGAACAGGTACTTATTCATGCTGCTCCGTTCGCGCATCACGTGCGGGAGCGACCGGCGCCGCACGCTGAAATCGTCGAGCTCGAAGGGGACGCGGCCGTGCGCCTCGATCGATCTCCACGTCCTGCCTACTGCCTACCCGCTCGACCAGCAACATCCGCCCCGCGGGGTTGCGCAATAGTCGCCGCCAGTAAGGCTCGAAGACTCGTCAGCTCGTAGTCTCGGAATCCCCACCGTTCGCGGCGTTGGTGCGCCTGGGACATCCGGCAGCGCGCAAGGGTCTGAGAAGGCATCAGCCATGTCGCACGACAGCCGTGCCACGAAACGCGCGTCAAGCCGCCGATTTCGGCGCCACCCCGAACCCCGTCCGACGCATAGAGTTCCTGACCCGCCGTTCCCGCGGCTCGGGCTCCTGATTCTCGCCGCCGCGATTTTCGTCTCTATGTCGACGGAGTTTCTTCCCGGCGGCCTCGTGCCGAACATCGCCGCGACGTTCGACCGCCCGGTCACCGACGTCGGGCAGCTCATCACCGTATTCGCCGGTGCCGTGATCCTCACCACGACGCCGCTCGCCATCCTCACTCGACGGATGCCGCGCAAGCCGCTCGCGGTCATCGCCCTTGTCGGGATCGCGGCGGCGACGGGCCTCACCGCCCTGGCTCCCACGTTCGAGATGCTCCTCATCGCTCGTGCGGCAGGCGGAGTGGCGCACGGGCTGTTCTGGTCGGTGGCTGCGGCATATGCGGCCGATCTCGTGCCCTCGTCCCAGCTGGGACGCGCGACCGCGATCACGGCTGCCGGGGGTTCGGTCGCCGGCGTGCTGGGAGTCCCGCTCGGCAATGCGCTGGGTCAGGCGTTCGGGTGGCGAGTCGCCTTTGGAGCCCTTGCGGCTGTTGCAGTGCTCGTCGTGCTCATGGTCGCGCTGTTGCTTCCCGCTGTGTCACCGCGTGCGCCCGCAGTGCGCAGGGCGTCGGCGCGCGACGCCTCGACCCGCGACGCCTCGACGCGCTCGGCACTCGGGCGAATCCTCCTCGTGTGTGCGATCATTCTGCTCGTCGTGATCGGGCAGACCACGTACGGCACCTATTCGGTCGTATGGCTCGGTGAAATCGCCTTGATCCCGTCGGCCGCCATTCCCGCATTCCTCTTCGCCGGAGGTCTCGCGTCGCTCGCCGCGGTCTCTGCCGTCGGGCGGATCGCCGACCGATTCCCGAACGGCGCCGTGCCGGTGGCGGTTGGGCTCGTGGCGGTTCTCAGCGCACTGTTCCCGCTCGCGGTCGAGTGGGGGATCGGTCCGCTGGTCGTCAACTCACTCCTGCAGGCGATGGCGTTCGCTGTCGTTCCCATCCTCCTGCAGGCTCGAATGATGCGCATCGCACCACCGCACCAGCGTGCGACGGCCGCTGCGCTGCAGACCACAGCGTTCAACGTCGCGATCGGTGGAGGGGCCGCCATCGGCGCCCTCGTGGTCGGCGTGTGGGGACTCGAAGCACTGCCGTGGGTAGCGGCGCTCTTGCCCACCGTGGGACTGATCCTCCTTCTTCTCACGTCCCGAGCCACCGCAGCGCACGCAGAAATCGACCCGCACCCACCCACGAGCGACACGGAGGTTCACAGTGTCTCCTGAATCAGCCCATCTCGACACCGCGCTCAGCGCTCCGGAGCGTGCCGACCGCCTCCTCGCCCAGATGACGTTGCGGGAGAAGGCGCATCAGCTCGTCTCCGTGCCGCCCTGGTATCTGGTGCTCGCCGACGGCTCCGCTCCGGCTGTGCGCGACCAGTGGCTTGAGAAGGCGCCCGGTCACATCTGCAACTTCGGCGTGGACGACCCTGCGACGATGGCGCGGATCGTCGGCGATCTGCAGCATGTCGCTATCAAGGGCACCCGTCTCGGCATCCCACTGCTCGTGCACATCGAGGCGTTGAACGGAGTGCTGGCCGGCGGGCACATGGTCTTCCCGACGGCGATCGGACTCGCGGCGACATGGAGTCCGGAGCTCGTGCAGGAGATGGCGGACACCATCCGGCAGCAGCTGCTCCGGGTCGGCGTGCGGCAGGCGCTTTCGCCCAACATGGACATCGCGTTGGATCCGCGTTGGGGCCGGGTGCACGAGACCTACGGGGAGGATCCGTACCTCGTCGCAGCGCTCAGCGTCGCGTACACCCGCGGTCTTCAGGGTGAGGATCTGCGCACCGGTGCCATCGCCACCGCGAAGCACTTCGTCGGCTATGGCCTGCCGACAGGCGGGATGAACCTCTCCTCGTACGAGGGCGGGCCCCGGCGCACGCGTGACCTCTTCGCGTACCCGTTCGAGGCCGCCATCCAGTTGGCCGGCCTCGGGTCGGTCATGAACTCGTACTCAGATGTGGACGGGGTCCCGGCCGCAGCGAACCCGGACGTGCTGACCACGTTGTTGCGAGACACGCTCGGGTTCGACGGGTTCGTCTCGAGCGACTACATGACGCTGGAGCACATCCACACCCGCCAGCGCGCCGCAGCGTCGCCTGCTGACGCCGGCCGACTGACGATCGCCGCCGGACTCGACACCGAGTTCCCCATCCCCTATGGCTACGGCGACGCGCTTGTCGGAGAGGTAGAGGCCGGTCGCGTGGACGTGGCGCACGTGGACCGCTCGGTGCGACGCATTCTCACGGCCAAGTTCCGCCTCGGGCTGTTCGAGAACCCTTACCCCGCGGAGCGCATCGAGATCGCCGGGGTGGCAGCCGAAGGTCGCGAGCTCTCGCGTGAGCTCGCCCGCCGGTCGGTCGTTCTGGTCAAGAACGACGGGGTGCTCCCTCTTGCCGCCGAAGCCACGAACGTGGCGGTGGTCGGCCCCCACGCCGATGCGGTGAAACTGCAGTTCCCTACTTACAGCTACCCCGCCTTCCGCGACATGACCACCTTCATGTCGGGTGGCGGGATGGGCAACATGGTCGGGATCGACCCGGGTATGGCCGCATGGAACAACAGCATCTTCCCGTCGATGCCGATCGAAGACTTCGTTCGTGACCGGCTCGATGCGACTTCCCTCATCGACGAGGTCAGACGACGCGCGCTCGCCACGCAGTTCGCGACGGGCAGCACTCTCACGACCGACCTCGGCGAGGACGCGATTGCGGATGCCGTGGCTGCCGCGACCGCATCCGATGTCGTCGTGCTCGCGGTCGGCGGTGCAAGCCTCTGGTTCAACGGCGAGCGCACCGAGGGAGAAGCGAGCGACTCCGCTGACATCGCGCTGCCCGCGGCGCAGGTGCGCCTCGCGGAGGCCGTCGCCGCGACAGGGAAGCCCATCGTCGTCGTCCTCGTGCAAGGTCGCGCGTACACGCTGCCTCAGGTGATCCAGGATGCCGCCGCGATCGTCGTGGCGTCGTACGGTGGCCCGTTCGGGCCGGCCGCTGTGGCCGACGTGCTGTTCGGAGACGTGAACCCGAGCGGAAAGCTGCCGTACAGCATCCCGCGTCATACGGGTCAGATTCCGGTCTACCACCACCAGCGGGCCGGCACCGGTTACCGCAACCCGCTGCCGCCTGATGTCGATCGGCACTACCTCGACATGCCGGCGACACCGCTGTACACGTTCGGCCACGGCCTGAGCTATACCGAGTTCGTGCTGTCGGAACTGGTTGCGGACGTCGAGATGACCACCAAGGGGTCGGTGCAGGTCGCGACGACGGTGCGAAACGCGGGGGAGCGCAGTGGAGATACCGTGGTGCAGCTCTATGTCCGCGTGAACACCGCCGGCGCCACGCGCCCCGCCCAGCAGCTCGCGGGATTCGCACGGGTGTCGCTCGATGCAGGCGAGGCCCGGCGGGTGATCTTCACGCTGGATGCCGCGCAACTCGGGTACACCGACATCTCAGGCGAATTCGTGATCGAACCCTCGTCGGTCGACGCGTGGGTGAGCTTCGACGCCGAGTCGCGACCACTCGAGACGGTGATCCACGTCACGGGACCCCGCCGTCTGCTGAAGAGCTCCGAACGGACCTTCCTGTCGGAGTCGGCAGTCCTGAACGACGGAGCCTCTCAATGACTGCATCGCGGCAGCTTCTCCTCGGTGGAGAGCTCCACAACTCGAGCGCGAGCAGCCCCGCTTCTATCCGCGAGGCCTTCCGCCGTGTCCGCGATATCGGCGCGGACTCGGTGCTCGCGCCGATCTCGTGGGAGACGGTCGAGCCGCGCGAAGGCGACTTCGACCTCTCGCTGGTCGACGCCGCTTTGGAGGCGGCTGAGTCGGAGGGACTCCGATGGATCCCGCTGTGGTTCGGCGCCTGGAAGAACGGAGCGTCGACGTACGTTCCCGGCTGGGTCAAGCGAGACGGTGCGCGTTTTCCGCGTGCCCGATCGGCGGGTACGCCGATGCACCACGTGTCGCCATTCGGTGAGGAGATCACGGTGGCCGATGCCACCGCCTTCGCACGGGTCCTCGCACATGTGCGTGAATCCGGAAGGGCGCACGTCATCCCATTCGTGCAGGTTGAAAATGAACCGGGGCTGTTGGGGGCTCGTCGCGACGAGAGCGATGTAGCTGAGGCGCACTGGAACCGGGACGTGCCTGATGCCGTCATCGCCGCTGCGCGCGACGGTGACGGACGCCTGCGCTCGGCGTGGGTGGCGGAAGGCTCGCGAACCGAGGGTTCCTGGAGCGAGGTTTTCGGATCTGAGGCAGATGAGGCTCTGATGACGTGGGGGTACGCAACGCACATCGAGAGAGTTGCAGCCGGCGGACGCGCGGAACTCAACGTTCCTCTCTACGTCAACGCGTGGCTCGACGCGGTGAATCCGATGACACCGGGCGACCAGCTTGTCGCCGGCGGCATGGAGCCCGGCGGCTACCCGAGCGGCGGGCCGGTCCCGCACCTGCTTTCACTTTGGCGGGCGCTCACACCATCCATCGACTTCTTCTCACCGGATATCTACTTCGGCGACTTCGACGCGACGTGCCGCGCGTACGCCGCGGCCTCCGACCGTCTCGTCGTACCTGAGATGAGGCGCGATCAGCTGGGCATCGCTCACATGTTCCGAGCGATTGGTGAACACGGTGCCGAGCTGGTAGCACCCTTCGGCCTGGACTCCCTGCACGCAGGGGCACCGGACTACGACGAGATCGTGGACGCCTACGGGCTCCTGTCGGCGATGCGGGAGACGATCGCCACCGCTCGCCCCGAAGGCATTCGCGGGTTCTTCGTTGATCGCGCCAACCCCGTCACGCTCGTGACGATCGGAGGAGTTGATCTCGTGGCTTCGCTCGATGATCCTCACGGCATGCTGGACGAAGGCGAAATCGGTTACGGCATCGCTGTCGATCTCGAGGGTTCGCTGCGAGTGGCAGGTCGGGGCTTCTTGCTGCAGCCGGCCGAGACGACCGGCTACGTCGGGCTGGCATCCGTCATCGAGCGAACCAGACAGCTCGGGGTCCACCGGGTGCTCAACGGCGACGAGGTCGGCGGCGGCAGCGGCGTTCGCTTTCATCGGTTGTACTCCGGTCGCGGACAGGGTGTCGTTCCCTTCGACACCCGCTTCACGGGGATCGCGGATCTGGAATTCTTCCGCTTCGAGTGAGCGTCCCGGTGGGTCTGAGCGCGTGGTGGCTCCGCTTCCGCGGCGCGGTATTCCCGGCTGAACGCTCTTTTCTGTCTGTCGGATTAGAATGCCGGTATTCGGATCGGGAGGACCCCCTGTGGTGGCAACGGATGCCGGAACCGACGACGCGCGTGTGGTGGGAGCAGACCGGGTCCTCGCTGTTCTGATCGAGCTGGCGGATCATCCGCGTGGGGTGAGTCTGGACGAGCTCGCCGCGGCGATGCGGAGCCCGAAGTCAACGGTGCACCGGGCTCTCGTCTCCCTGCGGAAGGCTGGACTGGCGTCGCAGATCGGGCGCGGGATGTACATGCTCGGCGACGAGTTCTTCCGCCTCGCCTTCTACAACTTCGGCGAGCGGCCGGAAGCGGCTCGGATGATGCCGATCCTGGAGCAACTGTCCGCCCGATTCGGAGAGACGGCGCACTATGCGGTGCTCGACGGTTCGGAGGTCGTCTACCGCGCGAAGACGGACCCGCCGGGCGGAGCGGTGCGGTTGACATCGGTGATCGGTGGACGCAATCCGGCGTACCGGACCGCCGTGGGCAAGCTACTGCTCGGCTATGGCGTGGCCGACCGCGGGGAACTTCGCGACCTGCTCGGTGAAGAGCCGCTCGAGCAGCGCACACCGCACACCATCACCGATCTGGCCAGGCTGTGGGACGAGGTGCAGCTGTCGAAGGAACGCGGGTACGCGGTCGACGATCAGGAGAACGAGGTCGGCGTGAACTGCGTCGCCGTGCCCGCACAATCGGACGACCGCACGCCTTCGACGGGGGCAGTCAGCGTCAGTGCTCTCGCTTTCCGGATCCCGCTGCTGGAGCTCATCGAGCAGGTCCCCACGATCCAGGCAATCGTTCGGGGTGAGAGAGCAACCCAGGTTCAGTAGGTCGCCCGGCCGCCGCTGATGTCGTAGACCGCCCCGGTTGAGAAGCTCACCTTCTCTGACGCGAGCCACGCCACCAGCTCCGCGACCTCGGCGGCTTCCCCCACGCGCTTCATCGGGATGAGGCTGGTGATGTGTGCCAGCACCTCCGGCGCGGTCGCGTCGTTCATGGGCGTGGCGATCACGGCCGGAGCGATCGCGTTCACCAGAACGCCAGTTGTGGCCAGCTCCTTGCCGGCCGACTTGGTGAGCGCGATGACCGCGGCCTTGGATGCGGAGTAGACCGCGAGATTGGGGTTGCCGTCCTTGCCGGCCATGCTGGCGAAGTTGACGATGCGGCCCCACCCCCGCTCGACCATTCCTGGGATGAAGGCGCGCATAAGCGCTACCGTTCCGAGCACGTTCACGTCGAACGTGGCGCGCCAGTCCGCCGATGTCGTCTCGACGAGCGGCATGTTCGGCCCGACGATGCCGGCCGAATTGATAAGGATGTCGACCGGTCCCACCCGGGACGCGAGGTCGGCGACCGCGACCTCGTCGGTGATGTCGACCAGTTCGTCGATGTCGCCGGCGCGGTCGACCCTGATGACCTTGATGCCGTCGGCGCGGAGTCGGGCGGCGGTGGCGGCGCCGAGGCCGCGGGCGCCTCCGGTGACGAGTGCGCGTTTCATGATGGCTCCTGTTCGGACGATGTGTGTCGTGTGATCTCGACGTGGATCTTGGGTCCGGCCCCCGCACCAACAGGGCGCGAGCCGGCGAGGACGCCGGCGAGGTCCTCGAGCCCGACTGTGGCCGCGATGAGGGGGTTGGGGTCGACGGTGCCGTCGGCGTACGCGGCGATCGTCGGGTCGAGCCCGGCAGAGGCGCCGAGGATGCCCACCGCGGTAACGTCGCCGAGCGCGAGCATCCGGGTGTCGATGAGGCTGGGGCTTCCGGCGAGCCCGACGTGCACGATCCGACGGCCCGGCTCGACGAGTTCGAGGGCCTTCGCCGGCAGGTGCGGGGCGTTGGAGGCGTCGATGACCGCGTGCCACGCGAGGTCGGGGAGGTCGTCCTCGGTCCACACGCCGTCGAACGCGAACGTCTTGGCGAACTCCAGCGATCGGCCAGCTCGGCCGAGGAGATGAACCTCGGCGCCGATAGCGCGGGCGAAGAGCGCGCAGAGCAGTCCGATGGTGCCGGGCCCCAGAATGAGGGCACGGTCGCCGGGCTTCAGGCCTGCGGCATCCACCGATCGCCAGGCATTGCCGCCGGGCTCGACCATTGCGCCGGCCGCGTCGTCGACGGTGTCGGGAAGCGGATGCAGCGACCACGCGGGAACGGCGACCTGCTCGGCGAGGGCGCCGGGGCGACCGTTACGGACCCCGAGCTCATCGCGGAACTGACACACGTGGTGGAATCCCGCGCGGCATCGCTCGCACTTCTGACACCCGAGCATCGTGTCGCCGGTGACGCGGCGGCCCATCCAGGCGGGATCGACGCCGGCGCCGACGGCCGAGACCGTCCCCATCCATTCGTGTCCGATCCGCACCGGATACTCGGCAAAGCCGTCGTGGAGGTACTGCATCTCGCCGGTGTAGAACTCGATGTCGGTGCCGCAGATGCCGGCACGAGCGACATCGACGATCACCTCCCCGGCGGATGCGGTGGGTGGTTCGACCTCCTGAACAGCGGCCTCACCCGGGCCGGTGATGACGAAGGCCCTCATCGCGGTGCGAGGACCGTCTGGCGCTGGGACCCGAGTGCGTCGATCTCGAGCTCCATGACATCGCCGGGCTGCAGCCAGACCGGCGGTCGGAAGCCCATGCCCACGCCAGGGGGAGTTCCGGTGTTGATGAGGTCGCCGGGCTCGAGCACCAGGAACTGACTGATGTAGTGCACGATGAAGAACGGGTCGAAGATCATCGTCGACGTGGAGCCGTCCTGACGGCGGACGCCGTTGACGTCCAGTCGCATTCCGAGGTCGAGGACGTCGGGCACCTCGTCCGGAGTGACCAGCCAGGGACCGACCGGGTTGAAGGTCTCGGCGGACTTGCCCTTGAGCCACTGTCCGCCGCGCTCGAGCTGAAACGCGCGTTCGCTGACGTCGTTGACGACGACCCACCCCGCGATGTGCTCACGTGCGTGTTCGGGCGTTTCCAGGTAGCTCGCACGCTGCCCGATGACGATGCCGAGCTCGACCTCCCAGTCGGGCTTGGTCGACCCGCGCGGGATGCGGACATCGTCGTTGGGTCCGATGAGCGTGTTCGGCGACTTGGTGAACAGGATCGGCTCGTCGGGGACCGCTTGCCCGGTCTCGGCCGCGTGGTCGCTGTAGTTGAGGCCGACGCAGATGATCTGGTGCGGGCGGGCGATCGGCGCACCGATTCGCTGACCGAGGAGCAGCTGGGTCGCACCCACCTCGGCCCGCTCGGACACGAGGGGTCGAATCCGTTCGATTCCGCCGCCGGCGAAGAACGCCTCGTCGAAGTCCGGGACGACGTCAGAGAGATCGACGTAAGTGTCGTCGGTGAGGAACGCGGCGGGCTTCTCTTCGCCGAGGGCTCCGATGCGAGCGAGCTTCATGGGGTCTCCTTCTGCTTCTCGGGCACGCCGCTCCACAGCGGCACGGGCAGTCCGCGAACGCCGGGCTGCGTGCTGAACAGCTTTCCCGACAGCGGGTACGCCGCAAGCTGCTCGTCGGTCAGGTCTTGCGTCGCGGTGGTGATGACGAGGGTCTCGGGGTCCGGGCCCGCGAAGGCGACGCTCGATACGTGCGGAGCGGGGACTCGGATCGTGCGCTGATGCTCGCCGTCGGGCGTGTAGCGGCGCACCTCGCCCAGCCCCCACATCGCGATCCAAAGGTGGCCGTCCTCGTCGCTGCACATGCCGTCTGGGAAGCCCTCGGCGAACTCGATCAGCGCCCGCCGCTCGCCCGTCGCTCCTGTCACCATGTCGTAGGACCTGGCGAAGACGACGCGCCGTAGCGTGTCCACCGAGTACAGGACGGAACCGTCCGGACTCCACGCCAGCCCGTTGGAGAGGGTGAGGTCGTCGTCGATGGTCGTCAGTGAACCGTCTCGCTCGAGGCGGACCAAGACTTCGTTCTGCGAGTCGTCGCCGAGGGAGAGCGTTCCGATGAGGAAGCGTCCGGCCGGATCCGGCTTCCCGTCATTGGTCCGTCGGGGCTCGCCCCCGGGAATGACCCGGGCTAGCCCCCGGGTCGACCCCGTGGCGGGGTGGACGAGCAAGGTCTTCGCGGCGGCGACGATCCAAGATCCGTCCTCGGCGACCGCGACGGCGCCGACCGTCCCGGGGAACGGCACGTGCTCGACGTCGCTGATCCGTCCGTGTGCGTCGAGACGTCCGGAGAACACGAGGCCGCGCCGGATGTCGACCCACAGCACCGCTTCCCGGATGGGGTCCCACACCGGGCCCTCGCCCAACTCGCACGTGATGGGGTTGGCAAGGATGACGGCATCCGTGATGGTCATCTTCATCCCCTTCGACGGACGGCGTGCTGACGCCGCTACTATAGTCATATTCCGTCAATCAGACGCAATTTCCGAAAGTTGGTAAACGATGGCGTCCGACCTCAGGAGCTCGGAGTGGTACTCGGGAGATGGCCGGAACGCCTATATCCACCGTGCGTGGATGCGGCGTGGACTCCCCGACAGCGCTTTTCGCGGTCGCCCGCAGATCGCCATCGCCAATACCGCGTCGGACCTCACCCCCTGCAATGCCCACCTCGACGAGGTCGCGCAGTCGGTCAAGAACGGCATCTACGAGGCGGGCGGGATTCCACTGAACCTGCCGGTCGTCTCGCTCGGTGAGACCCAGGTCCGGCCTACCGCGATGCTGTGGCGCAACATGATGGCGATGGCCACGGAGGAGATGCTTCGCGCCAACCCCATCGACGGCGTTGTCCTTCTCGGCGGATGTGACAAGACGATTCCGGCGCTGCTGATGGCCGCGGCATCCGTCGATCTTCCCGCCGTCGTGATCCCGGGCGGCCCGATGCTCACCGGTCACTTCCGCGGCGAAGCGCTCGGCTGCGGAACCGACGTCTGGCGGCTGAGCGAAGAAGTACGCGCGGGAACGCTCAGTGAAGCGCTGTTCGAGAAGTCCGAGTCGTCGATGATCCGGTCCAAGGGGCATTGCAACACGATGGGGACTGCCTCCACGATGGCGCTCGTCGCCGAGGCTCTGGGAACGATCGTCCCCGGCCTGGCGGGAACACCCGCACCCGACAGCAGGCTGCTGGAAGCGTCGCACCAGACCGGTCGCCTCGCGGTGGAACTCGTCGCAGCCGACCGGCGCCCGTCCACGTTCCTCACGAAGGCGAACTTCCACAACGCCATCGTCGCGCTGGCCGCGATCGGCGGCTCCACCAACGCGGTCGTGCACCTGCTCGCCATCGCCGGCCGGCTCGGCATCGAACTGACCATCGACGACTTCGACCGCATCGGGGCGGAGGTGCCGCTGCTTGTCAATCTGCAGCCGGCGGGCCGCTACCTGATGGACGACCTCTACCGGGCCGGCGGCTTCCTCGCGGTCCTCCGCGAAGTGAGAGATCTGCTCGATCCCAGCGCGCTCACCATCACCGGCCGCCCGCTCGTCGACTACCTCGACGACGCGCAGATCTGGGACGCCGACGTCATCACGCCGCGTTCCGCACCGCTCATCCCCGCAGCGGGCATCAGTGTGCTGCGCGGCTCGCTCGCCCCCGGCGGCGCGATCATCAAGCCCGCCGCCGCTTCGCCCCACCTGCTGAAACACCGCGGCCCCGCCGTGGTGTTCGACTCCATCGAGGACTTCCATGCCCGCATTGACGACCCCGACCTGGACATCGACGAGAACTCCGTGATGATCCTCCGCGGCTGCGGACCGATGGGGTATCCCGGAATGCCGGAGGTGTCGAACATGCCGCTGCCGAAGAAGCTGCTCGAGAAGGGCGTGCGGGACATGGTGCGGATCTGCGACGGACGGATGTCGGGCACGGCGTACGGCACCGTGATCCTGCACGTGACGCCCGAGGCCGCCGCGGGCGGGCCTCTTGGGCGAGTACAGACGGGCGACATGATCAGCCTCGACGTTCGCAACCGTCGCCTGGACGTCGAGGTCCCGTCGGACGAGTTCGCCGCGCGCGGCATCAGCGATGCGACCGTGGAAGGCTTCGCGAACCCGAGACGCGGCTGGGAGCGCCTGTACGTTGATCACGTCATGCAGGCCGACACCGGAGCAGACCTCGACTTCCTCGTGGGATCCACCGGAGCGAAGGTCTCACGTGAGTCCCACTGACACCGCGACACTCGCCGCCCCCGACCCTCTGCTGCTTCGCGAGCTCGAAGGGACCGGCGTCGTCGTGGGGGTGCGCGCCACGGACCGGCTCGCCGCCGCTCACGACGGCTCGCACTACCTTCTGACCCCGCAGGCGGTCGTCACCGCCCGCGACGCCGACGATGTCGCGGCGACGATGCGCGCAGCTCGCAGCGCCGGTGTTCCGGTGACCTTCCGCTCCGGCGGAACCAGCCTTTCGGGTCAGGCGGGAACCGGCGGAGTTCTCATCGACACGCGCAAGAATTTCCGCTCGGTGCACGTGCGGGAGGGCGGCGACCTCGTCCGCACCGGTCCCGGCGCAACCGTCCGAGCCGTCAACACGCGACTCGTTCGGCACGGCCGCAAGCTGGGCCCCGACCCGGCCAGCGAGATCGCCTGCACCATCGGCGGTGTTGTCGCGAACAACTCCAGCGGCATGTGCTGCGGCACCCACTCGAACACCTACCGCACCCTGTCATCCTCGATCTTCGTACTGCCATCCGGCACCGTCATCGACACCTCCGGGGGCGATGCCGACGACCGCCTCCGAGCGGCCGAACCTCTCATCTATGAGGGACTCGGACGCCTGCGTGACCGGGTTCGCGGGAACCGCGACTCGGTCGCCGCCATCCAGCGGGTCTACGCGATCAAGAACACGATGGGCTACGGCCTCAACTCCTTCCTCGACTACGACCGTCCCGTAGATATACTCGAGCGCCTGCTTGTCGGAAGCGAGGGCACACTCGCGTTCGTCGCCGAAGCCACCTTCCGCACGGTTGCGCTCAAGACGCATGTCGCGACGGGTCTGCTGATCTTTCCGACGCTCGATGCCGCGACCGCAGCACTGCCCGCACTCGTCGACTGCGGATTTGCCGCCATCGAGCTGCTCGATGCGACCAGCCTGCGGGTCGCCCAGCGAGACCCGGATGCCACCGCCGAGCTCCTCGCGCTCGATGTGGACGGCCACGCGGCGCTTCTGGTCGAGCACCAGGGCGAAAGCGTTGATGAGTTGGAACGCCTCGTCGCCGGATCCTCCGCACTCCTGAACACCCTGCCGTTGACGGGGCCCGCCGCTCTCACCGCAGACCCGGTGACTCGTGCGCAGCTGTGGCACATCCGCAAGGGCCTCTTCACCGCTGTCGCCGGCGCGCGCCCCTCGGGAACGACGGCACTGCTGGAGGACATCGCCGTCCCGGTGGACCGGTTGCTGGCCACCTGCACGCGCCTCATCGAACTGTTCGAGCAGCACGGCTACGAGGACAGCGTCATCTTCGGGCACGCCAAGGACGGCAACATCCACTTCCTGCTCAACGAACGCTTCGACGACCCGCGATCGCTGCTCCGATATGAGGCGTTCACCGACGAGATGGTCGACCTCGTGCTCTCCCAGGGCGGCACGCTGAAGGCCGAGCACGGCACCGGACGCATCATGGCGCCCTTCGTCCAGCGCCAGTATGGCGACGAACTCTACGACGTCATGCGCGAGATCAAGACCCTCATAGACCCCGAAAGACTGCTCAACCCGGGCGTGCTGCTCACCGACGACCCGACCGCCCACATCCGCGACCTGAAGATCGTTCACACCGTCGAAGAAGAGGTCGACCGGTGCGTCGAGTGCGGATACTGCGAACCGGTGTGCCCCAGCAAGGACATCACCCTCACCCCGCGCGAACGCATCGTGCTGCGACGCGAGATGGCGCGAGCAGACGCCGCCGGAGACACCGCGCTGGCACAGCAGCTGCGATCGGAATACGACTACGACGGCGTGCAGACGTGCGCCGTCGACGGTATGTGCCAAACGGCGTGCCCGGTCCTCATCAACACCGGCGACCTCGTCCGGCGGCTGAGAACCGAGAACCAGAACGCCGTCGCGCAAGCCGGATGGAAACTCGCCGCGAAGAACTGGAAGGCCGTCAGTCGCGTCGGCGGCATGGCACTGACGGTAGCGGATGCCGTCCCCCCGGCTCTTCCCGAAGCCACCACCGTCATCGTCCGAGCCGTGGTCGGAGACGACGTCATACCGAGGTACACCGGCGATCTTCCGGCAGGAGGGGAGCCTCGACGGGTGTTCTCAGAGCCGGACGCGGTAGCGGTGTACTTCTCCAGCTGTACGACGACGATGTTCGGTCCTGCCGTGCCCGGCGGACGCGGGGTGGCGGAGTCCTTCTTGGATCTGTGCCGCCGAGCGGACGTGGCGCTGGTCACGCCTGACGATCTGCCGTCGCTGTGCTGCGGGACGCCGTGGAAGTCCAAGGGCCTCACCGACGGCTATGGCGTCATGAAGGAGCGGGTTGCGGCATCCCTTCGTCGGGCGACTCGCGAGGGTGAGCTTCCGGTCGTCTGCGATGCCTCGTCGTGCACCGAGGGGTTGCACGTGCTCCTCGAAGCCGCAGGCGACATCGGGATCCGCGTCATCGACGCCGTTCAGTTCGTCGACGAGGTCGTGCTCGACCGGCTGCCGGCACGAGGGCGGGTCGCTTCACTCACGCTCCATCCGACGTGCTCCTCGACCCGCATGGGCATCAACGACGCACTTACGCGTGTGGCTTCGGCTGCCGCTGAGGAGGTGCTTCTCCCTGAGGAGTGGGGATGCTGCGCCTTCGCGGGCGATCGCGGAATGCTACATCCCGAGCTGACTGCGTCGGCGACGGGCCCGGAAGCGATGGCAGTCGCGGCCGCACCCGCCGTGACGCACGCATCACTCAACCGAACCTGCGAGCTCGGCATGACCCGGGCCACGGGTCAGCCATACCAGCACCTCCTCGAAGTGCTGGCCGACACACTCAACGAGAAAGAGGCATCATGACGGAGTTCAGCGGACTGGCAGCCGTCGTCACCGGCGGTGCCAGCGGCATCGGCGCCGCCATCGTGACCGAACTCACGGATCGCGGGTGCCGAGTCGCTGTCCTCGACCGAGAGCCGGCCGAGCCTTCGCGGGGGGTCGTGTCAGTGCGGGTGGACGTCTCCGACGACCCATCGGTGCGAGCCGGGGTCGCCGAAGCGGCGGAACAGATCGGCGGCATCGACATCGTCGTCAACTGCGCAGGGATCAGCGCCACGGGGGACGTCACAGCGAACGGCGATGATGAGTGGCATCGCGTGCTGGACGTGAACGTCGTCGGCATCGCACGCGTCACTCGAGCCGCGCTGCCCTGGCTACGGCGCTCGCCCCATCCTGCCGTCGTGAACATCGCGTCCGTCGTCGCGCATGTCGGAGTCGTGGACCGCGTTCTTTACGGTGCCTCAAAGGGCGCCGTCGCCGCCATGACTCTCGCGATGGCGGCCGATCACGTACGCGAAGGCATCCGCGTGAACGCCGTCTCTCCGGGAACGGCGGACACCCCGTGGGTCGAGCGTCTGCTGCAGAATGCCGCGGATCCGGCTGCAGCAGCGGAAGCCCTCCGAGCCCGCCAGCCGATGGGGCGACTCGTCAGCGCGGCGGAAGTCGCCTACGCCGTAGCGAGTCTCGCCTCGCCGCGCGCGGGCGCCACCACCGGCACGCTTCTCTCCGTCGACGGCGGCATGGCGCGCGTTCGAGCGTGAGCGCCGACTCGATGGAGCGCGGCGCAGCGATCACGCAAGGGGTCGAGTCGAGGGATGTCGCGTCGCTCCTGAAGGCCGCCGCGCATCCCGATCGTCTGCGAATTCTGGAGGTGCTTCTCGAATCTCGAATGAACGGGTTGGTTGCCCTGACAATCACCGACATCGCTTGCAGGACCGAATTGAGTCGATTCTCCGCCTCCCGCCATCTCGCTCTCCTCGCGAACGCTCAACTCGTCGGTTGCGCGATCGAGGCAGCCGTCGCCTCCACCGGCTGCGCATCGATAGCTTCGAGGCGATCGAAGACTGGGTCATCGATTTCACGGCGCCGCTGACCCAGTAGGAACGCGAAGGCCCGCTCAGTACTCGCTTGAGAAGGACGCCAGAGCACCGGGCTTCGTCAGCGGTAGTTGATGAACTGCAGGTCGACGTCGAGGTCGGCGGCCTTCAGCAGGCGCTGCACCTCCTGCAGGTCGTCGCGCGACTTCGACTGCACGCGCAGCTCGTCGCCCTGGATCTGCGACTTCACCGACTTGGGCCCCTCGTCGCGGATGATCTTGCTGATCTTCTTCGCGTTCTCCGACGAGATGCCGTCTTTGAGCGTCGAGGTGATGCGGTACTCCTTGCCGCTGGCCACGGGGTCGCCTGACTCGAGGCTCTTGAGTGAGATGCCGCGCTTGATGAGCTTGGTCTGGAAGACGTCGAGCACGGCCTTCGCGCGCTCCTCGGAGTTGGCCTTGATCAGGATCGCCTCGCCGCTCCACTCGATCGAAGAGTCGGTGCCCTTGAAGTCGTAGCGCTGCTCGACCTCCTTGCGGGCCTGGTTGAGAGCGTTGTCGGCCTCCTGGTGGTCGACCTTGCTGACGATGTCGAAGGAGGAATCTGCCATGCGCGGCAGTCTATCGGCGCGCGCCCGCGACGGTGAGGAGAACGGATGCCGCGACCGCCGCGCCGGGAGCGCGCGGCGTGCAAGCGATTCCATGAGCGCCGCATTTGATCACGGCCACATATCGAATCCGGGGTCAAGTTGCCCTGTGGTCAACCGCGAGGTAAGAATGTAAGCGCTTGCAGTTTCTGCGAGTCGAAGAACGGCCTTCAACGGTGCCCTGCGCCGGCCAAGGTCGGTCGGATTCCCATCAGCACTTGAGAGAGGCACACACCGATGAAGGTGAACAAGAAGAGCGTGCTCGCAATCAGCGCGTTCATCGCGGGCGGCGCGCTCGTGCTCTCCGGCTGCGCAAGCGGCGGCGGAGACAACGGCGGCGACAGCGGGAACGAGTCCGAAGGGGGAGCCACACTCACGGTCTGGGTCGACCAGAACCGCGCAGACGCGCTCGAAGACTCGATCTCGCAGTTCGAGGAGGACAACGACGTCACGGTGGATCTCGTCGTGAAGCAGAACGAGAAGATCCGCGACGACTTCACCGCACAGGTTCCCACCGGCAAGGGCCCCGACGTGACCATCGGAGCGCACGACTGGCTCGGCTCGTTCGTTCAGGATGGGCTCGTCGCGCCGATCGAGCTCGGAGACACCGCGGCCGACTTCCAGGAGGTCGCGATCTCGGCCTTCACCTACGACGGCAAGGTGTACGGGCTCCCGTACGCGACCGAGAATCTCGCGCTGATGCGCAACGCCGACCTGGTGCCCGAGGCGCCGGCGACGTTCGACGACATGATCGCTGCCGGCACCGCTGCGGGCACGCAGTACCCGTTCGTCGTGGGCCTCGATCCGGCGAACGCCGACCCGTACCACCTGTATCCCTTCCAGACCTCGTTCGGCAACTCGGTCTTCGCTCAGAACGCCGACGGCAGCTACGACGGCTCGCAACTCACCGTCGGTGACGAGGCGGGACAGGCGTTCGCCGCTTGGCTGGGCCAGCAGGGCGCGGCGGGCACGATCAACCTGAACCTGACGCAGGACCTCGCGAAAGAGGCGTTCAACGCCGGCGAGTCGCCCTTCATCCTGACCGGCCCGTGGAACACGACGGACGCTGAGGCCAAGGGCATCAACATCGCGATCGACCCGATACCGACCGCCGGTGGCGAGACGGCGTCACCGTTCGTGGGCGTCCAGGGCTTCTACGTCAATGCGAAGTCGGAGAACGCGCTTCTGGCGAACCAGTTCCTCGTCAATTACATCGGCACGGAAGAGGTGCAGTACGCGCTGTACGAAGCGGGTAACCGCCCGCCGGCGCTGACGGCTGCCTACGACAAGGCTGCGGAAGACCCGATCATCAAGGGCTTCGGCGATGTGGGAGCGACCGGCTTCCCGATGCCGAGCATCCCGGAGATGGGCTCGGTGTGGGAGTTCTGGGGAGTCGCAGAAGCGGCCATCATCGGCGGAGCCGACCCGGCTTCCACGTGGACGAAGATGTCCGAGGACATCCAGGCCAACATCGACGGCTGACATCACGGCGGTGGGGCGGCGCTGAGCGTCGCCCCACCGCAGCACGCCCGCAGCAACCAGGCAAGACAGGAGCCGACGATGACTGGTCCCGTGCTCGAAGAGACCTCATCCGCCGCGAGAACCCCCGACGACCGAGCGCGCCTCCGGCGACAGCGGCGAGCGGCGAGCATCGCCGAGGCCGCGAGCGCGGGCTGGAAGGTCTGGCTGACCAAGATCGTCCTGCTCGGCCTGGTCGACGCATTCGCCGTCTACGGAATACTCCTTCTGGCGTTCCGCGGCGAGTGGCTCGTACCGCTGATCATCGCGGCAATCACGGTCCTCGTGAACGTCGTCTACCTCGTTCCCGGACTCCTGCCGGCCAAGTACCTCACGCCGGGGTTCCTCTTCCTGGCGATCTTCCAGGTCTTCCTGATCATCTACACCGTCTTCATCTCGTTCACCAACTACGGCTCCGGTCACAACTCGACGAAGGAGGATGCGGTCAACGCGCTGCTTCTGCAGTCGCAGCAGCGCGTCGAAGACTCCCCGGCGTACCCGGTGACGATTCTGGAGCAGGGGAACGAATTCTTCTTCCTCACGACGGACGCGGACAGCAGCGAACTCGTGGTCGGCGGCGCGGAGCAGCCGCTCGAGCCGGTGGACGGGGCGACCGCGACGGGAGTTCCCGGCTACAACACGCTCGCTCTCGGCGACATCCTGGCCAACCAGAAGGCGATCGCCGCGCTCGCCGTGCCGATCTCGGACGACCTGAACGACGGCTACTTGCGGACGACGGACGGATCGACCGCGTACCTCTTCACGTCGACGCTCGCGTGGGATCCCGCGGCCGACACCATGACGGACACCACCACCGGTGTCGTCTACAGCGATATCGGCACGGGCGCGTTCACCGCCGAAGACGGCACGGAGATGCTTCCCGGCTGGCAGGTCGTCGTCGGATTCGACAACTATGTGCGGGCCTTCACCCAGGAGTCGATCCGCGATCCTTTCGTCTACGTGCTCATCTGGACTCTGGTGTTCGCGGTCCTGTCGGTGGCGACGACGTTCGCGCTCGGACTCTTCCTCGCGATCACGTTCAACGATCCCCGCATGAAGAGCCGCAAGTACTACCGGATCGCGATGATCCTCCCGTACGCGTTCCCCGGCTTCCTCTCCGCCCTCGTCTGGGCCGGCATGTTCAACCAGGACTTCGGCATCATCAACGAGTGGTTCTTCGGCGGGGCGCAGATCCCGTGGCTCTCCGACCCGCTTCTGGCGAAGATCGCGATCCTCCTCGTCAACCTCTGGATGGGCTTCCCCTACATGTTCCTGGTGTGCACCGGAGCGATCCAGTCGATCCCCGACGACATCCAGGAAGCCGGCAGGGTCGACGGCGCCAGCGCGTGGGGGGTCTTCCGCCACATCAAGTTCCCGTTGCTTCTCGTCTCGGTGGCACCGCTGCTCATCTCGTCGTTCGCATTCAACTTCAACAACTTCGTGCTGATCTACATGCTCACCAACGGCGGGCCGCGGTTCCCCGATGCCCCCATCCCCGTGGGCCAGACCGACATCCTCATCTCCATGGTGTACAAAGTCGCGTTCGTCGGCGGCCAGCGCGACATGGGATTGGCTGCCGCGTTCTCGATCCTGATCTTCCTCATCGTCGGCGTCATCTCGTATGTCACCTTCCGGCGAACCAAGGCACTCGAGGAGCTGAACTGACATGACGACGGATCAGAGCGCGATCGGCGGCGCGGAGAGGCTCGCTCTCGGCTTCGAGTCAGCGGCCGAGAAGGAACGCACCCCGGCCAGGCTCCCGCGGCGCCCGTTCGGCAAGTACTTCCGTGAGACCGGGTGGCGGCATCTCGTCGGCATCGTCACCGTGGCCTTCTCGGTATTCCCGCTCGTGTACGTGCTGTCGGCCTCGCTGAATCCCGGTGGCACATTGCTGACGGCGAACGGGCTGTTCCGGAACATCAGCTTCGACAGTTACGTGGCGCTGTTCCAGGATCCCAACTACCCGTATGGGCTGTGGCTTCGGAACACCATCATCGTCGGCCTTGCGACGGCCATCGGCGCGGTCTTCCTCTCGGCCCTCGCCGCGTACGCGTTCTCCCGCATGCGGTTCCGTGGCCGCAGGTTCGGGCTTCTGTCCATCCTTCTCGTCCAGATGTTCCCTCAGTTGCTCGCCTTCGTCGCGATCTTCCTGCTGATGTCCGCGATCAGCGACGTGTTCCCCGCTCTCGGGCTCAACTCGCTCATCGGGCTCATCATGATCTACCTCGGCGGCGCGCTCGGCGTGAACACCTTCCTCCTCTACGGGTTCTTCAACACCGTCCCGACGTCGATCGACGAGGCCGCGCGGATCGACGGCGCCGGCCACGCACGCATCTTCTTCACGATCGTCCTGCGCCTGGTCGCACCCATCCTCGCTGTCGTCGTGCTTCTCGTCTTCCTCTCCACCTTCGCCGAGTTCGTGATCGCCTCCGTTGTGCTCGTCGACCCGGCGAATCAGACCCTCGCCGTCGGGCTCTATCAGTTCGTCTCGAATGCGCAGTCCAAGAACTGGAGCGTCTTTGCGGCCGGCGCCGTCGTCGCGGCCATTCTTCCGATGGCGCTGTTCCTCGCGCTGCAGCGGTACATCGTCGGGGGACTGACTGCAGGCAGCGTGAAGTAGACGGATGCCCCGTTCCGCGCCACGCCGGGTCAGCGCGTGATCGCAACCGCCCAACGGAACGCGTTGCGCAGCTCGTAGCCGCCGTCCGCGGTGCGGAACGGGACGGCTGCCGTCACCACGACGTCGTGAAGCTCGGCCATGGTCGCGTCATCCTCGCCGAGCAGAATGCCCCGGACGAGGGAGGTCTCGTCGGCGGCCCGCCACGGCGCAGGCGCCATGCCCGCCGAGACCACCTCGAGCCCGGCATCGGCCATCGCGGCCTCGATACCGCCCGCCGGCCGGAGCGGCCCGTCGGGAGCCTGCTCCTCGTCGAGCGCGCGAGCCACCGCGCGCTCGAGGACGTCGACGTCGTTGCGCGCCGCTTCGGCCCAGTTCGCCACGCCGATGCGCCCACCGGGACCGAGCACACGCGCGAACTCCCGCAGCGCGGCCGTCGTGTCGTCGGCGAACTGCAGCGCGTTGACGGCGGTGACGACGTCGAAGCGCCCCTTCTCGAAGGGCAGGTTCTCGGCATCCGCCTGCACCACCGGGGCGTGAGCGGATGCCGCGGCCGCCATCGCCGGCGCCGGCTCCGCTCCGGTCGGCTCGGCGCCGGCCTCTCGCAGCCGGGCGAGGAACTCTCCGCTCCCGCACCCGACGTCGAGCACCCGGGTGCCCGGCCCGATGGCGCATCGGGCGATGAGCTCGTCTTGCGCGGGTGCGGCGAACGAGCCCCACAGCTCGGCCCACCCGGCCGCGACGTCCGACCACCCCGAGATATCCGCGCCGTCGACCATTCCGTCACCCTACCGAGTCACGTTTGTCCACCGAATGGGTGACACGGGGTCGCAGGGTAGGCCACACTGAGTGCCATGTCAGCGTTGACCACCATCGGGCTTCCCGTCGCCCTCGGCATCATCATGTTCGGACTCGGTCTCAGCCTCACCGTCGGCGACTTCGCGCGCGTGCTGAAGCAGCCCAAGGCGGTGATCGTCGCCCTGCTGTGTCAGCTGATCCTGCTGCCGGCAGTCTGCTTCGGGCTGGTGCTCGCGTTCCAGCTGCCGCCGATCCTCGCCGTCGGCATGATGATGCTCGCCGCGTCACCGGGCGGCACCACCGCCAACCTCTACAGCCACCTCTTCCGCGGCGACGTCGCGCTGAACATCTCGCTCACTGCGGTCAACTCGGTGCTGGCCGTGTTCACCCTCCCGGTCATCACGAACCTCGCCATCCTGTACTTCAACCCGTTCGACGATCAGCTCGGACTGCAGTGGTCGAAGACCCTCGAGGTCTTCGCGATCGTGCTGCTGCCCGTCGCGCTCGGCATGATCGTCCGGCGGTTCTGGCCGCGGTTCGCCAAGGCGATGGACAAGCCGGTGCGCATTGCGTCCGTGATCATCCTCGTCATCGTGATCGCGGGTGCGGTCGCCCAGAACTGGGCGCTGCTCGTCGAGAACTTCGGCCGGCTGTCACTGATCACCATCGTGTTCTGCCTCATCAGCCTCACCGTCGGCTACCTCGCGCCTCGCCTGATCAAGGTGGGCAAGCGTCAGGCCATCGCCTCATCGTTCGAGATCGGCATCCACAACGCCACGCTCGCGATCGTCATCGCTCAGACGGTGCTCGGGTCGGTCGAGCTGAGCCTGCCGGCGGCGGTCTACGGGGTGCTGATGTTCTTCATCGCGTTCGGTTTCGGGTTCCTCATCCGCGACCGCTCGTCAGCGGTCACCGACCCCGAACAGCAGCGGACGGGTGGCGAAGGCATCCGTCGTTCGTAGACTGGGGCGGCGAGGAGGTGCCATGCGCCCACTGACCGAACCAGAGGTGCGTTCGTCATTCGTGAACGCGTCGCCCGAAGAGCTCCGGCTGGTCGCCCTGCCGGCCGACTTCATGCTCACCGACTGGGACCACCTGGATTTCCTGGCGTGGCGAGATCCGCGTACGCGCAGTCGCGGCTACATGATCACCGAGTTAGACGGGGAACCGGTCGGCATCGTGCTGAGGGCCGCGGACGGCAGCTCGCGCGCACGAGCCGCCATGTGCAACCTGTGCCACACCATGCAGCCGGCGGACCAGGTCGTGATGTACACCGCACGCAAGGCGGGTGAGGCCGGCGTGCACGGCGACAGCGTCGGCACCTACATCTGCGCCGACCTGTCGTGTCACGAGAACGTGCGGCTGGCCGCCCCGCTGGCGCCGAACGAGGTACGCGCGAGCGTCGATCTGAAGATCGACGGCACCCGCCGGCGAACCGAGGCATTCGTCGGTCGCGTGCTCGAGACCGCGGGGGCACGGCGATGACCGTCGTCGTGGTGGGCGACGCGCTCATCGACGAACTGCGCGACGACTCCGGAGTGCGGGAGTTCGTCGGTGGTGCCGCGCTGAACGTCGCCGTCGGACTCACCCGCCTGGGCCTGGCGGCGTCGCTTGTGGCCATGCTCGGCGACGACGAGCCGGCCTCGCGCATCCGCCACTACCTCGCCGACTACGGGGTCGAGCTGCTCGCGACGCCATCGCTGCTCGGCACCGCGCGTGCGGTCAGCACTCGTACAGGAGGCGGCGAGCCCAGCTACGAGTTCAACGAGGCATCGCAGCGGCGTCGCATCCGGTTCGGTGAGCAGGAGCAGCGGGCGATGGCGGATGCCGACCTCGTCGTCGTCAGCTGCTTCGCGTTCGACGACGCCGAGCAGACGGCCGAGCTGGCCGACGCTCTGGCCGTGGCCGGCGCGCCCCTCGCCATCGATCCCAACCCGCGGGCCGGGATGCTCCGCGACAAGGCGGAGTTCGTGCGCGGTTTCGAGCAGCTCGCGGCCGGTGCCGCACTCGTGAAGGTCGGTGAGGATGACGCGGCGCTGCTGTACGACGATCGCCTCGACGCGCTCCGGGCGAAGCTGATCGATCTCGGTGCACGGGCCGTGCTGGCCACCGAAGGCGCCGCCGGTGCCTCCATCGAGGCCGGGGACGTCGTGGTGACGAGCCCCATCTCGGCCCTTCCCGGTCGCATCGTCGACACCATGGGTGCGGGCGACGCGGCTTTCGCAGCGACGGTCGCGGCCCTCGTCGACCGCACGCCTGTCACGGGTGAGGAGTGGGCATCGGTGTTGCAGGAGGCGATGGATGCTGCGGCCGCGACCTGCCGCTTCGAGGGTGCACTGCTGCGAACTCCGAGTGCGCTGGTCCACATGGATCTCGACCGACTCGGCACCTGAGACGGTCGACCGCGGGGCGGATTTCTATCACCGCCGCGGACAGCGTAAGATTGTGCATCGCGCCTCCGGTCGACTGGAAAAGCTGGGCGGGTGCGCACCTGGCGAGTTACCCAAGCGGCCAAAGGGATCTGACTGTAAATCAGACTGCTCAGCATTCGGGGGTTCGAATCCCTCACTCGCCACCAACACGCCAAGAAGCCCGGAGCCGTCGCTCCGGGCTCTTGCATTTCCCGGCATCCACGCTCGCCGGCGCATGAGACGCCGATCTCGGCGTCGTCCTGCCCCGCACGCTGGCGTGGACCTCCCGTCCTCGAGCCCGCACATGCCAGGATGGGCGTGCGGACTCCCCGCGACACGAGAGGAACGCGCCATGACCGTGCCCGAACCCGGTGCTGCCGTAGAGCCGCGCCGTGACGACACTCCCACTTCGTCCCTGCTGCGGGCGGCGATCTGGGTCGCGATCGGCGCGCTCATCGCCGCGGCCATCGTCTGCGTCGTGTGGGTGCTGATCGGAGAGCAGAACGGGATCGTCGGCCGTGCGTTCCTCACGATCCTGCTGCTCGTCGGGTTCGCCGGAGTCGCGATCCTCGACGCGCATCTGGCACCGCGCCGCCCGGCGTGGTTCGCGCTGGCGAGCATGGGCACGTGGGTCGCGCTCCTGCTCATCGGCGCCGTCATGATCTGGATGCCGGAGCGCTACTACTGGGGCGGCTTCTCGCGCTTCATCCAGTTCCTCCTCATCGTGCTCGTCCTTCAGCTCGCGCTCCTTCACCTGCGCCTCTACATGAAGGCCTTCCAGCGGCACGAGACCTCCTTCACCAGCGTCGTCGCCATCGCGACGATCACGCTCGTCGTCGCGCTCGCGGCGCTGCTGGTGATCCCGCTCGCCTTCGGCGAGTACCTGGATCTGCCCGACCTCTACTGGCGCATCGTCGTCGCCGTGGCCATCCTGGCCGCCGTCGGCACGGCACTCATCCCGCTGGTGAACGTGCTGTTCGCGCCGAAGAAGCCGCGGGCGGCGGTGCCGGGCTACGGTCAGCCCCCCGCCGTTCCTCAGGCGCCCCACGGATACGGCATGGCCGCAGCCGCTCAGCCCGCCGCCGCTCAGCCGGCCGCCCCTCAGCCGGCCCCAGAAGCTCCCGCGCAGGCGACGCAGGAGCTCCTGCCATGGCCGAACTACGTCGACGGCGCGACTCCTCTGCCGATGCTGCCTGACGGCTCGCCCGATTGGAACGCCTACTACACCGGCTACCCGTCTCCGGGTGCGCACGTGTTCGGTGCCTCGTCCACTCAGAGCCCGCCGGCGGCCCCGCAAGCCCCGGCCCCTGGCGATCCGGCGCAGAGCGCATCTGCGCCCGAACCGTCCGCCGGACACGGATACGACGGCTACCCGCCGCCGCCGCCGCTTCCGCCCCGCGAGTAACGCCGGCTCAGCCGCCCAGCAACTCGAGCGCCGCCATGGCCGCGTTGTGGCCCCCGAGTCCGCTCACCGCGCCGCCTCGGCGCGCACCCGACCCGCAGACCAGCACGTTCGGATGCGCCGTGGCTACCCCCCATCGCTGAGCGGGGGTGTCGAGAGGCTCGTCGTCGGCTGCCCACGGCCATGCCAGAGGTCCGTGGAAGATGTCTCCGGCCACCATGCCCAGCGATGCGTCGAGGTCGGCGGTGGTCCGCGCCTCGATGCACGCGGAGCCGTCCGGCGCCTCGTACACGCAGTCGGCGAGCGGCTCGGCGAGCACGGAGTCGAGCGAGCGCTGGGCCGCCTCGAGAAGCGCCGCGCGCGCGACATCCTGATCCTTCCCGTCGACGAGGCGATGCGGCACCTGCAGTCCGAACAGCGTCATGGTCTGTGCGCCCGAAGCCCGCAGCTCGGCGCCGAGGATCGTCGGGTCGGTGAGGGAGTGGCAGTAGACCTCGGCCGGGAGGGGATCGGGGATGTCGCCTCGGCTCGCGGCGGCATGAGAGGCGTCCAGCTGGGTCATCGTCTCGTTGATGTGGAACGTGCCGGCGAACGCAGCCTCGGGAGTGACGTGCGGGTCGCGCAGGCGGGGGAGCCGGCGCAGCAGGATGTTGACCTTCACCTGGGCGCCCTCCGGCCGGGCGCCCGCGACGTCCTCCGCGGCGCCCGCGCCGCCCGCTTCGAGCAGGCGAGCCAGGACCGCCGGTCCGACCCCGGCCAGTACGAGGCGGCCGTGGACCGTACCGGGATGTTCTCCGCCGAGCTCGACGACGCCGTCAGGCGACACCGACACGACGTCGGCGCCGGTGCGCAGCTCGGCCCCGGCAGCTTCGGCGGCGCGGGCGAGCTCGCTCGTCACCTGTCCCATTCCACCGACGGGCACATCCCAGTCGCCGGTTCCGCCACCGATCACGTGGTACAGGAAGCAGCGGTTCTGGCGCAGGCTGGGATCGTCCGCGTACGAGAACGTGCCGATGAGGCCGTCGGTCAGCGCGATTCCCCGAGCGATGTCGGAGTCCAGCGCCGTGCGCAGCATCGAGCCCAGCGGGTTCTCGAAGAGGTCGGCCCAGAGCCGGTCGTCTGCCAATCGCGCACGCAGCTCTGACCCGCGCCGCAGCGGCTCCGTCGTCGTTGGGAACAGCATGCGCGCCACGGGGGCGGTGCGGGCAGAGAACGCCGCGAACCTGTCGGCCTCGGAGGTGCTGCCGGTGACCCGCGCGAACGATGCCCCGGTGGCCGCAGCATCCGCCGTGTCCACGAGGATGCCGCTCGAGGGGTCACCCGGATCAGGCGTGTAAGACGAATAGCGGCGCCGCACGAGACGGATGCCGAGGCCGAGGTCGTCGATGATCGCCCGGGGCAGCAGGCTCACGAGGTACGAGTACCGCGACACGTGTGCGTCGACGCCCGCCCACGGGCGTTCCGAGACGGCTGCTCCGCCGACATGGTCGAGCCGCTCGAGAACGACCACCGAGCGCCCCGCCCGCGCGACGTACGCGGCCGCGACCAGAGCGTTGTGACCCCCGCCCACGATGACGACGTCGTACGTGCGGGAACGGTCTGCATCGGCCATGCCCTCACGGTAGCCGCACGGACCGCGACGCCGGTGTTCACCGGCGCAGATAGCGTGGAGGCATGAGCCTCGTACAGGACCTCGAAGCACTGGCCATCGACATCGCCCGCGAAGCAGGAGAGCTCGCACGGGTGCGCCGAGAAGCGGGGGTCGCGATCGCCGCCACCAAGTCGGCCCTGGCCGACATCGTGACCGAGGCCGACCGCGAGGTCGAGGCTCTGATCCGCGCCCGGCTCGCAGCCGAGCGCCCGGAGGACGGGTTCCTGGGGGAGGAGACGGGGGCCGACACGGGTTCCAGCGGTGTCACCTGGGTCGTCGACCCCATCGACGGGACGGTCAACTACGCGTACGGCATTCCCGCCTACGCCGTGAGCATCGCAGCTGTCCAGGGTGAGCCGACGCCGGAGGCATGGGAAGCCCTCGCCGGCGTCGTCTACGCCCCCGTCGGCGACGAGCTCTTCCATACCGCGCTCGGGGACGGCGCCTGGCTCGGCGACCGCAGGCTGTCGGTGAACCCCGAGGTCGGACCGGCCGGCGCGCTGCTGGCCACCGGATTCGGCTACGACCCCGCCACACGACCGGGAGACCTGGAGCTGAGCGGCACGGTTCTTCCGCTCGCACGCGATCTTCGCCGCGCAGGCGCGGCGTCGCTCGACCTCTCATACGTCGCGGCCGGGCGCCTCGACGGGTACTTCGAACGCGGACTGGCGCCGTGGGATCTCGCGGCGGGCTCGCTGCTCGTCACGGAGGCCGGCGGGCGATTCGGCCGAGCGATGCCGGACGGCTCGCGACGCGCGCCCCTCGTCGTGGCTGCCACGCCCGCCATCTACGACGCGCTCGCCTCCACTGCCGGGCTGACCTGATCAGGATCTCGGACGCGAAACGCCGGGCGAGATCTATTCGCGCACATGGCATTCTCAGGACGCCCGAGGTAGTGTTTACCCGATCGTTACTTTCGTCGCCCGAACGCCGGAAGTCGTCAGAATCCGCAACGACCGAAGCCCTGCGCCCCCCGCAGCACGACCCGAGAGCCTCCCGCCGCTTTGCCTTTTGATGCCCCGATGGCTGACTCTGCGCCCACGCGCCGTTCCAGCCGTACTTCCGCCACGCCTGTACAGGCGACCACGGAAGTCGCCGCTCCTTCGCGTGCGGCGACGCGTCGCCAGACCGCCGGTGTGAGCACCGAGCGCCCCGCCGTCGTGTGGGGCCGCGCGGGTGACGGTGTCACGGTTGAGAAGGTCGCAGTCGAGAAGGTCGCGGTCGAGAAGATCCCGGGCGACAAGAAGCACGCGGACGCCGTCGCGGAGGCTCCCTCGTCCGTTCCGGCTCCGAGCGAGACCGCGGTCGCACCGGCGCCGGCGATCATCGAGCTTTCCGAGCCCGTCATCATCGCCGACTCCCTGCCGATGAGTCGACGGGCGCGCCGGAGCGCCGCCGCCGCGCGGCCCGTCGCGATTCCGCCGATCGCCGTCGACGCTCCGACGCCCGGGGAGCGACGCGCGCCCGAATTCGAGGCCGACCTCCCCACGCCGGAGGCGCCCGCGCCGATGCTGCAGAGCGTCCTGGCCCCCGCCGAACCGTTCGAGCTGATCGAGCCGGTTGCGGCGGAGCCCGTCGAGCCGATCGAATCCTCCGAGCAGGAGCCCCTCGAGCCGGCGACCGAACCGGAGACAGAGCCCTCGGCATCCGGAATCGACGAATTCGAAGCCGCCGCCCGCCTGTTCTCGTTCACCGGCGAGACCCCCGTGCAGGCGCCGGCTGCCGACGAGGCGCCTGCCGAGCCCGCCCCCGACGCGCGTTCCAGCGACCACGTCCCGGGCCGGCGTACCAAGGTCGAGCGCGGGGCGTCGTTCCGAAAGGTCGCCACTGCCTCCTTCTCGCTCGGCGTCGTCGGAGTCGTCGGACTGATGACCGTCGGCATGACCACGCCTGCCGAAGCCGTCGCTGCGGTCAGCGGAGCCGACACGTCGATGACGGTCCTCGCGCCGGCCGATCGCATGGCGACCGACATCGACGAAGACGAGATCCAGGCGTACGTCGCACCCTCGACCGTCCTCAACGACACCCTCGAACGCTCCGAGAGCTACGGCACGATCACCATGGCCGAGCTCGCGTCCGAGGCGGGTATCCAGAACTTCTCGAACCTCTTCCACAACGACCCGAACTCGAACATCCAGTGGCCCTTCGCGGTCGGCGTGACGATGTCGTACGGGTACGGCATGCGCTCGGGCCGTCTGCACGAGGGCATCGACTTCACGCCCGGCGCCGGATCGCCGATCCAGGCGATCGCCGACGGCACCGTTCGTGTCGCGTCGGAGGCCGGCGGCGCGTTCGGCGTGCACGTGATCATCGACCACATGGTCGACGGAGAGCTCGTCTCGAGCCACTACGCGCACATGCAGTACGGCTCGCTGCAGGTCGAGCCCGGTCAGAGCGTGACGGTCGGCACCGTGCTCGGTCGCACCGGCAACACCGGCCGTTCGTACGGTGCGCACACACACTTCGAGATTCTTCAGAACGGCACCACGGCGATCGACCCGATGCCGTGGCTGCGTGCCCACACCGACGGCACGCACACGGTCGGCTGAGCCGCTTCACGGTTCGGCAGGATGCCGGAGCTCTGGTATTCTCTTCTAGTTGCCTGCACGCAGGCAGCACGCCCCGATAGCTCAGTGGCAGAGCACTTCCATGGTAAGGAAGGGGTCGTCAGTTCAATCCTGACTCGGGGCTCGCAGCACTCGATCTTCGATCGGATGCAACGCGGCAGGGTAGCTCAGTTGGTGAGAGCGCACGACTCATAATCGTGAGGTCGCGGGTTCAAGCCCCGCTCCTGCTACATCGAAAAACCCCCGGTAAGCCGGGGGTTTTGTCGTTTCGGCGATGGCTGCGTCTTGGTCCACTTCGACGATTTGCCCACATTTTGCCCACACTTGCCCACTGGGCGCCCAGGGGATGCGTTCGTCAGAGGAGCGGTCCGAGGTCAGCGGTCGGCCAGACCTTGCCGGCGAAGTGCGCGGCGGCATCACGGTCGAGTGCGTCCGAGACGGCGTTGAGGTCCTCATCGAAGAGGTCTGCGTACACGTCGAGCGTCATCGCGGCCGAGGCGTGACCCAGCATGCGCTGCACCGCCTTCACATTCGCGCCCGCCGACACCGCAAGACTGGCGGCTGTATGCCGAAGGTCATGAGGAGTCACCACCGGAAACGACGGATGCTCGTCACGCACTCGTGCCAGTGCCGGGTTGAAGACGCGATGCCGGAAATTGTTGTTCCGCATCGGCATCCCCAACAGCGTGGTGAAGACGAGGTCGTCTCCGCGCTTGCCCGCGACGCGCCGTTCGAGGGGCGGGACGAGGAATGCGGGAACGACGACCACCCGGGACTCATCGCTCTTCGGGGTTCCCCACGCCAGTGTGCCGCCGATCTCGCTGACGCTTTCCACAATCGCGAGCCTGCGGTGCGCGAGGTCGACGTTTCTGACGCGGAGCGCGGCGAGTTCTCCCCACCGCAGTCCCGTGTAGGCGAGCATCGCGAGGAGATCGCCCCAATCGGCTGCAGCCTCGACCAGAACTGCCACCTGCTCATGCGTCAGGTAGCCTCGACGTCGCTTCGTGATGCGGGGCAGCTTGACGTCTTCGGCGGGATTGCGCGCGAGCTTACGGTCGCGGACCGCGAACTTCAACATGCTCGCGAGCACGTGGTAGACCTGGCGCACCGTCGAGGCGGCGAGGGTCTGGCTCAGATCGCTGACCCACCGCTGCACCTGCGCGTGTGAGATGTCTCCCAGGCGCTGATCGCCCCACCGCGGCAGGATGTGCTTGCCCAGGGTGTACTCGTACCCCGATCGTGTCGTCGGCTTCAGGTTCACGAGCGAACTCAGCCAGGTCTGCGCCCAGTCGCGAACGAGGATGCGGGAGTGAGCCGAGGCGACGAACTCCCCGGTCGCCTTGAGGGTCTCCACGCCGGCGAGGAACTCCTCGGCCTCGCGCTTGGTCCGAAATCCCCGCTTGTCGGTTTGGCGATGATTGGGGGTGCGATACCGGACGCGGTAGCGGCGGCCTCTCGCGGTGTCGTATGACTCGACGCTTCCCATCGCCCTCCTTCAGTCCGCCGCCCTCGCGGGCCGGCCGCGCTGGTTCTTACACGTGCGCCTGCCTGCCGATGGCGTAGTTCAGTCCCTCGAGCCAACCGGCCTTACGAGCTTTCATGATCCAGTCCGACGCGGTTCGGTGCGGGACGTTCAGCTCGTCTTGGACGGCCCTCACCGGCGGCAGCCCGGCCAGCGCCGAGGCGCCATAGATGATCCTGATCGCCGCCATCCGGGCCTCCTGCTGCCCACGCTTGACGACCTCGGCGGCCAGCCAGTCAGGGATAAGCCGACCCTCCGCACCCGTGGTGTCCCAGACGGTCGTCCATTTGCTCTCGTCGAGAACGTTGATGGCCACGCAGTGGGGGACCGCGACCTTCATGATGTGCGACACCGCGGTGTTGCGGAGAGCGTCATGATCGAAGTCTGCGCGGATCGCCGCTTTCACGATCTTTGTAACGATGTAGTGGCCAAGGTCGCGCCGATACCGCGCTTCGATCTCAGTCGCCACGCCGCTGTCGTCGTCCATGGCGGTAGCAGCGAAAGCTGGGGCGATGCGCAGATCGTCGCCGATCGCCTCCGTAGCTGCCTTGGCGGTCATCTTCTTGCCATCGAGCGTCGACACTGCGATCTTCACCTCCACAGTTTGCCTGTCGAGCGGGCTGTTTCGCAGACCTTGGACAAACTCTTGCAGCTTGACGGTTATATGTCAAATGATCAGATTGTTACGCAACCGGCTGCCGGCGCCGCCAGGTCGCCGGCAGCCCGAAGCTTGTCAGGCCGGGTGAGTGAGCAAATTCCGAGCAACGCGAGCCGCTGTTGCCGTCGACCCTCGTACTCGCGTGTCCGTTGATCGACCATGTCTTCAGCTAACGGGATGAAGGCCGCAACTAACGCATTCTGGCCGCAGGCGGATCCGGCAACGCACCTACTTCATGCGAAGTTCGACTGCATAGTCGGTTGCTCGGTACGGGACCGGAACGGTGGTGTACTTCACTCCGTTTTCGTACCGCATAGCGATCTGCTCCGCATGCAGCCTCTGGCGCAAAGAGGGATCGATCATCGGGCCAGGGAACCAGGTGGGCCGCGAACGCCTAAGCGTGTTGCCTATGGACCAAGTCTGGCTTGTGTTCGGAGAGACACCCTCCGGCGACGAACTGAGTGGCGTCTTCGGCGACGCCGAAAGTGCGATCGCCTAAGTAATCACTCGCCTCGTCGTCGAGAATTCGACAACGCACAGGCGGAGCGGCCTGGTGTGCTGAACGGCTCGCCATGGGCTCCTGAGTTACGACTAGTAGCCTCGATGCGCATGACGACCCTTCAAGCAGAACGGGATTCCGGAAAGCAGCGCCCGGGAGCTCGCCCGTGTACTTCGTTTTCGCCTGTCTTGGTGCGTTGCCCGTTCTGGCGATGGCCATCTACCAATACTTCAGCGTCGCGGGAAACGCCGCGTACGCATGCATCACAGGAACCGTCCCCGCGGACGCTGCTGCACCACAAGAGACTTCTCTCCTAGCGAGCTCGAAGACCGCGTTTCCCGCCGGCAGGTACTGCGAATGGGAGAGCTCGTCCGGCGGGATTACGACCTATCAGACCGGATGGATTACAACGATCCTGGCGTGCGTCGCAACGATCCTCGTCGTCTTGATGACGATCCTCGCGATCCGCGAGCGCAGCCCACGCAAACTCTTCGTCGCCCTGATTCCGGCGCTACTCGCGCTGGTGGCGTGGGTCACGGTGTTCGTGTAGGAGCGACCTGCTGGACAGGAAGATCACCTGAAACACTGACACTCTTGCTGCGACCACGGCTCCACGCTCGGATGAAGAAGAGTCGACGTAAACCGACGCTCGCTCAGGACCGGTCGCGGAAACCGGGCAAGATTGCGTCGTAGGCTCAGTTCGTGGAGCCGAAGGTGCGCGGATGGTTGGTCACCGGGAGCGCGCTCCTCGCACTCACTGGGGCGACCGTGACCGTGGTCTACTTCTTTCAGCCGTGGCGCAGTTGCGACTACGAGGACACGTCGGCGGGATGCGCGATGCTCCCAGTGGACGCGGCCGTGATGACCGTGGCAGCAGTCACGATGCTCTTAGCGGTTGGTGTCTTCGTGTTCGCGCTCCTCGTCAAGGAGCGCTCCGCCGCGCGGTGAACCACCCCCATGCGGGCGCGAGGGACCTGGCCGGATCGCCGGGTGACGATGGCGGAGTCCAACCTCGCGCATTGCTTGATCGGTACGCCATGCGCCACGCTGACGTGCATGGTGACCAGCGACGAGGAGTGGACAATCGAGCGGCATCTCGCGGACGCGCCACCGTTCGCTGTTGACCTTTATCAGCAGTTCATCCAAATGGTCGAGAGCATCGGCCCGTTCACCTACGCCGTGAGCAAGACGACAATCACCTTGAAGGGCGAACGCCGTGGGTTCGCGGGCGCGCGCCCCTATCGGGACGGCGTTCGCGGTTATCTCGACCTGCAAAGGGAAGTGCAAGACCCCCGGATCGTCTCCGTCGCTCCCTACACGAAGCGCCTCTACGTCCATCAATTCCGCGTTTACTCGCCCACGGATCTCGATCAAGAGTTCGCTACTTGGCTCCGCGAGGCCTACGACGTCGGCGGCGGGGCCCACCTGCGCGGCTAGACATGATCAATGCGCGGATCACGATCCTCCGGCGCGCGGGCGGAGGAAGGCGCTTCGTCAGCGGACACCCGCACGCACTCCCAGTTCCGCGACAGTAGCCGGTCCGACACCCGTTAGGCTGTCGACGCGCTTCCTGATCCCATGGTCATTCGGCGCTCAACTAAGGCGGTCACCCATGAAAGCTCGTACCGATATCGTCGCGTGAGCGACATCCCGAGGCTGGTCGCATGGCGACGACAGCTTCTTGAGGCGCATGCAAGGCTGCGTCTCGCATTCGCAGCCGCACAGGACGCCGCACGCGACGGCGCTGACGTGTCAGACGCCTCTCGAGATCTGCTGTTGTACTGCCACGGGTTCTGCGTGGCCCTCGATGGACATCACCGAGGCGAGGACGCGATGCTATTTCCTGCGCTCGTCTCGCAGTACCCGGAGGCGTCGCGCGTGGTGCGGATGCTTCGACAGGATCACGACATGATCTCCACGGTTTTGACCAGGTTCGATATCGCGGTGAAGTCCGCCGAGTCCCCAACGATCCTCGCCCAGCACCTAGAGGGCTTCGCGGCGATCATGGAATCGCACTTCCGATTCGAGGAACGCGAACTTGAGCCGCTCCTGGACCAGCTCGAGCTGCATGCTGAACTCAAGGACGTGTTCGGACCGCTGTGACCACTCGCTCGCGAGGCGATCCTGCTCTAGGTCAAGTGTCAGTGAATACCGAGGTCAGCGGTTACTTCTGGCTTCGCGGCGCAGCGCCATCAAGCGCCTGTTAGATAGCGAGCGACGAGCACGATCTGATCCCGGCCGGGTAGGAGTTCGCATGGTGCGTAATGCCGTGGTCGTCGACGCGCTTACCGTCGTTTCGGACCCCACCTCTCGAAGGCTGTCGAGCCGCCTCGTAGCACTTGATATCTGGGTCCGTCATCTATCCTGTCCCGGCCAGCAAGCCCGGCCTGGAATGCGGCGAAGGGAGCCCCCGACCAGCCAATGGGCTTGTCCATCGGCCACTGTCCAGTGCCACACAGCGCATAGCTCAAACTCGCGCCACGCGGGACGCGTTTAGCCGCGCGAGTGCCAGGTCGGGTCGACCTAGCCCTCCGCCGGGACGGGCGTCCTTGCTGGGCGCTGGGTCACAATTGCCGACGGCAAAGCCATGCAGGGCCAGCGGTCAGCCGCTATTTCGTCAGCGAGAAACCGCCGGTAAAGGAAATCTTGTGTTCCATGGCGAGACGGAGTTGAAGGTAGCCGACGGCTTCCAATTCACGTGCCGCAGTCAGATCGCCCGAGTCGAAAGCTTCGATCCCGCCGTCGATGACGGCGGAGGCGAGGGCCGTCTTGGCGTCCGCATCATCCCCGGCTATGAGCACCGTAGTCGGGTTGGGACCGACGGTCTTGCTAATCAGGGCGCTCGCAAATGTCGTGTTGAAAGCCTTCAACACTCTCGACCCAGGAAGCTGCCGAGAGAGCTTTGCTGCGGCAGAGCTGTCGGTTGGGACGACGAGCTTGAGTGTCTGGAAGTCCAAGGGATTGGTAATGTCGACGACAACCCTCCCACCAAGTTGACTACCGTACTTAGTGACGATGCCGTCAAGGGCAGCGTAAGGAACGGCGAGAACGACGATGTCGCCGTCCACAATAGCGGACTCCGTCGCCGTGGTGATGTGGGACACCTCGACTCCGCCAGCAACGAGGATGTCGGCGATCGCGACGCCCATGTTGCCTCTACCGAAGATAGTTGCTTTGGTCATGACTGTTTCCCTTCGTGGCGCCTCTGGCGCCGCTCACCCTCTGAATGCGCAGGAGTTCGACTTGCAGGCGGGTTCCGAGCTATCTCGCTCATCTCTATGACCCGACTGCGGCCGGATATGTGAGGCCGTTGACTGGAACCGGCGCCTAACCGACTTCTGCCGACTACCGGGCAGGATGTCGCGGCGGTGCGCAGTGTCCCGGAGACCGAACGGCGTCAGTTGTTCCGGAGCAAGGGGACGATCGGCGGCGATGGTCACGCCTACGACGAGCAGAACACGGCGCTGGCACGCGGGGGCGCGTCGGTTGAGGAGGCGATCTTCGTCGCGACCACCGACGGTGTGCGCGACGCGGCTGACATCTTCCGTCCCATCTCGATGCGACCGACAGATCGACGGCCGGGTGTCGATCGAGGGTACCTTCGACCCCGTTGAGATCGCCGGCGACACGGTCACTGACACGTACGAGGCCGCGCGTGTTCGCCGGACGTACCCCGGGATCCAGGCCCACACGCCTCACATTTTGTTCTCGCGTCCGGTCATGTCCGGTAGGGGCCCCTAGGGCTCGCCAACGATTGGAGACACCATGAACGCATCGCCTGCCGCAATACAGCTGCTCGACCACGTTGAGCTCGACTTCGACCTCGGTCAGCCGAATGTTGTGACTGTAACGATCGAGCTGGAGCCAGGCTCGGCCGGATCGCCGCCTCACCGTCACTCGGGTCCTGTCTTCGCGTACCTCATTGAGGGTGAGCTCATCTTCGAGCTTGAAGGAGAACCCGCGCGCGTCATTCGCGCAGGGGAAGCTTTCTGGGAGCCAGGCGGAGACCTGATCCACTACCAGGCGGCTAACAACCTCGACGACGGGTACACGCGTTTCGTCGCCGTGATGGTGTGCACGCCCGGACAGGAGATGATGACGTACCCCTCGGCGGAAGAGTTGGCTGAACGCGCACACCTGCGCTATCGCGAAGCGGCCTGACACCGCGACGGCTGCGGCTATTCATCGCTGACGTGTTCCGAAAAGCAGAAAGGCTTCGCCGTGCCGCAGGACGAGAACGGTAACGAGATGCTCAGCGAGCGCCGGCATCTCGTGTCGCTCGCTTACCGGATGCTCGGCACCATTCCCGAGGCCGAAGAAGCTGTGCAGGAGACATACCTGCGCTGGTACAAGCTGCCTCAGCACGAACGGGATCAGATCGCGCCGCCGCAGACGTGGATGACACGCGTGATCAGCAGAGTCTGTCTTGCAAGGCTCAGCACGGCGAAGGCACGGCACGCGCGCTACGTCGGCCCATGGCTGCCGGAGCCTGTCCCGAATAGCGCCTTCGGGCATCCAAACATGATCCCCGCTGACGCAAGCGATCGCATCACAATGGACGACTCGATCAGCACAGCTCTTCTTGTGGTATTGGAAGCGATGCCATCGGGAGAGCGGATCGCTTTCGTTCTTCATGAGATCTTCGCGGTGCCTCTGGATGAGGTCGCGATGATCCTGCGTTGCACATCGGCCGAAGCCGAGCTCTTAGCGGCATTCGCACGTGTCCGCGTGGAGGCGAGCCGAAATCGGCGCGACCCTCGCGCCGAGCACGACAGAGTGGTGAAGTCTTTCGCCCACGCAATTCGCGCGAACAATCTTCCAGGACTCATGTTGGCCATGGACTCGCACGTCGTGCTGCAGGCCGATGGCGGCGGCGTTGTGACTGCGGCGCGCAACCCCATCGTGGGTGCCGACCGGGTGGCGCGCTTCCTGCTCGGCATCGTCGCGAAGAGCCCGGGTTCGGAGATTCTCGAGCAAGACACGCCCGACGGCCTCGGTTTCGCGCTTTGGGACGAGGGCCGAATCACCGGCGTCGTCACCCTTGATGTGATGCATGGCCTCGTCTCGGATGTGCGCATGGTCGTGAATCCAGGGAAGCTCTCGCTGTGGAATAGGCCCTCACATTCACAGGACCAACCCGGTCATACATGGTGAAGATGCCCGCAGCGGGCACGAGACATAGAGGACGAATCATGACCACGAAGCACAGCGGGAGCATCGCGGAGCGCGATGAAGATTACCGTCGCATCGGCATCTCTAAGGACTCGGTCGCCGCCTGGGAAGACGGTGCTCGGACCGACGGTGGGCGTGGAACCTACGAATGGTGGTACTTCGACGCCCACCTCGACGACGGGGCGAAGCTCGTCGTAATCTTCATGACGAAGGATCTGTCCGCCCCCAACAAGCCGCTCAGTCCGATGATCCGCCTGAATCTCGATCTGCCGGACGGACGCAGCTTCAGCTTCATCCGCGACTACCCCGCGGACTCCTTCTCGGCTGCTGATGATCACGCCGATGTCCGCATCGCGGGAAACCGGTTCACCGGAAACCTTTCGCATTACGAGATCCATGCAGAGATCGACGACGTAAAGGTGGACGTGACCCTTGACGCCGAGATCCGCCCGTGGCGTCCCCACACGGGGTATCTCGTCTTCGGCGAGAAGCGTGATTTGGAGTTTTCCTGGCTGCCGGCCGTGCCGCAGGGAACCGTGCGCGGTTCGTACGAAGTCGCCGGCGTACGCAGCGACGCAACCGGCGGCGGCTACCACGACCACAACTGGGGCAACGTCGGAATGACGGCCATTATCAACGACTGGTATTGGGCACGCGGCCAAGCGGGGCCGTACTCCGTGATCGCCTCGTACATCACCTCTCACGAGAAGTTCGGCTACCAACCGATCCCGATCTTCATGCTCGCGAAAGACGGTCAGATCGTGGCCGACGACGCCGCGAAGACACGGTTCCGCGCGACAGAGGCCTACACCGACACCAAGACCGGCAAGCCTGTCGCCGGCGTGACGCAGTACTTCTACGATGACGGTACGGACCGCTACGTCGTCACGTTCACCAAGCACCGCGACCTTGTGGCCAACACGTTCGTCGAACAGATGAAAGGCATCCGCAAGATCGCGGCGCGGCTCATCGGTTTCGACGGCGCATATCTCCGGTTCGTGGGGGACCTGACGATCGAACGGTGGCAGGGGACCACCTTGGTGGAGAAGCACACCGATGAGGCAATCTGGGAACTCATGTACTTCGGACACGCGCGCACCGACGACCGCAACCCCGTGCGACCGAAGCAGCTATCGGCGAGGTAATGCGATCTGACCGCTCACCCCGCCGGTTCGTGCGGTGGGTGACGGTCCTAAAGCAACTCAGGGCGCGGACCTCACATTCGGTGGTGCTGCACTGTCCTGATAGGTATGAACACTACATATCGTCGATGGTTGCTCGCGGTTTCCGCGCTCATCGGACTCTACGTAGGTGTGTGGGCGCAATTCTTTCCGCATGCCTTCTACACATCATTCCCCGGGTTCGGGCTCACCTGGATCAGTCTCGACGGCGCGGAGAACGAGCACCTTATACGGGACGTAGGAAGCCTCTACCTCGCGCTCGCCGCCATCAGCATCGCCGGATTTTTCTCACGGAGATCGACCGTTGGACGCGTCGCAGGGCTCGCTTGGGCGGTTTTCGGCGTCTTGCATTTCGCGTACCACATCGGTCACATCGTCGGCGGACCCGTCGACATCATCGGAACCGTGGTCAGCCTCGGCATCAGCGCAGTTCTGGGCATTCTCCTCGTTTTTCCAACCCGCTCACCTGATGTGGTCACCACGGACTCGACAGTGGCAGAAAGACGATGAAGTTTGCGATCACAGGGGGCGACGGCGCAGTCGGCCACCATGTCGTCGCTCTTGCACGGCGAGCCGGGCACGAGACGGTCGTGATCAGCCGCCGCATGGGAGTTGATCTGATGCGAGCAGACGGATTGACAGAGCGCATTGCGGGGGCGGATGCGGTGATCGACCTCGCCTCGCCGACAACACTGTCGACCAGGAAGATCGTCGCCTTCTTCACCAGCAGTGCGCGGAACCTCGCCACCGCTGAGCAGCGGGCGGGTGTCGGCCACCATGTGGCACTCTCCATCATCGGCGCGACGGAGTATCCTTCCGGGTATTACGCGGGGAAGGCGGCGCAGGAAGAGATCGTCACCACGTCCCGCACTCCATGGTCGATGCTCCGCACGACACAGTTTCACGAGTTCGCGCAGCAGACAGTCAACCGTGGCACCATTGCTGGTTTCCACATCTCGCCGAAGATGCGCGCTCAACCGCTTGCCGCTGCTGACGTCGCCGTCGAGCTGCTTCTGATAGCAGAGGGCGCCCCGCGCGGGCTCGAGCCTGATCTTGCTGGGCCTCGTGAGGAGTACATGCCGGACATGGTCCACCGTTATGCTCGCGCCGTCGGCAAGAGAAATCCCCTCCTGTCCGTGTCGATGCCTGGCGTTGCGGGACGCGCGATGCGAGACGGCAGCCTGCTCGCCGCTCCCGCAACCAGAACGACCACTCAGACCTTCGCTGAGTGGCTCTCTTCACTCCAGGAATGGAAAGGTCTCTGATGCGCATTTTTCTCGCCGGCGGATCCGGAGTCATTGGTCGAGGCCTCATCCCCCGACTGGTCGAAGCCGGTCACGACGTCACGGCGACGACACGCGAATCCGACCGCACCGAAACGATCGCAGCTCTGGGCGGTACGCCGGCGATCCTCGATGTGTTCGAGGCGGAGGCGGTCAACCGAACCGTCGCCGCCGCGAAGCCCGACGTCATTCTGCACATGTTCACGGATCTCAGCGGGCTTGATTTTGATGCGAACGCCAGGATCCGCCGCGAAGGCACGAGAAACCTTGTCTCGGCCGCGAGCGCTGCGGGCGTAGACCGACTCATCCTGCAGTCGATCGCATGGGCGTTCCCGGACGGCGAAGGGGTCGCGACGGAGGATATCCCGATTGCTCCCGGGACCCCCGTCGACGCCATGGAACAGATTGCGAAGGAACTTCCGCATGTGACGATCCTGCGTTTCGGCACCCTGTACGGGCCCGGAACGTGGTACTCCAGAGATGGGCATTTCGGCAGGGCCGTCAGCGCGGGTGCCCTTCCGGCAAGCCCCGCGATCACGAGCTTCGTTCACATCGACGACGCCTTAACCGCGATCGTTCAATCTTTGAGCTGGCCAGACGGCACCTACCTGATCACGGACGACGAGTCCGCCCCGGCCACAGTCTGGATGCCAGTGTTTGCAGGGGCTATTGATGCGCCCGAACCCCCCGTCGCACCACTGAACCCTGAGAAGCCTGCTGGTCGCATCATCTCCAATGCGAAGGCTCGAGCCGCTGGGTGGACGCCCCGCCATGCTACATGGCGCGAGGGTTTCACGCAGTTGTGACCTGACCGGGAGCGCCCCATTCCCTGGTACTGGAGGCCGGGAACTGCTGGGAACGGCGCCTGCACCGGCGAGCCATCACAGGCTTTCCGGTGCAGGTGACTTCGCGGCAACCTCAAGCTCGAGTTGAGATTCTCGGTGGACCCAGAATTCAGCGCCCCTGAGTATCGATGGTGGCGGTCTCTGTGCGAGCGGACCCCACCTTTTCGTGCCGTGGCGCTGGTGGCAGCTCGATGCGATCAGCGAGGAGGCGCGCCGCCAACCATCCCCGCCCCCGCTCGATCCGACTCAGCCGCCCGTTCTCGTTCGGCCGAGCCTCCACCTCTCGCACGTGCGTGTGCGCGGCGAGCCGCCAGCGTTCGAACTCATCGAGGGGCTGACGTACCTCGACGTACTCTCCGCCCGGCATTCTCACAATCTTTCCGGTCTCGTATCCATGAAGCAGCAGCTCCCGGTCTTTCTTCTGCAGGGCGAGGCAGACGCGCTGCGCGATGAAGAACGCGGCCAGCGGGCCTGCGAACAGCGTCACCTGCAGGGTGGCGATGACGCCTTCAAACGAAACATGGAACACTAACGCGATGATGTCGGCGCTGGCGGCCCCCCAGAGGACGCCGTAGAACGTCATCCCCGCAACGCCGATGGCCGTGCGGGTGGCGGTGTTGCGAGGGCGGTCGAGGACGTGGTGGTCGACGGTGTCCCGCGTGACCCAACCCTCGAGGAACGGGTAGACCGCGACGATGATGAGGAAGAGGCCGACGACCGATAGCGGGGCCAAGATCGCGAGCGTCCAGGTGCGGTCGAGAAACTCGAACTCCCACCCGGGAGGAACCAGACGCAAAGCGCCATCGAGGAATCCGGTGTACCAGTCCGGCTGACTTCCCGCTGAGGCGCTGCCGGGATCGGACGGCCCGTAGCTCCAGATGGGGTTGATCGTGACCAGTGTCGCCATGAGAATGAGGAGGCCGACGACGATAGCGAAAAGTCCACCGGCTCGGACGGCAGCATTCGGGAGGAACGGAACACCGACGACGTTGTGCTCTCCGCGTCCCCATGCAGCGAATTGCGGCGGCTTGTTCTTGTATGCCGTTCGGGCGCGCCCTGCCACCAGCATGACGAGTCCGACCGGCACGACGATGACATGAATCAGGTTGAGGTTCTCGATGATGCGGCCGGGGAATTCCCCGCCGAATATCACTGTCGATAGCCAGCTCCCGATTACGGGAACGCCCAGCGTGATCCCGTGGACGATGCGAAGTCCGGATCCTGAGAGCATGTCGTCGGGGAGCGCATATCCGCTCCATCCGCCGGCGAGCGCGACGATGAGTAGAAGGAAAAGCATCGTCCAGCTACCGCGCCGCGGCCGGCGGAAAGCCCCGGTGAAGAACGCCACGAGGAGTTGCAGCATGATCGATGCCGGGATCAGCAGCGCCGCCCAGTGATGGATCTGCCGGATGAGGAGTCCGCCCGGCACCTCGAACGATAGTCGCATGACGGACGCGAACGCTCGCGAGACCTCCGTTCCGACAAGCGGCTCGTAGGGGCCGTGATAAACGGTCGCCTCAGTCGCCGGCGCGTAGACCAACATGAGAATGACACCGGTCAGGAAGAGCACCATGATGCAGGCGATTGTGATCACGCCGAAAAGGTTGGTCCAGTGCAGCGGGACCGCGCGTCCACGAAGCTCTGCGCGAATGGCAGCGGTCGCGACACCGAACCGCGTTCCGCGTATGCGGTTCGATGCAGCCACGGTGAGTGATACCCGGCGGCGGTCAACCGGCACGCGGCACCTCCACCGGCATGCGTACCGGCAGGGTCGCGAGCGGTGGAATTGCCTCAAGGAATGCCGCTCGCGGGTGCTGCACCGACTCGAGAGAGACGATGTCACGACCGAAGAGGAAGGAGGCGATCCACATCAGCAGTACTCGGAACTTACGCTCCCAGGTCGGCACCGCGAGGACGTGGTATCCGCGATGCATCAGCCAGGCGAGCAGCCCCTTAATGACAAGGCTCTTGTATTGGAAGATCCCGTGTCCGAGTCCGAGAGTCGCGACGGTGCCGAGGCTGTGATGCAGGTAGTCGCGCGGAAGTTCACCCCGGACGACCGCTGTGATGTTCTTCGCAAGCAGACGCCCCTGCCGAACAGCATGCTGCGCGTTCGGCACAGTGCGCGATTCGGGGACCGGCGATGCGAGGTCAGGGACCGCCGCGTCGTCTCCCGCGGCCCACGCATCTTCGACGATCTCATCATCGGTCCCTACTCGGAGATCTGGCCGGGTGATCAGCAGCCCTCGCGCATCCACGGGCAGATCGGTATGCGAGGCGACGACCGGATTGGTCGCGTTGCCTGCGGCCCAAACCAAGATGTTCGACGCGTACCGCTCACCGGTGGAGAGTTGCACTTCGTTGCCCGCCGCAGACGTGATGCGGGAGTTGAGATGCACGATGCCGCCCCGTTGCGTCAAGTGTTCGACCACCCACTGCCCAGGCTTATCAGTGACCTCGGGAAGGATCCTTCCGTTCGCCTCGATGAGGTGGAAGCTGAGCTCAGAGAATTGGATTTCCGGGTAGGACTTGAGCAACGAGGTCGCGAGGGCGAGCATTTCCCCGAACACCTCAACGCCCGAGAAACCGCCGCCGACCACCGTCGCTGTCAGCAGTCGCCGACGCTCAGGCCCGGGAGGCAGAGCCGCGGCGTCCTCGAACGCGGTCAAGATCTGATCCCTGACAGCCACAGCCTCCTCGACCGTCTTCAGGCCGATGGCATGCTCGGAGATTCCGTCAATCGGAAAGACACGGGACACAGCTCCTGCGGTGACCGCAATGATGTCGTACTCGAGCGTCCTGGTCGAGCCGTCCGGCATCCGCACCTCCACCTTCTTGTCCGCGTGAGTGATCGACGTGACCCGTCCCGGCACGACCGTCGTCCGGCGCAGATGACCCCGCAGGGAGACAACAACGTGCCTTGCCTCGATTGACCCGGCCACCAGCTCCGGGAGGAAGGGCTGATAGGTCATATACGGTCGTGGCTCCACAACCGTGATCCTCGCTTCGGAGGTGCGCAGTAGCTTCTCCAGGTTCCACGCAGCGTAGAACCCTGCGTAGCCGCCACCGACGATGAGGATGTCTCTCATCTTCTTCTCCATCTCTCTTCTGGTAGAACCCGACAACGAATCGAGCTGTGACTCTCAACGCTGACGATTGCGCGCTACGCGGGATGGCGCGGTCGCCATGACCCACATGCGGGCACTTCAGTGATCCCTTCGGAAGACGCCCTCACGAAGAGACGCATCACGCGCGGCGCATCACGGGTCAGTCCGTCGGGCCCACCGGGTAATGGCTGGAGACGGCGACTCGGTTCCACGAATTGAGAACGATAGTCATCCAAGTCACAGCCTCGATCTCGTCCTCGGTCAGGAAATCGGTCACGGCGATCCCCCGGCTCACGGCCTTCCCGTGGTCGCTGATCAGCGTGACCTGCTCGGTCAGCTGCAGCGCTGCTCGTTCCTTCGGCGTGAAGTACTGAGATTCCCACCACGCTGCGAGCACTGCCAAGCGCTCCGGGGTCTCTCCGAGAGCCGCGGCGTCCTTCGCATGCAGACGCAGACAGTACGCGCATCCATTGATCTGCGACGTGCGAAGCTTGACGAGTTCGACGAGCCTGGGCTCGATGCCTGCCTCCGCCGCGGCCTTAGCAGCAGCCGCACTGAAGCCGCGCATCGCCTGGAATACAGCCGGGTATGCGCTTCTCGTATTCGCGTCAGCCATGGTGATCCTTCCTCGAATATGGATGCGGTTCTCCGCCTCCAAACATCAGGACAACGCACGTGACCCGAATGTGAGGGCTGTGGGTCAGCCTCACATTCCTAGTCCCTACACGGTCGGTATCAACGACGGCGCAGTCCGAAGTCTCACCGTCCATCGCCCTGGCGACCGATCTACGAAGCCCTACGAGGGCACGCCGATCGATGCGTCATCCCTCAGGAAGGATTCGAATGTCCCCACGAACGACGGCCCCTCGCGGGGGAGCGACTCAAGCGCTTCCATCCGAAGCGGCAAACTATCCGCAGAGTGACCTCGCGCTGGACTTCTACCGTCAGATGGTGCTGATCCGGCGCTTCGAGGAGAGAGCAGCCCGGGCCTACTCGGAAGCCAAGATCGGGGGGTACTGCCACCTGAACCTTGGCGAAGAGGCCACTGTTGCGGGTCTATGCGCGGCCCTCGGCGCAGAGGATTACATCTACACAAACTACCGCGAGCATGGATATGCACTCGCGCGTGGAATTGCTCCTGAGCGGGTCATGGCAGAGCTGTACGGACGCAGCGACGGCGTGTCCAAAGGGTGGGGTGGCTCGATGCACATGTTCGACATCGCCACTCGATTCATGGGGGGATACGGGATCGTCGGCGGGCAAATCCCGTTGGCCACCGGCACCGCACTGGCGATCAACTACCGGGAAGCCGACGAGGTCGTCGTCTGCCTCCTAGGCGACGGCGCCACCAATATCGGTGCATTTCACGAATCGTTGAATATGGCTGCGCTGTGGGGTCTCCCGATCGTGTACGTGGTGAGCAACAACGGGCTCGGAATGGGGACCACCGTGGAACAGTCGTCAGCGGAGCCCGAGCTGTACCGACGAGCCGCGTCCTACCGGATGCCGGCGACACGGGTCGACGGAAACGACCCCGAAGAGGTGCACGCCGCCATGAAGAACGCCATCGCGAGCGCGCGCGACGGGAATCCTTTCCTGCTCGAAGCGATGACCGGCCGGATGAAAGGACACTCGGTCGTGGATCCCGCACGCTATCGAAGCAAAGAGGAGACGGCACGGGCCAAAGCCGCAGATCCCGTCGCAGCGTACGCCGCCCGTTTGATGGCGCGGGGCGTCCTGTCCGAAGACGCCATCAGCGAAATCGACGCGCAAATCACGGCCGTCGTCCTGCGGGCCGTCGAGTTCGCGGACGCAAGTCCACATCCCGAAGTGTCCACTCTCTTCGATTACACGTACGCGACGCCCGTTCCCAATGACTCCCGTCGACTGCCAGGCCAAGCACTGTTCCCTGCCTCGCCCAGACTCACGCAGCTAGCTGAGCAGGAGGTCTCGGCATGGGCGTGATCAGCTATCGGCAAGCACTGCACGATGCGCTGCGCGAGGAGATGCTCCGCGATCCAGACGTCTTCCTGATCGGGGAGGAGATCGGACTCTTCGAAGGGTCTTACAAGATCACCGCCGGGATGCTCGAGGAGTTCGGCCCTAAACGCGTCCGTGACACGCCCATTGCGGAGGAAGGATTCACCGGTGCCGCCATCGGAGCAGCGATGGTCGGGCTGCGGCCCGTCGTGGAAATCATGACCATAAACTTTTCGCTGCTCGCCCTCGATCAGATCGTGAATCACGCCGCCAAGATCTATGGCATGTTCGGCGGTCAAGCGCGCGTGCCCCTCGTCATTCGCACGCCCGGCGGCGGCGGACAGCAGCTCGGGGCGACCCATTCGCAAAACATCGAACTCTACTACGCCTTCGTCCCCGGAATGAAGGTCGTCGCACCTTCCACCCCTGCCGACGCGAAAGCACTCATGCGTGCCGCGATCCGTGACGATGATCCGGTACTGGTGCTGGAGAACCTCGCGTTGTACAACACGACCGGAGAAGTCCCGGACGAGCTGGAAGTCATTGAAATCGGCAGAGCGTCTGTTGCCCGTCCCGGAAAGGACATCACTGTGGTCGCCTATTCGCGAATGGCGGTCGTCGCCCGAGAAGCCGCGAAACGGCTTTCCGCGGAAGGCATCGACGTGGAGGTGGTCGATCTCCGCAGCCTGCGACCACTCGATCGCAGGACAGTCGTCGAGTCGGTGAAGAAAACCAACTGCGCTGTCGTACTCGAGGACGACTGGCTCACCTACGGGATCGGGGCAGAGATCGCTGCGACGATCTCGGACGGAGCGTTCGACTGGCTCGATGCTCCGGTTCGTCGAGTGGCAATGGCCGAGGTGCCGATGCCGTACGCCAAGACACTCGAGATGGCTGCGCTGCCCTCTGTAGATGACGCCATCAACGCGATCCGTGAAACCCTCGACGCCGTGGCACGCCAAGCTTGAAAGGACTTCCTCCCATGATCGACATCCTCATGCCCCGACTGTCCGACACGATGACGGAGGGCGCGATTGCCGAATGGCACAAGAAGCCCGGAGATGCAGTTGCGCCGGGCGATCTGCTCGTCGAGATCGAAACCGACAAGGCCCTGATGGAGCAGGAAGCCTACGATGCCGGCACCCTGGTCGAAATTCTCGTGCCAGAAGGGGAGAACGTCGCCATCGGAACGCCGATCGCACGCCTCGATGACGGCAGCGATGACCACTACCCACATGCCTCCGCCATCAGCGACGAACCAACCAACAAGGTTACGACCCGAGAAGCGGCGATGGCGGGTCGAGCGACACCGGCCAAGGCTGAAGACGATGGTCCTCCAGCGCTCGAAGTCCACCCGACGATGACGCAAGCACCTGACACGCCGGCAGATCGAGAGCCCGCAGATCGGCAAGCCGCGACTCCTCTCGTGCGCCGACTCGCTCGCGAGCGGGGGATCCAACTCTCCGACGTGACCGGTAGCGGTCCCGGCGGACGCGTCGTCCGCGCAGATCTCGACGACCTCCAGTCGGCGCCACGGCCCGCGGCCGCTCTAAGCCACTCGCCGGCGTTCGAGGATACGCGTGAACCGCAGGCGGTGCCGTTCGACGGCATCCGCCAGGCGGTCGCCTCCCGGCTTACCGAAAGCGGAACCACCGTTCCGACGTTCACGGCGACGGTTTCTGCAGACGTGGGAGCCCTCCTGGCACTTCGCGCGCAGATCAACGAAACAAACGAGGCTTCCGGGACAAAGGTCAGCGTCAATGATCTCCTCGTTCGTGCCGCAGCGATCGCGCTTCGGGCGCACCCGGGTGTGAACGCTTCCTACAGCCCCATCGGCCGTGGGCAGACGCTTCTCCACAGGAGAGTGAATGTCGGGATCGCCGTCGCCTCGCCTGCCGGACTCGTCGTCCCCGTCGTGCGAGACGCGGATCGTGCGGCGGTCAGCGCAATCGCCTCGACCTCTCGAGCGCTGATCGGAAAGGCTGCGCAACGCACCTTGACAACCCTGGATATGAGCGATGGAACGTTCACCATCAGCAATCTCGGGATGTATGGGATCGAGCACTTCGCCGCGCTCATCAACCCCCCGGAGGGCGCGATCCTTGCCGTTGGCGCCGCGAAAGAAGAGCTCGCGCTCGTGGACGGGAATGTGGAGACCCGCACATGCCTACGTCTCACCCTCACCGCGGATCACCGCATCATCGATGGGGCAATGGGCGCGCAGTTCTTGACCACGCTCGTGGAGCTGCTCGAGCACCCCTTGCGCGTCATCGCTTGACGGACGGCTGGTCCGCGCGGGGGTGCGCCGACCGACCGCTCGTCAGCGGGAGGGTCGCTACGTGACGCGCCCCGCCCGGTGAGCGAACAGACCGGCACCCCGCGTCGGCCAGAATTTGGGGGCCCGTCCATCATCGGACGTCGGGTTGCTTGGTGCCTCGCCCTGGCCGAAAACACAGTGAGCTCAGCGCGGTATGCCCGCGTGTACCGCAAAGAAAGGAAGTCCAGATATGGGGCTCTCTTCACCCCTCCAACTCCCGAGACACTGACGCGAGTACTGGCGGCGTTGGCAACACGCATCAATCCTCGTCTGCAAGGAATCCCTCGGGTAGGCGACCACATCGTGAGGCGCTTCTACGCATCACTTTCTTGAGGCGACGTCGCACCCGCACATCGAACGGACAGAGCATCTGATCGTGAGGCGACACCTCACATTCATGCGGCCTGCGCTGTCTCTATATTGAGATGAGAGGTCAGCCATGACGATCGCTTCACACGAAAGTCCGCAGGATGAGGTACTCGGCGAGCGCCAGCACCTCATATCGCTAGCGTTTCGCATGCTGGGCACCGTTGCCGACGCCGAGGATGCGGTTCAGGAGACGTACGTACGCTGGTACCGGATGAGCGATTCTGAACGAGATGCCATCCTCGTGCCGCGTGCATGGCTGACTCGGGCTGCGAGTAGGGTCTGCCTGAACATCCTCGCGTCAGCGCATCATCGCCGGGAGACGTACGTGGGACCGTGGCTGCCCGAGCCCGTGCCGAGCCAGGCGTTTAGCGCGCCCACAGAGACCTTGTCAGATCCATTAGATCGCATCACCCTCGACGAATCTGTCAGCACCGCGTTGCTGGTGGTTCTTGAGTCGATGACGCCTGCCGAACGTGTGGCTTTCGTGCTGCACGACGTCTTCGCCATCCCTTTCGACGAGATCGCTGAGACCGTGGGGCGCACGTCCGCCGCCTGCCGCCAGCTTGCGACCTCCGCGCGCCGCCGCGTTCAGCAGAGCAGGACTCGACGCGCTTCTCGTTCCGAGCACGACGAAGTGGTGAAAGCTTTTGCCGCTGCCGCGCGCGCCGGTGACATCGAGGGCCTCATTCATGTTCTCGATCCGCAGGTGGTGCTTCGTTCCGACGGGGGCGGGATCGTCTCAGCCGCGCGAAAGCCCGTCCTCGGTAACGACCGCGTCGCACGTTTCCTCCTCGGCACCCTGCAAAAGCATCCAGAGGCGACGATTCTCGAGCACGAGACGCCGGACGGTATGGGCTTTGCGATGTGGGAACGCGGCCGGATCTTTGGCGTGGTGACATTGGATGTGCTTAACGGTCTCGTCACGGACGTCCGCATGATGATGAACCCGCAAAAGCTCACCCTCTGGAACTGACTCAGCAGCGCGGTCACTTGTCCATAACCCTTCATCCGGCGATCAAACGCCGGCTGCACTGTCGATGGTGCGCACCCTTGAGTTCCTGAAGTTCAGATCACCGTTTCACCTCACATCGCGTGGACCTATGCGGTCTTTCTGAGCGAGGCCCCTCCGGGCCGTCCAGAGAAGATTGAAGGATGTCTTGCTGATCGCATACTGGATCCTCGCCGCGGTGCTTGCACTGATCTTCATCGCATCCGGTTCAACAAAGATCGCCAGGCCGAAGGCGGCCCTCGCCTCCACGGGGATGAAATATGTGGAGGAGTTCTCAGGCTCGCAGGTCAAGTCGATTGGCGCCGTCGAAATCGTCGGCGCCGTTGGGCTTGTCGTCCCCCGCCTGACGGAAGTAGCGTCAATTCTTGCCCCCATTGCGGCGCTGGGGCTCGCCGCCCTCATGGCCGCAGCAGTCGCGGTTCATGTTCGTCGCCAGGAGGACTACCGCGCCCCTCTCGCGCTCGCTGTGCTGTCCGTCGTGACTGCTCTTGTGGGCTTCCTCAGCCTTGCTTGACCATCCCATCACGAGCCGCTCCCCCGAGTCAGGGCTGGAGCGATGACTTGTGCCAATCGAGGGGGCAGCCGGGGTTACACGACGAGCAGGAACGCTGCAATCGGACCAAATAGAAGGGTCCAATAGGAACCAATATCAAGGCGAGCGGGTCCGGGTCCGCGCCGATCCGCCGGGGAGGATGGCCAAGGTCAACCACAAGACCGGCACCACCGTCGTCAGCCTTGCGACTGTCTGCATACCCCGGCGCGATCCGACCCTCCGAACTGAGCGGTAGGGATCCGTATGCGTGCTGCATCAGCGCTGACAATAGGGTGAACCGGTGCGTCTTTGGTTGTGGTCGGTGACGGGTGCAGCAGTGTTGATCATCCTGCTCGTTTGGGCGACAGACGATGGATGTCTCGAGCACTGGGGCAGTGCACCGTGCACGTACGCGCCCGCGGTCGGGGTGCCTACGGCGATCCTGCTGTCCACGATGATGGCGGCCGTCTTGGCGGTGACACTGACTGCTTTGATCAGGCTTCGTCGCGCGCGCCTTCAAAGCGGCCGAACCCAGAGTGAGTCCTCCTAGGTCTGACGGGCGGAGATCGATCGTCAGCCGGGCGGCCGCCCGGTCTCGCCAGCAAGGGCCACCGATAGGGTTCGCAGATGTCGAAGCGCGCGCGCACGTGGATCATCGTTGTCCTCGCGGCTGTCGCGATCGCGGCGATCATCGTTGTGGTTGGCTTGCGTCAGGTGAGCTGGTGCAACGACGTCGGGGCAAGCGTGGCGGGACAGACAAGCGAGTGCTTCACCGAGTGGCGGTGGCAGCTGTGGCCTACCGGGGGCAGCTAGCTTCAAGATTTCGTCCGGCGTTACCCCCAGAGTGCGCGCGCCTTCAGCGAAAGCGCGGCTACCTCGCTCACATCGATTTCAGCCCGCGCTTCGGTGATGGCCGCAGCGGGCCATCGAACAATCAGCTCGAGCTTCCTCGCTTCGGGCAGTCGCCATAGCCAAAGCCCCGGGCTGGATGACATCAAGAATGGGCCACCACCACCCCCAGGACGGGTAGTCATCACCGAGAGACCCTGGGGCGGCTCGCCTGGGGTTGGCGGGAACGAAACGGCGAGCTCGCCGTGGCCTCTTCGCCGTTGTCGAGCGCTACCGCGAACATCAGTGCCGCTTCGCCGCCCGGGGCGCTTGGCGTGCCTGCTCGGCCGAAGAAGATATCTTGCATTCGCTCCCACCCGGCGTCGTCCTCACCGAGCCGGCGCGCACGCAACTCGATCTGTAGTTCAACGCCGGTGCTGTAGACGTGTGCGCCGACTAATGCGACAGCAATGTTCGAGGTCGAGGCGACAACCTTCGTTATCGGCAACACGGCCGGCACCTCGTCGCTCGGCGGCTCCAACCAAGCCGGAACTCTGTCGGACCTGTCGGATTCGCTTAGCGCACGCGGCATGACTCCAGCCGACCACACCAGTGGTGACCAGGCAAATGCCCGAAAGTCGATCCGCAAACGGGCAATGCTCGTTTGGCGGGTCCGACAGGCGGTCCGCTTGCTCGCCCAGCGACCGCGTCCAGGAGTCGGCGATGTCAGAGGCTCTCGATAGTGTCGGCACAACCGACCCCGCGAGGACTGACATGACCGATTCGTGGCGCACCACGCTCGCCAAGCTCCAGCTCACGTTGCAGTCGCGAAATCTCACCGACGCCGAGCACATCCGCTACAACGATGCGCTGAGGAAGCGCGCCGCGGAGATGAGTCGCGCGCGGGCCGACCGGCCCAAGACTCACGCCTGGCCGCTCTAGCAAGGGCGGCCATCCCGGCGGTTCGTCAGCGCGCCTCGATCCCTTTCCGGTCAGTTCTGGAGGCAACCGCATCACCGCTAGAGACGGCGGTGGAGTCAGCGGCTCCCGCAAGGACTCATGCGCGTTCCACGACGAGTTGAGGTGTGCGTGATGCTCCTGGCGCAACGCGGGGGCCGGCGGCCGTGCTCGCAACAAACTGAGCCCGGTTGCGGGACGAGGGTCCGGCCCGTGAGTGTGAAGGAGTTCGGTTCGCAGACCCGTTGGAGGGAAGTCTCATGAAGGTGACTGTGTTGGGAGTGCCGAGCAGTGCCGGCGCGTACTGCGTCGGCGTTGAGCGAGCGCCCGGAGCCCTACGAGACGCGGGGCTCGTCGAATCGCTGCTTTCTGCGGGTGCGGACGTCGTTGATGCCGGCGACCTCACGACGCGGTTGTGGAAGCCTGACCAGGACAGTCCGTTCGCGCAGAACCTGGGTGATGAAGCGGAATCAATGCGCGAGCTGTCCGCGTCTGCGGCTGAGCTGCTGACGGAAGGCGAGCGGCTGCTCGTGCTCGGTGGCAGTTGCATGGTCGCAGTGGGCCTGTGCGCGGCGATGAGGCGCCGAGGTGAGCGTCCACGTCTCGTCTACATCGACCGGCACCTGGACCTCAACACACCGCACTCCACCACCGAGGGGTCGCTCAGCTGGATGGGGATGGGTCATGCGCTGTGTCTGGAAGGCGCTGCCCCAGAGCTGGCAGGAGCGTCTGGCGACCGACCGCTGCTGCATCCGTCGGATCTCGTCTACCTGGGAGCTGACCCGACGAGGGAGACGACCCAGTGGGAGCGCGATCGGGCCGAAGCGCTCGGTCTCGCGATCGTCGACCAAGCGGAGCTCTGCGACGACCCACACAAGGCCGCGCGGCGCGCACGGGGCGAGCTCGCCGGCGGGCCGTTTGTCGTGCATCTCGACGTCGATGTTCTCGATTTCCTCGATGCCCCGATAGAAGAGAACGTCAATGGGCGCAACAGCGGACCCACGATCGCAGTTCTCGAGCGTGCCCTCGCCGAACTCCTGCAGGACCCCGACTGCCTCGGCCTCTCCCTCGGACAGCTCGACCCAGCGCACGCGTCCTCAGATCCGACCGCGCTGCCGCGGCTCGTCTCGGCGCTCGTATCGGCTTTGATCCCAACGCTCTAGCCGTCCCGGTAGGGGGTCCCCGGTCGCGCGAATTGTTCGTGCGATCGGACTTCGTCCGTCCGATCGCTCAGAACGCCCGATTAGCCCGCCCGATGAACTTGCACGCCAACGTGCCACAAACGCGCCGCCGCCAAAGACCGCGCATGGAAGACGCGGCAGCGAGAGCAAGAGAAACCGCAATGCACGCAGGCACCGATGTGAAATGCGCTAGACGTTACGCAGAATCCGGCGTACTCTGACGCGTATGCGAGGTGGGCTCGAGCGGTGGAAGCGGGGAGTCGATTCGCGCGGCCTTCGGCACGCGGTGGCGTACGCGCTCGAGGGGTCGTGCGACGCTCACCTCTCGCGTTCCACCGGCGCCCAGGCGCTCGAGAGCTACAGCGGTGCGGCCGATTCTTCGGTGTCTCGGTACGTCGTCGAGGGCGGATCGATCAGTACGGATGAGTTGTCGGCGACTGCGCTGCGGGTGTGGTTGGCCGGGAATGATCCGGTGACGGGGGAGGAGCGGGGCACATCGCGGCTGCGGCCGGATGCGGATTTGCTGTTGGATGGCACGCTGAATCACCCCAAGTCGTACAGCGTTGCGGCGCTGTTGCATCCGGAGTTGGCGGTGGAGTTCGAGGCGTTGCAGGACCGGTTGCGGGACCGAATTCTGCTGCTGTGGCAGCAGAAGCTGAATGCCCGCCGCGGCCACGGCGGTCGGATCCGCGAGTCCATCGCGCGGCTTGAGGTGGTCGAGCTGCAGCACCGGCGGTCCCGCGCGCTGGACCCGCACGCGCACCGTCACCTGTGGTTGAACATCAAAGTGCAAGGCGTTGATGGGAAGTGGACGAACGTCGACTCCCGGGTGGCGATGAAGTTCCACACCGTCGTCAACGCGGAGGGGGAGCTGGCTGCTCGCTCCGACCCGCAGTGGATTGCCGCTCTTGCCCGCTACGGCTACACCATCGATCCGGACGGGGAGATCGCGGAGCTCGCCGCCGCAGTCGGGCCGCTCTCGCGACGCTCTGCGCAGATCGAAGCCAATCGGAAGACGTTGATCTCGGAGTGGACGGCGGCGCACGGTGGGGCGTCTCCGAGTGTTGAGGTGCTCGCGCAGATCGATCGACGGGCGTGGGCGGTGGCGCGTCCGAACAAGCCCGCAGCTCTGGACGAGCAGACGTGGGAGGCGACGGTTCGGGACGAGCTCGCTGCCATCGACTCCCGCCTATCTCAACGTCGAGGGCCCCGTGAGCTCCGGCCCGTCGCGATTCGTGACCTGGACCTTGAAATGCTGGCGGGTGCGGCCGTGGTCGATGCGGATCGCCGGTCGACGTCCTCGAGCGGCCGGTTCAGCCTGTTTGACCTGCGTGCCGGCGCTATTCGCGCGGTCTCGCGCACTGGTGTCGTCGCCACGAGGGCTGAGCTTGAGCGGCTGATTGTGGAGGTTGATCGTGTCGCCCGTGCCCGTGCGGTGCGGCTCATCCCCGATACGGCGGTTCCGGCGCATGTGAAGGCGTTCATGGCGACCGAGACGATGCGCCTGAAGATCCGGCTCGCCGGACGCTTCGACGCCCTCGCCACCGCCGGCCGGTCGCTGCTCCCCGACGAGATACGACAGGTTACAACATCCCTCGACGATGCCGCAAAGATGGATGGCTCGCAGCTGGCCGCAGCCGGAGCGATCGCAGGAACCCACGGACTGGTGGCCGTGTCCGGGCCCGCCGGTGCGGGGAAGACGACGATGCTGCGCGCAGCTTTCATCGCACTGCACCGGCAGCGCCGACAGATGCTTGTGGTGGCGCCGACTCGCAAGGCCGCGTCGGTCGCGGCCCGCGAAACCGGCGCGGACGCGTCAAGTCTGCATGCGCTGCTTGCCGACCACGGCTACCGCTGGTCCACCGACGCCGCCGGCGCCATCACGTGGAGCCGGCTCGCGCCGGGAAAGATCGACCCGGCGACAGGAGCCACTTACCACGGCCCGACGCAGTTCCCACTCACCCACGGCGATCGCATCGTTGTGGATGAGGCCGGGATGGTCGATCTGCAGGCCGCGGACGCTCTCACTGAACTCGCCGTGGAGACGGGTGTCGGTGTGGCGATGGTCGGCGACACTCACCAAGCGCTGCCGGTGGGTCACCCCGGTGCGATGGCGGCCGCGATCCGGCACGCCACCGCCACCGTTGAGCTGGACACCGTCCGCCGGTTCCGAGACCCGGAGTATGCGCAGCTCACCCTGCAGCTCCGGAACCCCCGCGATCGCGATCACGCGCTGCAGATCGCCGGCATGCTCGCCGAGCGCGGTCACGTGCGCCGCGTGGACAGCCCGGACGAGGCTCGGGCGGCACTGGTCGAGGAGTTCTTCAACTGGCACGCCCGCGGGAAGCGGGTGGCGTTGGTGTGCGGGACTAACAGTGAGGTGGATACCGTCAACGCCGACATTCAGCAGAGACGCATCGATGTCGGCGAACTGGACCCGACAACACTCGCGGTCGGAATGGGGGAGCAGCGCATCCTCGTCGGCGACGCCGTCCAAACACGGCGCAACGATCCCCGCACCGGTGTCGAAAACCGTGCGCAATGGACCGTGACCCGCATCACCGCAGACGCGATCGACCTCGTCTCCCCAACCGACAGCGGCGTCCGCCGCCGAGTCAGCCGCGACTACACGCTCGAGCATCTGCAACTCGCCTACGCCTCCACGGTTCACGGCGTCCAAGGCGAGACCACCGACGCCGCCATCGTCGGCCCCGACGTCGACGCCGCCGGCCTCTACGTCGGCCTCACCCGCGGACGACACCACAACCACGCCATCGTCATCGCCCGAACCGACACCAACGCACGAGAACGGCTCGCCGCGACCATGCTCCGCGGCACCACCGAAATCACCATCAACGACTCCGTGCATGCTGTTGAAGCCGAACTGCGGCGCGCCGCACGGGACCGCGCCAGTCAACCCCAGGGATACGGACCCACCCAGTCGGCCAGTCTCGGGCCATTCCGGTGAGACACGAACGGACAGCGCGCCAGTGCACCATCTCCATAAAGCTGGCTGCTCGGAGATACAGCGGGCGTGCGTCCTCGTCGTAAGCAACCGCCGACGAGAGCGCTCGGCGGATATCGGTCTTGCGCCGCCTCCTGTCGGATCGCGAGACAGAACGCTCAGCAAGACGGCGTGGGCACGGCGACCGGGGGCACCTGACGCGCGGTTTCCACGGCTAGGTAGCGTTCGAGCGACGCCGTAACTCTTGACCGTGCACCGGTGCCAAGCGCGTCCCACCCGTCGTAGATGCGGTCGTATTGGAGCGGCTGGATAGCAAACTGTATTCCCCGGATCGCCGTCTGGGACAGTGGCACACGATTGACGAAACTCCACATGACGGCGATTGTCTTGTGGTCTGGGTTCACCATCAGTGTGTCGCCAGTGAGCAGTACCCCGCGCCCGTCGGCACCGCCCTGCCAGTCGACCACACTGCTACCCGGAAAGTGACCACCGCATTGCACAATTCGCACACCCGGCAACAGTTCGGTCTCGTCACGCCAGAAACGAATGACGGGATCGGGGCGACGCACCCATTCCCGATCGGCGTCCGCGACCAGAACGTCGACGCCGCCGAACGCGTGGCTCCATTGGATTGAGGCCCCGGTGAGGTGAGGGTGGCTGGAGGCGATGACCGCCACACCGCCCAGATCTCGGACCACGTCAATGGCTTCCTGGTCGATGTACCCGGGCGGGTCGAACAGCAAATTTCCTCCCTCCGTGCATAGGAGGAGGCCGCGCTGTCCGATGCCGAGTTTCGGGCTCACAGTGATGCCATGCAGGCCTGGCTCGAGTTCGTCAATGCGCGTACGGTAGCCGAGCTGGCGTAGCTGCTCGCGATGGGTCCACTGTTGCCCCGCCACCGGGACCCACTGTCTGTCATCGACGCAGATCTCGCAGATAACGGGCGGTTGCTCCGTGTCGGCATGCTCGATGGCGCACGTCTGGCAGATCCACACGGTCATGGCTTACTACTGTCCTGGGAGCCCGCTGGACACGTGGGTTGGCGCGACAGGTGTGCTCCAGCGCGGCATCGTATGACGGTCGTTCTAGGCGTACGATTCCTGTCCGAGGGCCTCGGCAGCGGAGCATCTGGGTTGTCGTGAGTCATGCTTGCCTCTCCTTCTGGCGACGATACTTTCTGGCGTTGCCAGTACGACACGGTGCCCTTACGGCATGCTTGCCCCCGCCTTTCGCCGGACAAGACGGCGACTACGAGAAGAAGTGGATGAGCCGTGCGCGATGCTGAGGCGTTCGACAACGACACCGATTCGCCCGCCGTGCGTCGGAAAGGAGGCCCTGGGGTAGCAGCAGTTAGAGTCCGGCCGGCAGAGCCCGCCGACTCCGCTGCGATTGCACGCTTGATACGACGCGCGAAAGCGGAGGCGATGCCGTGGCTTGCGAAGCCTCATACGCTCACGGAGGACGAATGGTGGGCGGCGAACATCCTTCTCCGTGATCATGTGGTGAAGGTGGCCGCGGAAGACGGGAAATCGTCGCGAGTCGTCGGCGTCCTCGCCGTCAGTGATGGCTGGGTCGATCAGCTCTACATCGCGCCCGCGGCCCAGGGGCGAGGTATCGGTTCTCACTTGCTGAGGGAAGCGCAGGGCGCGGCGCCGGGGCCGCTGCAGCTGTGGACGTTCCAGCGCAATCACCGAGCGCGCGCCTTCTACGAGGGCCATGGATTCGTCGCGGTTCGCGAGACCGATGGTGACAACGAAGAGAATGAACCGGATGTTCTCTACGTGTGGCGTCCGTGAGATTTCCGGATCTGGAGCGAACCCGTCTCCTCAGCCAGCGGAGTCGTGTTCTGCCACGTAGAGACCGACGATGAGCCACTCGAGGAACCCCATCTCTTCGACGCTGTGCCGCGCCCAAGCCAACTCAGCCCCGTGCGGGATCAGGAGCCGGTGGACCAGTGGGTTCAAGAGGCGCCCGAGCATTTCCGGGGCCCCGACCCTGAGGACGCTCCGGCAGCGAAGGTTCTTGCCCTCTGACCACCAGTCGTCTTGCCGTTCTGCGATGGTCATCCCAAGGACTCGCGCTGCACGCGTCGTTCCGGTGCTGTCGTATCGCAGCACATCCCACGTCAGACCGAAGTAATAGCTCGGGTTACCACCGAACGCCTCCACGACTTGGATGCGTGCCCCGACACCGTATCCGCCGTCTCGACTGGGTTTGACCACACGCCAGAGGAGGTGGTCTTCGGGGTGCCATTCCTGGTAGCGGTCGACCTGTTGGTCGCGGTAGCCCATGCCGCCCTCAATGTTCGCGAACCACCAGGTCAGCATTGCGGGAGAAATCCTGTGGAGCAGCGGATGCAGAACAGTCACCTGCCGGCGCCCATCAGGTGTCGTCTCGAAAGTTATGTGCGCGTCGTCGATCCTTCGCTTCGCGCCCAGCGGCGGAAGCTGTCTTGCGGCGGGCATCTTGCGCATCTCGATCCTTTCCGTGACGCGTGAGCATCATGATCGCCGCCATCGTCGCTTTACCTCCTTGCATCAGCCTTGCGGCAAGTCGGCCAGCGGGCAGCCTCGCCCGCTCTTGACGGACGTCGAGTACGCAATCGCGAAAGCGACATGCAAGGCGATGGTCGAAGACTGACCTTGGCTCGGCTCAGGACCGAGAAGACTCGAGGGGAAGTTCGCTATGTCTCAAGGCACCCACGTCGTCATTGGTGCGACGGGCGCGACGGGACGCGTCATCGTCCGTGAACTCAGCGCGCGTGGCGTCCCGGTCCGTGCGGTGAGCCGGCGCGCAATACGGGACGTGCCGGTCAACGTCACGTCCGTCGCCGCGGACGCGCTGGACCCGGCGAGTGTGAAGCGTGCTGTGCATGGAGCGGCCGTTGTCTACCACTGCGCGATGCCGACGTTCGAGAACTGGCGTAGCGACTTCCCTCGAATGACGCGGGCCATCGTGGAGGCCGCCGGCGGGAATGACGCACGCGTTGTGTTCGCCGACGACACATGGATGTATGGCAAGGTCACCGGTCCGATCTCGGAGCGCACGCCGGAGAACCCGGTGAGCAACAAGGGCGTCCTGCGGGCATGGCTGGGCGAGATGCTCCTCACCGCGCACCATCGTGGCGACGCTCACGTCGTTATCGGCCGGGCCCCGGAGTTGTTCGGCCCTCACGTCGGGTCGCTCCTGAACGCAGGATTCATCGGCGCGGCCGCCCGTGGCAGACGCGCCGTCTATATCGGCAACCCTGACCTTCCCATCACGCCGATGTTCATCGACGACTTTGCGCGGGGTCTCATCACGCTGGCCACAGCACAGGACGCGTCCGGGCGGGCGTGGATGATTCCCACGCCGCCGCCAACGACAGCCCGCAGCCTCGTGCAGCTCGCTGCCGACAGGCACGGCCGTCGCGTGCACATCAGTCGCATCTCGAGCCGCACTGGAAGGGCCCTCGGGCTGGTCTGGCCGCTGGCGCGAGAGGGCGCAGAAATGATCTATCAGTTCGAGCAGCCCTTCACCATTGACGCCTCCGACTTCACTTCCCGCTTCGGGGCGAACCCGACTCCGTACGAGAAGTCGGTCCGTGCGACCGCGGACTGGTATCGCAGCAACGGATCCCGCTGACTTGCACGTTGCGTCGGGCGGATCAGGGTCGCGAAAGGCCCGTGAAAGAACGCTGCTCGACGATGAAACTGACCCGCACACCCGCCGAACGAGAGGTCACACCATGTCCCGGCTCCCACTGCCTCAACCGCTGCGCATGGAGTACCCGCTTCGCACTGTGCGCGAGGATCGGGTTTCCGTCCAGGAGTTTCCGCACCGCCGGCTCCGGATCACCATTGACCACGAGCCGCTGCAAGGCGTCACGCCTGAGATGCTCTTGGACTGGTTCTCCCACATCGGCGAGACCATGCTCTACGCCGGGCAGACCGTGCCGCGCTACCGAGCGTGGCACCCTCTAGACCACATCCATTGGGAACTCGTCCGTTCCGCACCCGGCGGCGGCGCCGGGGAGGGCGCGCGCTTCCGCATCGTCGAGGCGATGGGGCGCGACGAGCGCTTCTACATCGACTCTGTCGACCGTGTGGAAAAGCTTGACCTCACCGGTATCCGCCTTGTACTGCGTATCGCCGGGGTCATGTTCTTCCAGCTTGAGCACACCTGGTCGCGGGCCGAGAACGCCACCCACTACACCTCCGTGATGGATGTCGGCGCCCGCTCCGCCCTCGCCCTTCCCATCAACACCTACCTCCGCTCCCGGGTCTTCGTTCCCGGCATGGAACGTGCCTGGGTCAAACACAACGTCGAAGAGGTCGGCTTGTTCGAGCACCTCCTCCCCGCCCTGCAGCAACCCGCCATCACCCGCTGACCCTGAAACCCGAGATGACCTTCCGACACTCTTCGCGCCTGCGCGCCGTTGCAGCCGCGCTCCTCACCGCCACCCTCGTCGCCGGCTTCACCGTCCCCGCAGCCCACAGCGCCGAGGAAACCACTGCCGCGCCGGCCAGCCAGAGCACGCCGAACCCCGAGTGGGCGGACGAACTCGAACAAGATCTTGCACAGCTCCCCGAGGAGCTGACGACGGCGGCGGAACTCCAGACGTCGGAGGAACCGCCCCTGTGTGATGTCACCTGGTCAGGTGGAGCCGGCGGACGCTGGGACGTCGCAACGAACTGGACCCCGGCGGCTGTGCCTACCGGAGACCAGACGGTCTGCGCGCTGGGTGGCGAGATCTTGGTGCCGAGCGGCGTGACCGCGGAGGCAGGGCGCATGGTCGCCGACGCAGCCGTCGCCGTCGAAGGAAATCTCGCACTGGGCGGCCCGTCAACCATCCGGGCCGTCCACCTCACCGACCTCTACGACCGGGGCGTGACACCTCGCCTCGGGATCGGTGACGGCGTCGCACTAACCGTGCAGGAGCTCCACATCACCCAGACGAGCGACGCTGCCGTGTACGGTGGCACGCTCGTCGTCGTCGACACATTCACCGTCCAAAGCTCCATCGCGAACATCAGCAGCTTCCTGATCACGGAACCGACGTCGAGCACGAACGTCGGCGGGACAGAAAGCCGCCTCGAAGTCGCCGGGGGCGCCAACCTTTGGGGCGAGTGGACGGTGGACGAGAGCAATGATGTCCACGTCAGCACACGCGTCGGGTGGGGACAGCCCAGCTCGCTGACAGGTGACGGAGACGTCGAAGCACTCGAGGGCGGCCGTGTCCTAGTTCTCGGGACACTCGATCTCGGAGCACTCCTCGTCGGCGGTGAGGCCGTCGTCGAGACAGAGGAGGCCGCTCATCTTGGCATGCTCGTCAGCAGCGGCGCGTTGCGTCTCAACGTCCCCACCACCTCTGAGCGGGCAGTGGTCTTCGGCGGCGCCATCACCGGCCCAGCCGACTTCACCGTCGTCGACCAGCTCACCTGGGGCGGAGGTGAGCTTGCAACGAACACCACCATCGGGCGTCTCCGACTAGACACCGGCGCCTCCACCATCGCAGCCGGAGTGGTGGTGAACGCAGCCAGCGTGCTCAATCTTCCGAACACTCACCCGGACGTCGCTCTCATCGACGACGCGCAATTGAACATCGCCGGTGGAATCCTTGACGGTGGCGCGGAGATCATCATCAGCGGCGGTGGCCGATTGGCCTTGGACAACATCGTCACCATCGACGGCGCCACCTTGGATGTGGACGCAGCCGTCGAGCTGGTGCCCGAGGCGCTAGTGACCCTGACGAACAACGCGACCCTGCGACTTGACGGAGCCGCCACCCTCAACGGCTCAATCTCCGGGGCCGGTGGCACCCGCATCATCGCCGGCGGCGAGGTGGAGGGCAGCGCAGCGACCACCATCGGCACCGAGGGCCGCCTGGAAGTCGACGCCGGCGGAAGGATGGACCTGTGGGGCTGGACCAGCACCGGCACAACCGCACTTGCCGGGGACCTGATCCTCCATGACGACGCACAATTCCTCGCCACCGACCTGACGACCAACAGCTTGCTCGATGTGCGCGACACCGCTGATGTATTCGCGTCCCGCGTCGACGTGCTCGCAGGACGCACCCAGATCGCGACGCGTGCCGGCATCGACGCCAGCTCTGGGGTCGTCGCCGTCGCACCGGGCGCGACGCTGACCGGATCCGGTGCGGTATTCGGCCTCCTCGAGAACAGCGGAACCGTGGAACCGGGAACGGCGGACGCCTATGACACACTCACGGTCGACGGCGACTACCGGCAATCACCTGACGCGGCGTTGCGTATACGGCTCGGCGAGCTCCAGCAGGACGCGTTGACCGTCACCGGCACCGCGTCACTCGGCGGGAGCCTCGACCTGCAGCCCGACGCTGACGCGTCGATCCCTGGCGAGTACGACATCGTCCGTGCGACGGCGCTGAGCGGCGAGTTTGACGCCCTCGATGGGTGCTCGCAGTTCGAACAGCACCCCACCTTCCTCAAGGTGCTGCTGCGGCTGTGTGCCAGCGTTCCCGAGGCCATCTCCGTAGCCGAGGACGGTGGTACCGTCCGCATACCCGTCACCTTGAGCGGCGCGCCTAATGAAGCCGCGGAAGTGGGATGGCAGACCGAGGATGGCACCGCACTGGCCGGCCAGGACTATGTCGCCGCAGACGGCGCCGTCACCTTCGAACCGGGCGACACCGAGAAGTTCATCGAGGTGAAGATCCTCGACGATGAACTCAAGGGAGGAGACCTGGGCTTCCAGGTGCGTCTGACCGGTGCCGCAGGGCTGACGCTCGGCAATGACGTGGCCGAGGTCACAGTCCTTGAAAACGAGCAGATGCCCGAGTGGGTGACGCGCATGCTTCCCGGCATCGGCCGCGCCCGCGTCGGCGTCCTCACCAACGACGACGCGTACACCACCGTCCAGGGTCAGGCGTACCGCATCTCTCTCGACACAGGCCGGCAAACCGAACTCGGCGGGGCAGAGTCCGTCGCGGCGGCGACCGACGACCTGCTGGTCGGCACATGCCGCGACGACAAGGGAAACCCGATGTGGTGCTGGACCGAAACGGGAACCCTGTGGGAGTCCATGTCAACACCCGAGAACGGTGACGTCAGCATCATCGGTATGGACGACGACGGCCGCGTGTTCGGGCAGTTCACGCCCGAAGGCGGAGGCAACGTGCAGAACGTCGTGTGGCCGAGCCCCGGTGAAAAGCCGCTCTTCTTCGACGCCCCGGGCGTCGTCACGGATGTCAACGACCGCGGAGACCTCGTCTACGTCGACATCGCGGGTAACGCCCGCAGCTGGTACCACCCGGCCGCCGGTGAGCCGGTCGCCATCACTCTCCCGGCGGACATCACGGGTACGCGTGTGGTCGCCACTGCGCTAGGGGAGGACGGTCGGGTCGTCGGTATGACGGACGATCCCGGGGTTTCGCCGCGTGCGTGGAGTTGGACGGCGGACGGCGGTGCCGTCCTGCTTGGCGAGGGTACGCCGACCGGCGTGAATGTCCGGGGCGATGTCGTCGGGAACGTTGCGGTCGGGCCGACACTTCTGGACCGAGCGTGGGTGTGGCGGGAAGGCGTCTACTCGATCCTCGACGAGGTCGGCGATCTTGCGGGCAGCGGTTGGGGGGCTTACACCAGCACGGCCGCCATCACCGACGACCGGGTCATCGTCGCCTCCCTCGGCAACCTCGACTACGACGACTACACGCACGTGCTGCTCTACCCGTACGGACAGGCGCCACAGCCGCCCCGTCTTGAACTGGGCGGACGCATGGACGAACAGCGCGTCGACGGGCCTGAAGATGATCGCATCCTGGTCGTGGACCGCACCGTCGATGGCAGCACAGTCCGGCTCACTGCGACCGCGGTCAACAATGACGATGCGCACCGGGACCCGGCCGAAGGGCTTCGTGCACAGTTCTTCATCAACGGGGAGCTGCGCCATGAGAGCGAGCCGTTCACGCTCCGCCCCGGCGAACGACGCGACGAAACCTGGGAGTGGGACACAACCGGCCTGGCGTGGGCTGGCGGATCTCCCACGGAGGCGTTCGATATCCGGATGGCGCTGGTCGCCGACGACGGACCCGTGCAAGCACTCACCGGTCAGGTGACCGTCGAACCGCGCCCCGTGATCGCCGTAGGCGGATGGGGGACCGGAGACGGGTGGGCCGCGCTCACCGAGCAGCTCCACGCGAAACGCGAGGACTGGCACATCGAAACCACTGCCACCGACGTGACAGCGGGACCGGCCGGTTACGTCGATGCCGCCGCGGAGCAGATCGCGGCCTCCGTCGCGGAGGTCCGCGCGCTGACCAACGCCGCGCGTGTGGATATCGTCGCGCATTCCACCGGTGGAATCGCTGCCCGCCTGTTCGTAGATCAGTACGTCGACGAGAACGCCCGCACGGTCGAGCGTCTCATCATGCTGGGGACCCCGAACGCGGGCGCCGCATGCGCGGACTTGTTCCTGGATGACGCACACCTGGAATATCGCAGCGACGTGATGGCGGCTTTCAACGAGCGTGTCACCCGTACCCATGGGGTCACGGTGTCGGTGGCAGCCGGCGACAGCGAGGAAACCACCTGCTTCGCCGACGAACCCGGCGATGGGTTCAGCACCACGAGCTCCGTCCTGTCCGGATACGGCGACGTCGCGACGTATGGCGTGCGCTTGGAGGAGATGCTCGGCGACGAGGAAATCACCCACGACTTCCTCCTTCCTCGGCTGACGGCAGGTTCCTCGCTGTCTCCGCTGGACGCTGTCGCTCAGACGGCCCGCGTATTGATCAACGGCGCGACCGGCTGGTTCACCGATATCTTCACGCAGCCGGGCTCCCCGCAGCTTCTGGAGCTTCGGTCGCTGACGGTGGCTCCGGGCGATGCGACATATGCGGTCACTGTCCCGCGCGGGACAAGCGGCATCGGGCTCACTGTGTCTGCGCCCGGGGAGGTCACGGCGAACATTGGTCCCAGCTCCGGCTCTCCCGTCGACGTGCCCGAAGGGACCTCAGGCGTCGTGCTCGACCGCAGCGTCGAGATCGCCAATCCTGCCCAGGGGAATTGGACGATCCGCTTCAAGAACAGCGCCGCCGAGCCGCAAACCATCGTCTTGGCCGTGTGGGCGGACGGGCTTGTGACGACGGTCGAAGCCGACCTCACCGCCACCGACGACCATGGCGGCATGCGACTTACCGGTCGAGTCGATGGCTCGCAGTTGCCCACCACCTTGGCCTCCCGGACGGTCGACGCGCGAGGTGCGACGGTGTCCACGACGCTCCGAGACGACGGCACCGCCGGGGATGACACCCCCGCGGACCAGGTCTACAGCGCGGGCCTAGATCGACTGGCGACCGGATACGCGGGCTCAGAAGTGACGGTCGCAGTAGGAAACATCCGCGTTCTCGGTCTGGCGGCCGCGCATGTTGGACCCGAAGGCGAGGGGCCGGGAGGGGACACCCCTTCTGTCCCCGACGTGGAGTTGCACACGCCCTACGCCACGGATGTGACTGCGCGGTTGCGGGGTGTTGATCCCAACGGTGACGCGCTGACCTACTCCGTGGTGGAGCAACCGGCGAACGCTGATGTGGTGATCTCGGGCGACATGCTCCGTGTTCGCCCGTCCCACAACTTCGTGGGCGACGTCGTGTTCGACTATGTCGCCGACGACGGTGAGAACGTCTCCGAGCCCGCCACGGTCACCGTCCGTGTGGTCCGGGGAGAAGTTGTCGTGGAGGAACACCCCACCGTTGGTCAGGGTGCGGTCACCGGGCTGCCGGTGGTGCTACGCGGACCGGCGGGCATCTTGAGCGCGGGCGACGACTCCGGTATCGAGGCGACATGGCAGGGCGCACGTTCTGCTGTCGTCCGGGACGACGGCAGGTACACGCTTCCGGTGGATCTGGGGACTGGTCTGCAGCCGGGAGTGCACGAGCTGCTAGTGCACTTTCCGGGAGACGCGTACCACGAGCCGGCGGAACTGGTAGCGCGAGTGACCGTGGTGGCCAACTCCGCGCCCGTCGTGCGGGGACTGCTCACTCCGGGCCGCCCCGAGGCAGGCTACGACACACGCTTTGACGTGCTCGCGCTCGACCCCGAGCAAGGCATCGTCCGCTACGAGCTGGATGCGGACGCGGATGGGCAGTGGGACCGTGTGCTCGAACGTCCACTGTTGCCAGCAGTGTCCTCATGGGAGCGGAATGACCACTTCGTCTACCGATACGACTCACCGGGTGAATACACCGCGCGAGTACGAGTCACCGACCGATTCGGCGTGACCGCCGAAGAAGAGATGACCGTGCAGGTCGCTCCGCACCAAGCGGTGGGCGCCATCGATCTCGAACGCAATGCCGCAGGCAGCCCGCATGTCGCGTTCGCCGATGAGATCGGCAGAGCACCATCTGTGTCCGCCGCCAGTGGCCGGTACCTGTTGATTGGCGCCGAGGATTACGACGTGCCGGACCAGGAGCCTGCCCGCGGCGCGGTCGAGATTGAAGACACCGAGACGGGCACGGTTCGCCGGTTCGAGGTGGCGGAGGACGTGCTCTACTTCGACGTGCACATGTCGCCGCAGCACCCGCTGGCCGTAATCGGCTCCACCCTGCTCGACCTCGAGGACGGGACAACGAGGCTTCTCGACGGGTACGCGGATGTTCAGCAGGCTACGGTCAGCGACGATGCGCACTGGTTAGTTTCTGCATTGTCGACTGGCCCTGGGGTCACCGTGCACGATCTTGAGAGCGGGGCGCAGCAGAGTGTGCCGCTGGCCGGGGCGTCGGCTCCGCGGATCAGCGGGAACGGTTCGCGCATCGTGCGTGTCGATGGGCCTGAGGTTGGTGTGCTCACCTGGTCGGACTGGAAGATCGGTGGCGAGGATTCGAAGAAGCTGTTTCCAGTCGGCGTCGAACTTCTCGACGTCTCCGACGACGGCAGCTTCGTGCTGGTCCGCGCGCTGGGCGACCTTGGCGCGAACGCTGGCGACACGGATCTCAAGAACGACGTGTATCTCGTCGAACTTCAGACTGGGGACGTGACCGAGGTCAGCGACGGCACCGACCCTGATGCCATTGGCGATACGCCGGCCGTTCAGGCAAGACTCAGCGGCGACGGCCGGTACGTCGTCATGCTCGGTTTCTTCGAAGACGCCGATCACGCCGGCTTGTATCGCCTCAACGTATCGACCGGAGCGCTTGAACGGATCGACGTGGATCGCGACGGAGATCCTGGTCGAGTGGTGTTCGACGGGTCGTGCGACAACTCCTCGTGCGACATTGGTGCGTCGCCGTGGCCAGCCGGGGCGCTGACAGCGGTGTCCGATGATGGGACCGACGTGCTGTTCGCCTCCTATGCCAACACGCTGGTGCCCGGTGACGTGCACTTCTGGAGCCCGTGGGCCCCGGACCGGGCGAATCTCCGCGAGCTCAACTTCCTCCGCTGGGTAGAGAAGGACCCCACCGATCCGACGGATCCCACGGACCCGACCGATCCCACGGACCCGACCGATCCCACGGACCCGACCGATCCGACGGATCCCACGGACCCGACAGACCCCACGGACCCGACCGATCCCACGGACCCGACCGATCCCACGGACCCGACCGATCCCACGGACCCGACCGATCCCACGGACCCGACCGACCCCACGGACCCGACCGACCCCACGGACCCGACGGACCCGACCCCGCCGGCGCGGCCGGATGGTGAGAGTGGTCTGGATGCCGGAGCCGAGTCGCACGAACGGCGCGACCTCGCTGCGACGGGGCAGGCTCTCGGAATCGGCTGGGTAACGGGACTGGTTGCCACTCTGCTGGGAACGATGCTGCTGATATGGCGGCGGCGTCGAGCTGAGTGACAGTGAGATGGCCCCGGAGCTCGTGAGCTCCGGGGTCATCTCGCACTCCCCAAGGCTTCTGCGCGGACAGACGTGCGAAGAGGCCCCGTGGTCGCTGACCACGGGGCGTCGGCTCGGGCGATTCAGGCGACGGGTGTGAGTGGCCAGGCCGGGGGTGCTCCGAGCGCCGAGCGGATGTCGTCGGTCAGCAGACGGGCCTGGGCGTGGTGCGCACGCGCGTCGTCGTGTCGTCCGAGACGGACCGCGATCCGGGCGAGCAGCTCGTCGCGGGGTCCGAGGATGGCGATCCCGGTGCCGGCCATGAGCAGTGGTGACGTGGAGCGGGCGAGGTGGTCGTACGCGTCGCTAAGCAGCGGCGTTCCGAGGTGAACGGCGACCTCAGCGGCCTGCGCGACATCGAAGTCGGTCGACCATGTGCTCGTCCGCGGCATAAGACGTAGGTTCCAGCGCCCTTGCATCGCACGTGCCTCGTCGAGGCGGCCGGCCTCTGCGAGGGCGAGCACGGCCGCCGAGCGGAGGGATCGTTGTCCGTCCGGGGCTGCGGCGGCGAGGAGTTCGTCTGCGATGTCTGCAACGTTTCCTTGGACGCGGGCAAGGGTCAGCCGCTGTATCCAGGTGACCCACGATCCACCCCACATGCTGGTGCGGCGCATGGTTGCGTCGGTGCGGGCGATGAGATCGCGGGCTTCGTCGAGGCGTCCGGCCTGTAGGGCGGCGCCGGCCAGCTGCGCCGTGTACTGCGCGGCGTACTCTGCTCGACCTGCCCGCGTTAGCAGGTCGCCAGCCCGTTCGATGTCAACGCTCCACGCGTCAATGTCGCCGTGTACCAGGTGGATGCTGGCCCGATGGAGCCGGGCGACCACTTCGCCGTGCATTGTGCCGGCGGTGGATGTGCCGCTCAGCCAGTCATTCAGGACTGTCAGGCGTGCCTGTTCGCTGTTCGGCCGCCATACGGAGAACACGCTCGCGCTGTATGCGCGGGAACGTCGCACGTCGTCGGTGCCCGTTGAGGCGGTGGCGACCGCGGCGCCGGTGAGCATGGCGGCGCGAGATCGTACGGGTTCGTCGGCGTAGTACAGCTCCATCGCCAATGCAACCGACAGGTCTGTGCGTTCGGCGTCCGTGAGCGACGCGTGAGAGAGGAGGTCGTCGAGCACCGCGATGGTGTCGGTGTCCACTTCCCCGTACTGCCGCCAGTTCCACAGGGTGACCTCGCCGAGCAGCGCGAGCACCCTCACCGTGAACCCCGCGTCGCCCAGTTGCTGGGCGGCGCGGATGGCTTGGCGGAGCGATGAGGCGGCGGCCACGACGTCGCCTGCGGCACGGCGCTCGGCGGTGAGGGACAGCAGTGTCTCGGCTCGGCGCCGCGGTTGCAAGTCACCAGCAGGGGTCGACGACAGCGCTCGTTCGCGGAAGGTGGCGGCCTGGTCGAAGGCAAGACTGCGCGCGGCGCGGTCAGCGGCGGCGGTGCACACCAGGTACGCCTGCTCGTCGCTCATGCCCGCCGCCGCCCGGAAGCGGTGGTAGGCGAGGGCTTCGAGAACGGGGTCGAGGTCGGCGACGTGTCTTTGTTCGAGCGCGTCGGCGAGGAGCCGATGCGCGTCGGCGGCGGTGGCGCGGGGGATGGACGCCAGGACGGCGTCTCGGGCGAGGCTGTGAGCAAAGGCGTAACCGGTGGCATCCTGCCGCCACAGCCCGACAGCGCACACCTCGTCGGCCTGGGATAGCACGTCGTCAGGGGTGAGTCCGAGGGCGGTTGCGAGGAGTGGGGTATCGATCTCAAGACCGGCGATGGCGGCGATGTCCACGAGTTGGCGAAGCGATGAGGGGAGTGGCGCAAGTCGTTCTTCGACAAGGTCCGCGACGGTGGCGGGGAGCGCGTCAGAGCTGCTGTCAGCAAGGAGCTCGGTGAGAAAGAAGGCGTTGCCTCCCGTGCGCTCCTGCAGCTGCGCGGCAGCTTCCGAAGCCTCGTCGTCTGTGAGCTCTGCTGTGCGTTGCAACTCGGCCGTGATCTCTGCCACCGTGAACTCTGCGACGTGAAGCCGGTGAGTGGTGGTCTCACGCTGCAAGGACGCCAGGGTCGATGCGAGAGCCGGACGGTGCGCCACGGGCTGGCGAACGGTCAGCACGACGAGGCATGCGGAGGAACGGACGACGGATGCCAGCATGCCGATGGCGTGGAGAGTCGCCGCATCCGCCCACTGCACATCGTCGAAGACGAGCAGGAGCGGGCGCTGACGAGCTGCGGTCAGGACGCGGGAGACGAGCGCCTCTGACAATCGGAAGCGGGCTTCGTCCGCATCCGACGACGCGCCGAGCGTCAATTGGAGTTCGGCGAGTTCGTGAGCGCCGGTCGGGTCAGTCGCGTCCGGAAGAGAGGCGAGGATGCGCTGCCAGGGCCACAACGGTGGCGTGCCCATGCCTTCCACCGTCCGCGTCCACGTCGTAGCGAAACCGGCACGCTCGGCGATGTCCACCGCCCGTTCAGCGAGATACGTCTTCCCGACACCGGCGTGGCCTTCCAGGACAAGTACGCCACCGCGGCGGTCACCGGCAGCGCGCAGGAAGGTGTCAATCTCACGCAGGTGCGTCACCCTGCCGATGCCGACGTGCTCCGGTGCGGGCCCGTGCAGGGCTGCAGGGGGAACTGCTTCGATGTGTGTGGCATCCTCACGCAGGAGCTGGGCGTGCAATGCGCGCAGGCGGGAGCCGGGGTCGATGCCCAAAGCGTCAGCGAGAAGCTCTCTAACTTCCTCGTAGAGCGCGAGGGCGACGGCGGTGTTGCCGGAGTCGTGCTCGGCCTGGATGCGAAGTACCCAGTGAGCTTCACTGAGCGGATCGCGTTCGGTGAGTGTGCGAGCCAAGTCCGCTGCCGCTCGCGCCTGCCCCGCGGCAAGGAGGAGACGTGCGTCAAGCTCGGACATGCGGTCTCGAACGCGCAGCAGTCGTTGCGACTCGAGCATCAGGTCCGTGCAGGCCGACACGCCTTGGAAAGGATCGCCGCGCCATATCTCGCGTGCGGAGCGCAGCTGCCGTTCCGCGGTGGCGAGATCACCCTCATCGAGGGCCACCTCGGCGGCGGTGACCGCTTCGGCGAAGAGGACCGTGTCGACCGCGTCGGGAGCGACCTCAAGAACGTAGCCGGGCGCGCGGGTCGCTACCGAGATGTGGATTGCGTCTAGTTGTCGGCGGAGTCGGGAGATGTACACATAGAGGGCGGCGACCCCCGATTGCGGGGGATTGTCGTCCCAGAGTTGATCCATCAGGCGTTCCGCCGAGACCACGCGTCCGGGCTCCAACGCCAGAAGCGCGAGGAGTGCGGCCACGCGACCAGGCTGAGGCGCGACCGGTGGTAGGTCGGCGGCTTCGGCCTGCATGTTGCCGAGCAGACGAATCCACGCCGTCCTGACGGAGGCGGGGGCGGTGTCTGCTGCGGTATTCACCGTGGGCTGGAAGTGACGGTCGGATTCATGCCGGCGGAAGGCGGCGCCCATGTCTGCACCGCTTTGGCCTGCTTGCCGAGTGCCGAGGCCGGCGTGAGCCGCATCAAAGCGTTCCGAAAAGCGACGCCTGTTCGCGACGGAACGTGGGCCAGCGCGCCGAGGGTGCGGGCCCGGCGCGCGATAGGTTGCGTGCGCGCACGGCGTAGCTGATCGTACGTTGCGAGAGCGGTCTCCACCCCGTCGGCAGTCGGCGCCGTCTGGGCGGCGAACGGCTGCAGAAGGGCGGTGAGAGTCGCCGCGTCTTCCATCGCCTGGTTCGCGCCTTGCCCCAAGTCAGGGGTCATCGCGTGCGCCGCGTCGCCGAGAAGAACGCACCGGCCCCGGCGGAATGTCGAGAGCGGATTGGCGAGGTCGTTGATGGGAAGACGGAACACGACGGCCGGATCGGTGGCGTCCAGCAGCGCCGGAATGGGAGCATGCCAGCCGCCGAAGAGCTCGCGGACCCGGGCGTACTCGTCGTTGACCTTTTCATCGGCCGGCATCGTGGCCACAGCGAACCAGTACACCCGCCCATCACGCAGGGGAGCCATCCCGAAGCGCAGGCCACGGCCCCACGTCTCCCCGGCTGCGCCTAGCAGATCCACCGGCCGGGAGGTGACCCCCCGCCAGCTGGAGTACCCGGAGTATCGCAGACCGGGGTCACCTGGCCATGAGCGGCGGATGGCGCTGTTGATGCCGTCGGCGGCGACAACGACATCGAACGCCTCAGCGGTTCCCGCACCGTTAGCGCTGAGGGACTCGACGGTCTTCCCGTCAATGCTGATTGCGGAGACGGTCGTTCCGAGGTGCAACGTAGCGGGCTGCAAGCCGGCAACAAGCATTTCGTGCAGCTCGGCCCGGTGCACGACTCGCAATCCGCTGACGGCGTCGTGCGGCAGGCGAGCCAGCCATGAACCATCGGGACGGCGTTGCCCGGCGTCCAAACGCGCCGCATCCGCCGCGGTGATGTCGCGGAACTGCTGCCCAAGACCGAGCGCGTCTAGGGCGGCGATTCCGTTCGGGAACACCGACAGCCCGGAGCCGACCGACTTGAGCTCCGGCGCGCGCTCGAGGACGACCACTTCTGCGCCGGCACGTTGGAGCCCGATGGCTGTGCACAGGCCTCCTATTCCAGCTCCGACTACCGCGACACGCATCAAGCACTCCGTTCACTACAGATGTAGAGGGTTTATGCGCCGACTATACACCTGTAGAGTCACCGGGATGCAAGAGTCACAGGAATCCGTCGCCACCCGCCCCCAGGCGCTCGCCGACGCCGCCGTCCGGGTCATCGCGCGCGATGGCCTGCGGGGCCTGACCCACCGCGCCGTTGACCGGGAAGCCGCACTCCCGCAGGGATCGACGTCCTACTACGCATCCACGCGGCTGGCACTGCTGGAGTTGATTGCGTCACGGCTGGCGGAACGCAGCCTTGCCGACCTGCATCGCTATTTCCGTTCACTGGCCGACGCTCAACCGGCGGACAGCGCAGATGAGCGAATCGAGCAACTTGCGAGCATGATGACGGACTTCGTCCAAGCTCTCCTCGCACGTCCCGATGACATGCGGGCACGGTACGCGCTGGTCATGGACTTTCTTGCCGCGGACCCTCTCAGCGGAGTCCTCTCATCGGACTCACCGCTCCTTGCGAACGCGTACGCCGAAGCTCCGAGTCTGATGCGACGCTTCGGATTGACCGTCAGTCCTGAGCACGGCCGAGACATCATGCTGCTCACTGACGCTATGACCTTCTCCCGAACAGTGCACGCGTCGTCGCCTCACCTTCACCTCGACGTCCGCGCGGTGCTCATCGCCTTTCTACGGTCGCTGCCGCAAGAACCTCGCTAACTTGGGCGCAAGGTAGCCGGCGTCGCGGTGCAAGGTTGGCGACAGGTGACCGGGGGACAAATGAGTCATCCGTCGATCCCACTGGAGGAACCTATGTCGACCAATCTGGATGTCGCGCTCGTCGTCGAGCTCCGAGCCGCCGGCGTCGCGAACGCGTACGCAGCCGGCGATCCGGAGTATCAGCCGGCGCTGCTCGGCTTCAACCGCGACATCAGTCACACCCCAGAAATCGTGGCGGTGCCCCACACCGTCGCAGAGGTTGTCACAACCGTGACCTTCGCGAACCGCCACAACCTTCCCGTGCGGGTGCTCGGCAAGGGACACGGCGCACAAGCCCCGATCACCGACGGAATCGCCATCGCCACTGACCAGCTCGCCTTCGTGTCCGTCGACGCCGAAACGCGGACCGCCCGTGTGGGAGCCGGGGCCACGTGGACCGACGTGCTGTCCGCGGCCGCGCCGCGCGGCCTTGCCGCGCTGTGCGGTTCTGCCCCGCACGTCGGCGTCGTCGGCTACTTGCTCGGCGGCGGTATCGGGCCCGTCGGCCGCACCTTCGGGTTCGCGGCGGACCACGTCCGCTCCATCAGTGTCGTCACAGCCGACGGCGGCTTGGTCCGAGCTGACGCGGAATTCAACCAGGACCTGTTCTGGGCGTTGCGCGGCGGTAAGGGCGGTTTCGGAGTCGTGGTGGAGGTCGAAATCGACCTGTTCCCGCTCGCCACCATCTACGGCGGCGCGCTGTTTTACGCCGGCGAGGACACCCCGGCCGTGCTGCGCACATTCGCTGAGTGGTCACGAGACCTCCCCGACGAGATGACGACTTCTGTCGCGATGCTGCGGCTTCCGCCCCTCCCAGAACTGCCTGAGCCGCTCCGCGGGCGATTCGTGTGCGCGGTGCGGATCGGGTACGTCGGCGCGGCTGAAGACGCCGAGGCGCTGATGACGCCGATTCGCGAGGTCGCGCGCCCGCTCATCGACGGGGTCGGAGAGATGCCCTACGCCGAGATCGGCCGCGTCCACGCCGACCCGGTTGACCCGATGCGGGTCATGGAAGGGGGCATCCTTCTCGACGAGTTCGACACCGCAGCCGCCGATGCCCTCTTGACGGCGTCCGGTCCGACCGTTGAAGTCCCGCTTGCCGCGGTTGAGGTACGTCGCCTCGGCGGTGCCCTCTCGCGCATGCCCGAGCCGCCGAACGCCGTCGGCGGACGCGACGCGGCCTACAGCCTGCACGTGGTCGGCGCGCCCGTGCCGGAACTGCTGCATTCCCTCATCCCGCAGGTGATCGGTGGGCTGTTCGCCGGGATGGAGCCGTGGGCAACCGGTGGAACGCAGGTGAACTTCTTCGGCCGCGCCAACATGCCGGGCGACAAGGTCACCTCCTGGTCGCCCGAAGTTGCCGCTCGACTGCTCGAGGTTCGCCGCAAGCACGATCCCGCTGGCCGCTTCCCCTACCCGCTCCACGGGGAAGCCATCTGAGGCAGCCGCACCTCGGATACCCGACGGTGTGCGGTGCATTCCCCGGTGCACCGCACACCGTCTCTGTGCGAGATTACTGACATCGTTCAAACGAATGACACCCTCATCGGCACGCTCCGTGAGGGACAACGAAGGCCACAACTTGGAATCGAACGAACACCAGGCGCCTCGTATCGTCGTGGTCGGCCCCGCCTCATGGAATCACCTCATCGAGCTTGACCACCTTCCCGACCCGACCCCGCACATGGAGTTCGCGCGCCGCTCCATTCACACAGTCGGCGGCACCTCAGCCGGCAAGGCGCTCCACCTCGCCGAACGCGGCGCCTCGCTCGAACTTCACGCGCTGCTCGGTACAGATGCCGACGCACACCAGATCTACGACGCGCTCACAGGTGCAGGCGTGAGACTCCGCCCGCACCCATCTGCCCGCACGGAACGCCACGTCAACCTCATGACGCCCACCGGGGAACGACTCTCCATCTACGTCGACACCCCTTCCGCCACCACAGAAGAAGCCCTCGCCGCAGTCGAGCAAGCTCTTGAAGGTGCCGACATCGCCATCCTCGACCTCAGCGACATGTGTGGAACACTCCTTCAGCGACGCCACCGCGCCAGGTGGGCTGCTGAGGTCTGGGTGGACCTCCACGACTACGACGGCGCCTCCGCGTACCACGAGCCGTTCCTCAGAGCTGCAGACGTCGTCTTCATGAACGCCGACCGAACGGCGGATCCCTGGGGTCTTCTCAGCAGCTGCCTCACCCGGGGGCCGCGAGTTGCTGTCTGCACTCTAGGCGCGCGCGGCGCCCTCGCTTTGGACGCTGCGGGCAGGCGCTACACCGCCGACGCGGTATCCACCCGCGTCGTGGACACCAACGGTGCGGGAGATGCATTCATGGCAGGTTTCCTCGACGCGACTCTGCACGGCGCAGACATCACAACAAGCCTTCAGGCCGGCGCGCAGCAAGCCACAGTCGCCCTCGGAACGGTGCACTTGCACCCGTCGCTGACTGCCGCCCTCAGTGAGGGATCCCGTTCAGGCAGCGGCGAGTAGGCGGTGGCGCGGGTGCAAGGGCGGTGAAAGCTCAGCGCCCGGAGCGGGCAAGGCCCTAGCAAGCGCCCGTTTCTACGGTCGCATCATGACCTCCACCGAATACCAGCGGCGCGTGCGCCGCCCCGCCTTGGCCGCCAGCGCGCTCGTTCTTGCCGGCGTCACGATGGCCGCTTGCGCCGCCCCGACAACATCGTCCGTGACGTCGAAGCCTGTCGGCTTCGAGGATGTCCAGTCCGCCACCATTCAGATCGAAGCTGTCGGCTCGTTTGTCTCACCCGAAGAGGGCGGGTATGAGGTCGCCGGCCGCGGCTCAGGCTTTCTGATCTCGCGCGACGGCATCGCGGTCACCAATAACCATGTGGTGGTCGGCGCCGGAACGCTCGACGTCTGGCTCGGCGGTGACACAAGCAGGACCTACAACGCCAAGATCCTCGGTTCATCGGAATGCCTGGACCTCGCAGTCATCCAGCTTCCGGGCGACGCCTTCCCGTTCTTCGATTGGCGCGAGGGAGAGATCAAGACCGCCACCGATGTCTACGCCGCAGGTTTCCCCCTCGGCGATCCCACGTTCACCATGACCCGGGGCATCGTCTCCAAGGCATCCACGCCCGGGGAGACGCCATGGGCGTCGCTGGACAGCGTCATCGAGCACGATGCTCGCATTCGCGGCGGAGACTCCGGCGGCCCACTCATCGACGACAAGGGCCGGCTCGTCGGTGTCAACTACGCCGGAAACGACGTTCACGACACAAACCTCGCCATTCACCGGGACGAAGTCACCGCCGTTCTTGACGACCTCATCGACGGCAAGAGCGTCCTCAGCCTGGGTATCAATGCTCAAGCCATCGCCGACGAGAACGGACAAGGACTCGGCATCTGGGTCAGCTCGGTGCAGTCCGGTTCGCCCGCCGACAAAGCGGGGATCGAACCTGGCGACCTGCTGACCAAGCTGCAGGGAGTGACGCTCGCCCAAGACGGCACCCTCGCCGACTACTGCGACGTCCTGCGCACCCACGGACAGGACGCCACCCTCGACGTCGACGTCTATCGTCCGGCGGACGGCATCTACTACCGCGGCCAGTTCAACGGAGACGAGCTCGAAGCCGTCCAGGTTCTCGGCAACGCGGGCGGCGAGGACGACAGCGGGGGCTCGAGCGAAGTCGCCGAAGGCGACTTCGTCAGCATCACCGACGACTCCGGCAGCATCCAGGTCGAAGTGCCGGCGGCCTGGAATCAGCTCGACGGCGCCGGCTACACCAATGACGACGGCACCTGGGCGAGCGTGATCGCATCACCCGACATGGCCGGATTCGAAGACGGTTGGAACACACCAGGGGTGTGGGTCGCGGCTTCCCCCGACGCCAGCGCAAAGGTGACCCCTGACGTGCTTCTCCAGCGCGCCGACGAGTTCCTGGCTCAGAACTGCACACCCGAACCGCCCGCCGCGTTCGATGACGGTGTTCACACCGGCACGTACACGGTTTACGAGCAATGCGGCGGCGTGGGAGCGGCCTACCTTTTCCTCGCAGCAACCGCGAAAGATGGCAGCTACACCATCACCGTTGCCGTGCAGGCAAACACCGAAGCAGACCTCGCCGCCATCGACCGGGTCATCGGCAGCTTCATCGCCCAGTTCTGAACCGAGACGGTGGCGCCGACTCCACGCCAGCGCCACCGTCTCCGTCGTTATCAACGAAGGAGTTCGCATGAGCATTCTGCGTATTGAGATCTTCCCGGACGACCTCGACCAGACGGTGAATTTCTACACCGCCGTCCTGGGGTTTGCTCTAGAGCGCGATGAGCGTGACGAGGCCGCGACCTACGTGACAATGCGTCTCGGCGACGCGCGCGTCGGGGCAGCCCGCCGACCGCCCCGCGACAACTCCGCCCGGCGCCCGCCCACCGGGGTTGAGCTCGTCCTGGAAGTCGATGACCTTGCGCAGGCGCACGCGCGAGTCCTCGCCTCTGGCTGGCCGGTGGATGAGGACATCACCGCACGACCCTGGGGACTCAACGACTTCCGCGTCCTAGACCCGTCCGGCTACTACTGGCGGCTCACCGAGCAAGAGCGCAACGCGGCACCGGTGTCCACAGCTACAGCTACAGCGACGGGACGGCCATGACACGCTACTTACTCTCCGACCGCGACGACCTCGTCTCGGTGGTGATCGTCGGCGGCGGGTACGCCGGAATGATGGCATCCAACCGGCTCCTCGGCTCGCTGACCAGCGAGGAACGGGCACGAGTGCGCGTCACAATCATCAACCCAACGGACCGCTTCGTGCACCGCATCCGCCTGCACGAGCACGCCGCAGGAATTGCGGATGCCGCCCTCGAGCTGAGGTCGATGATCCACGCCGAAGTGACAGTAGTCATCGGCCGGGCTACGAGCATCGACACCGCGCGACAGATCGTGCTTGTCGACACCGCCGCGGCTGAACACCTCCTTGCGTATGACTGGTTGGTGTATGCCGTCGGCTCCCGCAGCGCCTCTCAGGTGCCGGGAGCGGCCCGGTACGCCGTGCCCATCGGCGACATCGACGGTGCGAGCGATATCGCACGTCGGTTCGCCGCGAAGCAGGTCCGCAGGGTCTGCGTCGTCGGCGGAGGACCGGCGGGAGTAGAAACCGCGGCCGAACTCGCCGAAGCACACCAGAGCGCTCGGGTCACCCTCCTTGCTGGACAGGAGCTGGTCGCGGGAATGCGTGTGGCGGCACGCCGCTCAATCCGCCGACGCTTGCAACGACTGGGGGTAGTCGTTGAAGAGGGGGTGCACGTCGCGGAAGTGACACCGCACGGGGTGAAGACAGTCGGGGGTACTCGGCTGCCGTTCGACCTCGTCGTCTGGGCTGCTGGATTTGAGGTCCCCGATCTCGCCGCACGCAGCGGACTGCCCGTAGATCAGACGGGCCGGCTCCTCGTGGACGAGACCCTCGCCTGCATCACCGAACCGAGGATCCTAGGTGCTGGCGACGCGGTGAGAGCCCCTGACGCGGTTAGCGCACATCTGCCAATGGGGGCGCGGACTGCGCTGCCGCTCGGTGGGGCAGCCGCCGACACGCTCCTCGCTCGCCTTCGTCACGAGGTGGCGCAGCCGATCTCCATAGGTCTCCTAGGGCCTTCCATCAGCATTGGTCGACACGACGGCTACATTCAGCTTGCCCGTCCCGACGATTCACCCAGGCCCATCGCAGTGACCGGGCGCCTAGGCGCGGCAATCAAGGCGTGGGTGTGCCGGATGACCATCGACAGGCCTCGCGACGAGCGCACCCGGCCCGGCGCCTACCGCGTGCCGGACGGGCCGAAACCCGCTCAAAGGCACCGGTCCTCGACCGCCGCTACCCACCGCTAGACGATCTACTCAACACCTGCCAGAAGAGAAGCAAGCGACACAGTCGCCAGTCGCCTCGATCAGCAACGACCCGCCACTGCTCAGATGGCTGACGCTGGCAGCCGCTCGTGCGCAGTGCGGGCGTTGGCGTCGAGATGTGCCCAGGCGTCGGCGAGGAGTTCGACACCGGCGTCGAGGTCGGCGATAGGCGATGTGAACGGCAGCCGCAGGAACCGTTCGAGTGACCCGTCTATGGAGAACTTCGGTCCGGCGATGAGCGACATGCCTCGCGCCCGGCAGATCGAGGTCAGTGCGCTGCTTCCGGGGTGGTCGAGCTGCACCCACATGGATAGGCCGCCGTCCGGCCATGGGGTCGTCCATTGCGGCAGGCGGCGGTTGAGCGATTCGGTGAGTACCGTGCGGTGTTCGTGAAGGAAACGTCGCCGGCCGATGACGAGTTCGTCGAGGCGGCGGACGACTCGTTCGCCGATGAGCTGTTCGATGGGTGGGGTGCCGAGGTCACCGGCGGGCCGGGCTTGAACGAGGCGGCGGATGACTGCTTCGTCGGCGCGGATCCAGCCGATTCGCAGTCCGCTCCAGATGCTCTTGGACAGTGAGCCGAGGGTGATGATGCCGGACCCGTTCCAGGTCGCGTCGCGGGTGGCGTGACGGGCGAATGGTCCGTCGTCCCAGGGTCGGTCGATGTTCAAGTCCGCGGGGGCTTCGTCGATGACGAGGGTGGTTCCAGCGGTGCGGGCAGCGTGCACGACACGGGCGCGGTCTTCGGGGTGCATCGATGCGCCGGTGGGGTTGTGGAAGTCGGGGATGAGGTAGGCGAGGACGGGCCGGGACTGTTGGATGGTGGCGACCAGATGGGGGATGTCCCATCCGTCGGTGGTGACGGGGCTCGCGATCATTCGCGCCCCGGCCCGTTGGAACGCTTCGTACGCGTGCGGGTAGGTGGGGGATTCCACGAGCGCGGTGTCGGTGCGTTGGATGAGGGTCTGTGCTGTGAGGGCGATGGCGTGCTGGCCGCCGGTGGTGACGATGATCTGGTCCGGCGAAGTAGGGGGCCCGCGCTGTGTGTAGCGGTCGGCGATGGCTTCGCGGAGGGCGTCGTTGCCGAGCAGGTCGAACCCGGGGAACGTGGTGATGTCGGGAAGGTCGGTGGTCGTCTCGGCGATCAGTTCGCGTAGCCCGTCCACCGGTGGCGGCACGGACCCTGCGAAGTTGACGGCACGGCCTGGCCGTTTGGAGATGTCCGCGAGGTGGGGGAGGGTCGCGCGGCTGCCGGATCCTTGCCTGCTGACGAGGTGGCCGCTGTCGCGGAGCGCCTGATAGGTGGCGACGATGGTGGTGCGGCTGCGTCCGGCGAGGACGGCGAGTTCCCGTTCGGAGGGGAGTCGTGTGCCGACGGCGACGCGGCCGTCGGCGATGAGGACGCGGATGCGTCCGGCGAGCTCGGTGTAGGCGACCGGTTCTGCGCCCAGGTCGCCGGTCATCGACAGCAGCGCGCGTGCTGACATTCGTGGTCCGGTTGCCATGAGTCCAGCATCTGCGAGTGGACCGCGCCAATCACCGTCTGTTCGAGGTTTGCTCGGACATTGGCAGAAAGTGGACGGCGGAAGGCGCACGTGCGATGGGCGAGATCTGGTTCCTGCTGGTGGTCGGCGTCATCCTGGTCATCGAAATGGTGTGGACCCTGCGGGTAGTCCTGCGCGACGACCCCGGCCCGCGTCCGCACCGCGACGACTACGACACTCGGAGACCACAATGACCGCACCCATTGGCTTCATCGGCCTCGGGCTGATGGGCTCAGCCGTCGCGTCCCGTCTGCTCACCGAGCATCCGCTGCTGGTGTGGAACCGGACGGCCGCCGCGGCCGCCCCCCTCGCGGAGGCCGGCGCTGCGGTTGCGTCATCCGCGGCCGATGTCTTCGCTGCGTGCCGGACGGTGTTCCTGATGGTCACCGACGAGCACGCCATCGACGACATCCTTCACGACGTGGACCTGGCGGACACCACGCTGGTGCAGATGAGCACGGTGACACCCGGCTACTCCGAGGCCCTGGCCGCTCGCGTGGCCGCGGCCGGGGGATGGTTCGTGGAGGCTCCGGTGTCCGGGTCGCGGCAGCCGGCGCTGAGCGGCAACCTCATCGGGATGCTCGCCGGGGAGGACGCGGTGCTCGATGAGGTCGAACCGCTCCTCCAGCCGGTATGTGCGAACGTCGTCAGGTGCGGGACGCCGCCGCAGGCGATGCAGATGAAGCTCGCCGTCAACACGTTCCTCATCACCGTCGTCACCGGCCTGGCCGAATCATTCCACTTCGCCGAGACACACGGGCTTGACGCCACTCTGCTGCAAGGAATCCTCGACGCGGGCCCAATGGCGTCGTTCGTGTCGCGCGCGAAGTCGGCTGCTCTGGTGTCTGGCGAATTCACTCCGCAGGCGGCGATCCCGGATGTGCTGAAGAACGCCCGCCTGGTCGTCGATTCCGCCCGTGAGCACCGCACGACGGCGACGTTGATGGATGCGTGCGCAGAGCTGTACGCCGAAGCCCTTGCGCTCGGCCACGATACGGAGGACATGGCTGCGGTCATCTCGGCGTACCGGGCCCGCACCGCAGACCTGAACGAGGAGCCGTCGATCCATCTGCAGGCTGAGAGGAGACCATCGTGAGGGTTCTGATTGTCGGGGCGGGGATCGCCGGACCGACGCTCGCGTACTGGTTGCAGCGTTTCGGGCATGAGCCGACACTGCTGGAACGGTCCGCTCACCCGCGGCGCGGCGGGTACGTCATCGACTTCTGGGGTGCGGGGTTCGACGTCGCCGACCGCATGGGTATCGTCCCCACGCTTATGGAACGGGGATACCGGGTCCGTGAAGTGCGGGAGGTCTCCGCCACCGGCAGACGGGTCGCGCACTTCGATCCGCGTATCGCGCTGGACGCTGTCTCGGGCCGCTACGTCAGCATCGCCCGCTCTGACCTGGCCGCGACCATCCTGGAAGCGGTCGAGACGGACATCGAGGTGATCTTCGGTGACACCGTCCAGTCGATGCACGGTGACGGGGACCGCGTGCAGGTGCAGTTCGCCGGTGGCGCCGAGCACGAGTTCGATGTTGTTGTTGGCGCCGATGGCCTGCACTCACAAGTCCGTGAGCTCACGTTCGGGCCGGAGGGGCAGTTCGAGCGGCAGCTGGGGATCTCGGTCGCCGCGTTCGAGGTGAACGGGTACCGGCCGCGGAACGAACTCACCGCTATCACCCACACGGTGGTGGGAGCGGAGGTGCTCCGGTTCTCGATTCGCGACGACGCGACGATGTTCTCGATGATCTTCCGCCATGACGCCAACGCCCCGACCGGAGATGCCGAGGCGCAGCGTCAGCTGCTGCGCACCCGGCTGCGAGGCCTGGGGTGGGAGGTGCCCCAGATCCTCGAGAGCCTGGATGACGCGACGAGTTTCTACTTCGACAGCGCGAGTCAGATCTTGATGCCGTCCTGGCACCAGGGACGCGTCGCGCTCGTCGGTGACGCCGCCGCCTGCCCGTCGCTGCTGTCCGGTCAGGGGTCGGCGCTGGCCATGGTGGAGGCGTACATCCTCGCCACCGAACTGCATGACGCCGGCGGAGACCACCGTCGCGCGTTCCCCGCATACCACCGCCGACTCGCATCCCTGGCGCGCGCGAAGCAGGACGCCGCGATCAGACTCGGCGCCGCATTCACCCCACGCAACCGCGCCCAACTTCTCATCCGCAACAGCGTGCTCGGCCTCATGGGCATTCCGCTGGTCGCACGCATCGCCATGGGCCGAAGCCTCCGCGACCCCATTCAACTGCCCCCGACACCGGCACACTGACATGGCAGCATGACTCAGCGCTGCGCTTGAGGGTCCACTGCTCGCGGGTGGACCGCGCGACATGCGGGCCCCCGGTGATGTCCTGCACTGGTGACGACTCTCTCCGTGCTCGACTACCTCCAGCGACACGTCGCCGGCCAGCTGCGGCCGGACGATACGAACCCGCTGCTCTATCCGACGCCGGTCTCTGAGCTGCTCGGTATCCAGATCATCGCCGTCGACGAGCGGGCCGCCACGGTGCGCATGAGCGTGACCACGGACGTGCACGGCAATCAGCAGGGCACCGTCCATGGCGGGACCATCGCTGAACTCGCCGACGCCGCCATCGGAACCGCCCACTCCACCGTCATCGACACCGGCGAATCCTTCGCGACCATCGAACTCACCGTCCGCTACCTCCGCCCCATCTGGCAGGCGACGCTGACGGCATCAGCCTGGGCCGAGCACGCCGGGCGCACCATCTCTCACTACCGGTGCGAGATCCGCGACGACCAGAACCGGCTGGTCGCGGTCGCCGACAGCTCGGTCATGACCGTCCGCGGCGCCGACGCAGACCGTTCCAGTCCGAAGTCCCGGTGAAGCGCACGCGCGGTCCAGTTCTTGCCGCTGGACCTGGAAGCGGGCCCGATGCGGCACGAGGCTGAGGCTGGTGAAAGGAACACGACAGATGCATGCGCTGACCCTCGAGGACGACACCTCCGCCCAGGTGAGGTACGACGAGCTGCTCCGCGTTCCCGCCCTCAGCGTGGGCCGCTACCTACTGCCCGCTGGTTCAACCGACATGCAGCAACCGCACACCGAGGACGAGGTGTACGTCATCCGGTCCGGGCGGGGCACCCTCCGTACACCGGGCGGCGATGAGCAGGCTGTCCCCGGAGCCGTGCTGTTCGTTCCGGCTGGCGAGGAGCACCGATTCGTGGACATCGTCGAGCCCCTGGATGTGCTGGTGCTCTTCGCTCCCGCCGAGCACACGCGGAAGGAGATGGGCCGATGACAACGACCGTGGCGGTGGTCACCGGCGGCAGCCGCGGCATCGGGGAAGCCATCGTGCGGCGGCTCACCCGCCTCGGTCACGCGGTGCTGTTCACCTACACCTCCGACGAGTCCGGCACCGACCACGTCCTCGCGCACGCCGCCGACACCGGCGCGAACGTGCTGGCTCTGCGATGTGACATCACTGGGACCGACGCCCCGCAGCGCATCTTCGACGCCGCCGACGAACTCGGCGAGCTCACTGTCCTGGTCAACAACGCCGGCATCACAGGTCCCATCGGACCCCTCCGCACCGCCACCGACGACACCCTCTCACGAGTCATCGACGTGAACCTCACCGCAACACTGCGGCTGTGCCGTGAGGTCGTAACCCGGTGGGAGTCACGGCCACCGCGGGAGGACCGCAGCATCGTCAACGTGTCCTCCATCGCCGCACGCACCGGGGCGCCGGGGGAGTACGTCTGGTACGCCGCCACGAAGGCCGGGGTCGAAGCGCTCACGGTCGGTCTTGCCCGAGAAGTCGCCGGCCAAGGCATCCGCGTGAACGCGGTCAGCCCCGGCACCACCACCACGACCATCCACGCGCGAGCTGGCCGCCCGGACCGTGCCGCCCAGGTCGGCGCCCGCACGCCTCTCGGCCGCGCCGGAGCACCGGACGACATCGCCGCAGCCGTCGAGTGGCTCACCACCAGCGACGCTGGCTACGTCACCGGCAGCATCCTCGACGTCACAGGAGGGATCCGATGAAATTGAGCGGCAGGGTCGATTGGCGGGCGCCCGACGCGAAGGCAGACGCACTCTTCGGCGCCGGAGCAACCCGCGCCGAGAAATCCCTCGCCAACGGAGTGGGCATCGCTGGTGCCGTCTTCATCGTGCTCGCGGCGTGGGTGAACGAGGCCGACTGGAACATCCTGCTCTACCTGGTCGCTGCCATCATCGCCTTCGACGTGGTCGGCGGTGTGGTCGCCAACGGGCTGAACGCTGCCAAGCGCGACCACTTCGGGCCGCCGTCCGCGACTGAGAGGACCGCCCTGGGGCGCCTCGTCCGGCACCCAGTGATCTTCACCTCCCTGCATATCCACCCCATCATCGTCGGCACCTTCTACCCGCCGCACCTGTGGTGGTGGGGGCCGCTCTGGTACCTCGGCATCCTCGCCGGCACCGCCATCGTTCGATCCGTCCCGCTCTACCTCGAGCGGCCTGTCGCTCTCGGTTTCTGCGCCCTGGTTGCGATGGTCTCGGCCTATTCACCGATGCCGGAGATGTGGGGATGGCTGCCTGTCATGCTTGCGCTCAAGCTCGTACTCGCCCACGCGGTGCAGGAAGAGCCTTACCGTCCGGCAGCCCCCGCCGCACGGTAGGCGCCGCGGGTCCTGCCGGGGGTGAAGACCGGCAGGACCCACACGCGCCACACCAGACTGACCAGAAGGAGAGCGATGTCCGCGTTCATCACCATCCCCGGCATCGACAGCTCCGGCACGGACCACTGGCAGTCCCGCTGGGAAGCGTCAGACCTGGCCTTCGCCAGGTTCCAACCGACGACCTGGGACGCTCCGCGCCTCGACGATTGGATGGACGCCCTCGAACGTGCAGTGGCCGGCACGCCCGGTGCTGTGCTCGTCGCCCACAGCCTGGGTTGCCTCCTCGTCGCGCACTGGGCGAATCGCTCGGAAAGCGAGGTCGCGGGTGCCTTCCTGGTGTCCGTCCCGAACCCCGACGCACCCGCCTTTCCTGAGCAGGCGTCCACCTTCCGCGGACTACCGGACGGATTCCTCCCCTTCCCGGCCCTGGTCATCTCGAGCTCGACGGACCCCTACGGCAGCCTCGACTACCAGCAGTCGATGGCCACGCGATGGGGCGCCGGCCACATCGACATCGGAGATCACGGACACATCAACGAAGCCTCAAGCCTCGGTGCTTGGCAGCAGGGTCGCGACCTGCTTACCGCTTTCGCAGTCGGGCTGCACCGGACTACGCGCCACGAGAGGTGAGCCGCGCCAGCCCCGCCTATCCGGTCAGCTCGCCCACTCCGCCTCGTCCACGCCCCAGCGCCCACCCACGCGCTGATAGTCCGATGGAGCACCGGTGAACGCCAGCACCGGAGGAGCGTACGTCAGCGACGACAGGCGCCCGTCCGTGAACTGTCGCTCGACGAAGGGAAGGACAACGTCAGGGGCGGCATCCTCGACGTCATCGGTCGAAGTCAGCAGCGCCTTGGCGGTGCGTGCGAGCGACATTTGCACGTCGATGGAACCGCCCACTCGGCGCTGCTCCACCAGGGCAAGGACGATAGCGGATGCCAGGAAATGGCCCGTGGAATGGTCCAACGCCTGCACAGGAAGCGCCCCGGGAGTGAAACCGTCGGCGCTTTCGGTCATCGCGATACCGCTGACGGCCTGGACGATGCTGTCGAACCCTCTGCGTCCCGCCCAGCGGCCGGTCGTACCCCACGCCGATACCGACGCTGTCACCAGGCCCGGGTGCCGGTCCGCCAGCGACTCCGGGTCGAGCCCGAAGCGACTCAGTGAGCCGGGGCGGTACCCGGTGACCACCACATCGGCCCGCGACAGGAGAGCGTCGAACGTCTCAGCATCCGCCCGCTCCCGGAGGTCGAGGAGCGTGGACCGCTTTCCCTGACCGGTGTCCAGATGGATCCAGCCGGTCTCCTCCAGCGCCGGCGAGTCCACCCGCAACACCTCCGCACCGGCGAACGCCAGATCGCGAGCCGCAATCGGGCCGGCGATGACCCGAGTGAGGTCCAGCACCCGCACGCCACTGAGAGGAGCGTCACCCGGCGTCCATCCCCGTGGGGCCGCACCGTCGAACCTGGTTCGCTGAACGAGAGGCGCCTGGTCAACGATGCGCCCATGCGGGTGCTCCCGCCACCGATCCGCCGTACGCACCGCGCCGACGACAGCACCGAACTGCGCGGCCGCGTCCTCCAGCTCCACCGCCGACCAGCCCTGAATCGCCGCTGCGACCTCAGGCTTGCCCGCAGCGCCTTCCACGCCAAGCAACACCCGCAACGCCCTTTCGTGATGCGGGTAGTTCGCGTGCGTACGCACCCAGCCGTCGGCTGCCATCCAGAAGCCGGACAGTGGCGCCCACACCGACGGTGCTTCGCCGTTGACCCGCAAAACACGCTCGCTGCCGAAAGACGCTGCCATCCGGCTCCGGTTCACGCGGACGGGGGCCACATCGACACCGAAACGTTCCGCGGACGCGGCGTTCACCGCGAGCGACGCGAGCGCGACACTGTCCGCGGCGAGCGTCCCGACCGGAAGCTGCGACGCCCACGGCGATCCGCCATGCGCGGGCGGCACGAGATCCAGGTAGTCAGGCGGCACGCCGACCGTCTTCGCGAACTCTTCGCCGACCGCACCGAGGCTCATACCTTCACCACGGTGGCCATGAAACCGCAGGGGCGAAGGGAAGGTGAGAGCCGGTGAGCGCAACTGGACCGGTCCGCCGGGACCTCGTTGGCGCGTGGTGGTGAGTGAACGCCGCCCTGACTTCTATCGAAAGTCTAGAACTGACGGAGGTTGTTGACAGTTGGATCATACGATTGGGAGGAAGATTCCATGTCAGATCGGGCGATTGATCGGCGAGCGAGTCACAAGCTGGCGGTACTGCGGCACGCCGAGGAAGTCGGCGGGAATGTCGCCGCGACGTGCCGGTACTACGGGATCAGCAGGCAGGCGTATGCCGCGTGCAAGCGACGGTAGGACGCGGAGGGGTTCGAGGGGCTCAAGGACCGCTCCTGCAACCTGCACCACCAGCCCACCAAGATCGTCCCGGACGTGGTGGAGAAGATCCTCTGGCTGCGGCAGCAGTACCACTTCGGGCCGCAGAACATCTCGATGCACCTCGCCAGGTATCACGACATCACCATCAGCGCCTCCGGAGTGTGGCGCATCCTTCACAAGCTCGGCCTGGGCCGGCTGCCCACCTCGCAGCGATACAAGCGGACGCAGACCCGGTGGAAGCGGTACGAGAAGCAACGCCCCGGCCACCAGCTGCAAGTCGACGTGAAGTTCATTGAACCGCTGGGGCAGACGGCCAAGAGGAAGCGGTACTACCAATACACCGCGATCGACGAATACACGCGCATCCGGGGGCTACGCGCCTACGAACGCAACAACCAGAAGACCGCGATCCAGTTCCTCGACCACGTCCTCGCCAAGCTGCCATTCCAGATCGAACGAGTCCAGACAGACAACGGTGCCGGATTCGGGCAGGCGTTCCACTGGCACCTGCTCGACAAGAGCTTCGACCACGTCAAGATCAGACCCCGCACCACACGCCTCAACGGCAAGGTCGAAAGATCCCACCGAATCCACTCCGACGAGTTCTACGGACTCCTCGAAGGCGAGGTCTTACGACACCCGCCTGTTCGCCGAACGACTCCAACAATGGGAAGACCACTACAAGTACGGTCGGCCCCACGGCGCCCTCGGCGGCCAAGACCCCCTACGAACGCCTCAAACAGAACGCAGCGGCCCCACTGCCATAGGCGTCCGTCAGTTGCACACGAGTCAACTTCTCGAGTGGAGACATTTTGCCCACATTTTGCCCACGAACGAAGTAGAACGAGCCCCTACGCGGCAGATCGAGATGGAGCTAAATCCGCAGAATCACGCGGCATTCTGATCAGGCTGGATCGACAAAGAACCCCTGGTCAGTCCTCATAATCGTGAGGTCGCGGGTTCAAGCCCCGCTCCTGCTACATCGAAAAACCCCCGGTAAAACGGGGGTTTTGTCGTTCCGGCGACGGTCTCGGCATCCTCCAGAGCAACGGCCTCAGGTCAGCCGCCGACCAGGTCGCGCCGAGCCCGCATCGATCGGTCCTCGGCGATCCGTTGAAGCTCATCCACCGGTCACCCGTGCGGGAGCGCCTTCGCCATACGGAAGTTCGTCATTCGCACTCCGTCCGTCACGGGGCGCTGTTCGGCGACCACGTGAAACCCGAACCGCTCGAAGAACGGTCGCGCGGTGACGCTCACATCGGCCGTCAGCCGAGTGACACCGGTGTCACGTGCCCGTCGTTCCAACTCCATCAGCAGGGTGCGTGCCACGCCGCGGCGCGCCTGAGCCGGTGAGACGAACATCATGTCGATATAGCCGGTGGCAGAGACGTCAGAGAATCCGACGACCTCGTCGACGATCAAGGCGACGTATGTGTTCCGGGCCTTCCGTGCCAGATCCCATTCGGTCAGGTTCCGGCGATCGGGCCGCGCCCACGCCCGAACCTGTTCTGGTGAGTAGTCAGCTGCGGCGGTCTCTGTGATCGCCGCGAGGAAGATCGCCAGCGTTGCCGGCGCATCCTCGGTTCGGTAGTTGCGGATATGCGGACCCAGGAGTTCGACGTTCTCGCCCACGCCACAACTGTGACAGCTCCCACGCCGGCGGATCGACAGCGACGTTGCCGTGGTCTCCGACTGACCTCAGTCGGGCACGATCTCGACGCTCTCGATGAGGTCGCCGCGCAACGTGAAGCGGAACGGACTGGTGCCGTTGAACCCGTTCCCGCTGACCTTCAGATGTACGAGAAAGGTGTCGTGTGGCGCTTCCTCGGTGATGTCGACGAGCTCGAAGCGCGACTGCTTGCCTATGTTGTCGGTGCGGTCCCAATCGCGGATGCCGTCACGGCCGCGCGCTATCCGACCCCAGTCCTCGAGTGAGCCATCCTCGGCGAAGATGGCGACGAACGCGTCGGAGTCGCCCGTGTTGGTGGCGTCGATGAAGGCTGCGATGGGTGACGGAACCTGAGTCATGCCTCGATCCTCTGTGGTCACCGATGGCACGTCCAGTGGGGAAAGAGCCCCGACCGGGTTTGCGACGCCTGTCAGATGTCGATGCGCTGATTGACGATCTGCTCAGCCACATCGTGGAGCCGCGTGCCGGTGCTGCGAGCGTGCCCGCGCAGCAGCGTGAACGCCTCGTCGATGGGCACATTCCGCTGGAACGCGAGCGCGCCCTTGGCTTGCTCGATCACAACTCTGCTGTCCAGAGCATGTTGAAGCTGTGAGGCTCGGTCGGCGCGGTCTGCGAGGGCTCGGCGCTGGATGATGCCGATGGTCGCGAACTGGGCCAGAGCCTGTGCGACCGCTGCGTCTTGGTCGGTGAAGCCGTGCACACGGTCGAAGAACAGGTTCACCGCTCCCAAGTGCTGTCCGCGCAACGTGAGCGGCACGGCATAGCCCGCTCGGAACCCACGCTGTTCAGCGATCTGGACGAACTCCGGCCAGCGTTGCCGCGCCTCGTTCAGGTCCGGGGTATCTACGACCATGCCCATCCGATAGCTGTCCAGACATGGGCCCTGCTCGATTCCGAGCTCCATCTCCTCCACGTCGCTGGTGCGCTCGCTCGTCGAGCCCACCACGTGCAGCGTCCCCTCCATATCGGCCAACACGATGCCCGCCTCTACGGCAGCGGTGTGTCTGACAGCGGCCTGAACGAGCAGATCCATGGTGTCGATCACGTCGTGGCGGGGGTCCAACGCGTCGGCCAGACGCGCGAACACGGTGGACAACTCCTCACCGGGCCATGCACCAGATTCGTCGCTCACTGTTCTCGGAGCCCTTCACTGAGTGATCGGCCACGCTCGATCACCGAGCGTTGACGGCTCAGACCGGGTCGAACGCTGCGCCGATTCCACCAACGTACGCGCATCGCGCCTGCAGGTGAAGGTGCCGGTTCCGGCGCTGAACCACGGTGCCGAGAGAGGGTCCATTCACCCTCACGCGAAGACGCGGAGATCGCTGCTAGCCGGCTCCGGGAAGCCCTTGCACGTCAGTTCGGGAACTGAGGGTCGGACGTTCGCCGCCATCTCATGACAGCTGCGCTCGCGTGGACTCCGAAGCGGCGACTCAGGGTGAGATCAGCATCGACTCAGGCTTGCTCTCGCATTGCTTCGCCATGTATTCGAACGGCTAACTTGAGCGCTGAACTCAAGGGGGCGAAATGAATCGCATCGAGATCACCTACGGAGACCGCGAGTACATCGTGGCCGAGCGGGAGGTCGCTCAGGTGCAGCGCGAGATCAATGCGAGTCTGGCTGCCGGCGGTGGGTGGCTTCCGGTTCGCGAGCCGGGGGAGCGGGCTGATGTGCACCTCTTGATCACTCGCGGCGCCCGTATCGTGCTTGATCCGATCTCCGACTTCGCGCTGAAGGAGCAAGAGCGCTCGCGGTGACCGAGCCGATCACGTTCGTGCGAGTCAGGCGATGTCCTCGTCTTGGACGAGGTAGAGCTCATCGGACGCCTGGATAGGAGGCGGGTTGCGGATCGCTGCGATCCTGGAACGCATGTAGTCGACAGCCTCCTTGTTCGTTGGCGGTTGAAGGCTCGAGTTGGTCGACTCGGCGACCAGGTTGGTAGCGGAGTTCAGGACGAAATCGACATCGACCTCATTGCCGTCCTGCCCGATCGCACGCAGCCGGACGGAGTCGGCCGTCTGCTCGGCGCCGAGCAGCGCGGTGTACTCGACCAGGCAATCGGCGGCATCATCGTCCACGAAGATCGTCTTGTCCGCGAAGGAGAGGTGCTTCATCGCACCATGGTCCGGCCGCCTCGAAAGGACGGGTACGGGCTTGACAACGTCCCGCAGACGACAGGAGGTGCCCGCCGTCGCGGCCGACCTACGGTCGATCGATTCGTCTCCGCGCGGCGCGGGCGCCAGCGTGGCGAGCTCTCGCTCCGCGAATGAGCTCGGTCGCGCCTGGCGGGCCCCTGTCAACCCCCGGGTGCCGAGCGCCGCGCGGAGAGCACGCTTGCACCAGCCCGTGAGCACGGGAAGCGAGGAAGGGAAGCAATGGCGGATCTAGGAGATCTCGGCGACAAAGCCAAGGACGCGGTCAGCGGCGAGAAGGGAGAACAGGCATCTGACGCCGCGATCGACAAAGCCGGCGAAGGAGCGGATGCGGCGACCGGAGGCCGCTTCGACGAGAAGACCGACGCGGGTGAGAAAGCAGCCGATTCCAAGATCGGCGACGAGCGATAACAGTCGATCTCCGTGGAAGAGGAAGTGTCCCGCGGAAGAAGGGCGCCCCACGACATCGGGGCGCCCTCCTCTGCTTCGGTTCATCTCCTCGTCGCGCCGTACGACTCAGGACGATTCGACGAGCGGATGGGCGCCGGGCCGCGGGCGCTGCAGATTGCCGGCGCAGCTCGGGTGCTGCGTGAGAGCGGTCACAACGTGCTCGAGGTCGAGCTCGAACCGATCTCCGAATGGCGATCGGAATTGGCGACAGCATTCGAACTGCACCGTGTGATCGCGGAGGCGACGAGCACAGCTCGTCGGAGCGGTGCTTTTCCACTTCTGCTGGCGGGGAACTGCAACGCCACCGTGGGCGCTCTCGCGGGACTGACTGCTACCTGTGAGCGCGTCGGTCTCATCTGGATGGACGCGCACGGCGACTTCAACTCTCCCGATGAGGACGGTGCCGGCTTCCTCGATGGCCAGGGCCTCGCCATGGCGGTAGGTCGCTGCTGGCATGCTGCCACCTCACGCATCCCCGGTTTTCGCCCTCTGCCTGAAGAAGACGTCGTCCTCGTCGGCGTACGGGACCTCACCGATGCTCAGCGTACGGTCCTCGGTGAGTCCGGTCTGTCCGTGTTCGGGCCGAGCTGCTCGGATGCCGGTGAACTCCGCGCGGCTGTTCGAGCTCTCGCGGAACGGGTGGATGTCGTCCACCTGCACGTCGACCTCGACGTGCTCGACCCTTCCATCGCGCCGGCAAATCAGTACGCGGCGCCGGGTGGGCTCTCGGCCGGCGACGTCCGTGATGTCATCGGACTGGCATCCGACTTCGTGCGGATCGGTTCGGCGACCGTGGCGTCCTATGACCCGTCGTTCGATCCGCACGGTGCGCTCGGCCGAGCAGCTCTCACCCTCTTGGGCTTCATCGTCGACCGAGCGCGTCACTCACGACGGCTCATCGCCGACGATTCGCCTCAGCTATGAGCACATCTCGTCGATTGCCGCCAGGATTCCGCGGTCATCCGCGGCGTGTTCCAGCAACGCGGCACCGCGACGGCCGAGGAGATGGACCGACATGTCCCCGTCAGCGGATGCCGCGGGCGTTCACTCGAACACCGGCGTCAGGAAGCGCCGCTCGTACCGCCGGACACAGCCGGTATCGCGCGCGAACTGGAACATCTCGATGCACTCCAGATCTTCGAACGAGGCGGAACGGTAGGCCTCGTACTCGGCGAGGGAAGGGAAGGTGAACAGCGCGAACGCTTCGTCGCTGTCGCCCTCGCTCGGCATGAAGTAGCCGTGGTGCGTGCCGCCGAGCTTGTTGACGAGCCGGATCCACTCCCGCCCGTAGTGCGTGAACTCCTCGAGCTTGTCGGGGTCGATCTCGTAGCGCAGGTGGATCGTGATCATCAGAGGCTCCTTCGGGCCGCGGGCGGGTCTCACCTCGATTGTCGCCGACCGTTCACGACCCCGATCGGGTATCGCTCGTCGCGCGCAGACACTGGCGGATCCTCGCCCATGCGTGGCAGAACGAGCGCGATTCGGAATAGCCGCGCGTTCCCCGGACTTGTCCCTAATACCCGGTGGGGGTATAGAAGTAGTAGTTGGACGATGAGGAGAGATCCATGCCCGAACACCACACGAGTGGCGCCGCAGCGGATGCTGCTTCCTCGGAGCACGAGCACGGATCTCACGCCGCTTCGCACGAGCACCGTGCCAAGCGTGTGCTTCCTGCCGGACACGGCGACAGCGGCGACCACAGCGACCACAGCGGTCACGCCGGTCACGCCGGCCACGCCGGTCACGGCGACCATTCCACCCGTTTCCGCCGCCTGTTCTGGATCAACCTGCTCCTTGCGATCCCGGTCGTCGGGTTCTCGGGGATGTTCGCCATGCTCCTCGGCTACCCGCTCCCCGATGCTCCGTTCTCGGGGTGGATCTCACCGGTGCTCGGAACCGTCATGTACTTCTGGGGCGGATGGCCCTTCCTGACCGGCGCGGTCGACGAGCTGCGCGCCCGCAAGCCCGGGATGATGCTGCTCATCGGCCTCGCCATCACGGTCGCCTTCGCGGCTTCGTGGGGCGCGAGTCTGGGGCTGCTGCACCACGAGCTCGAGTTCTGGTGGGAGCTGGCGCTCCTCATCGTCATCATGCTGCTGGGGCACTGGATCGAGATGCGCTCGCTCGCCCAGACCACGTCGGCGCTCGACTCGCTGGCGGCGCTGCTGCCCGACCAGGCAGAGCGCGTGGACGGCGACGGAATCGTGATGGTCTCGCCTGCCGACCTCCGCGTCGGCGACGTGGTGGTGGTGAGGCCGGGGTCCAGCGTCCCTGCCGACGGGCGCATCGTCGAGGGCCGAGCCGACATGGACGAGTCGATGGTGACAGGGGAGTCCCGTGCGGTCGGCCGCTCCGTGGGCGACGTCGTGACCGCAGGCACGGTCGCGACCGATTCGGGCCTGCGGATCGAAGTGACGGCGGCGGGCGATGACACCACGCTCGCCGGCATCCGTCGACTGGTGGCCGAAGCTCAGAACTCCACCTCCCGCGCGCAGCGCCTGGCCGATCGGGCGGCGGGCTGGCTCTTCTGGTTCGCGCTGATCGCGGCGGTGCTCACCGCGATCGCCTGGTCGGTTCTCGGGCTTCCCGACGAAGCCGTCGTGCGGACCATCACGGTGCTGGTGATCGCGTGCCCGCACGCGCTCGGCCTCGCGATCCCCCTCGTCGTGTCGATCGCCACCGAGCGCGCCGCGCGCGGCGGCGTTCTCGTCAAGGACCGGCTCGCCCTCGAGACCATGCGGAGCATCGATGCCGTGCTGTTCGACAAGACCGGCACGCTCACCAAGGGCGCGCCGACGGTCATCGACGTGGTCGCGACCCGTGCGCTCGACAGCGACGCGGTGCTCGCGCTCGCCGCAGCCGCGGAGGCCGACAGCGAGCACCCGCTCGCCCGCGCAATCGTTCGCGCGGCACACGACCGCGGGCTCGACGTTCCGGCCGGGACAGGCTTCTCGTCCTCTCCCGCCGTCGGCGTGACGGCGAGCGTCGGAGGGCACGTCGTGCGCGTCGGCGGACCCCGCCTGCTCGACGAGGAGGAAGAAGAAGCCGCTGCCGAGTCAGGCGCGTGGCACGACGACGGGTCCATCGTCCTGCACGTGGTGCGCGACGGTGAGGTGGTCGGCGTGCTCGCCCTCGCCGACGAGATCCGGCCCGAGTCGCGCGAGGCGGTCGACGCGCTTCACCGGCTGGGTGTCGAGGTCGTGCTGATCACGGGGGATGCCGAGCCGGTGGCCCGCGCGGTGGGCGAGGCCCTCGGCATCCGTCGCGTGTTCGCGGGCGTCCGCCCCGAAGACAAGTCCGCGAAGGTGGCCGAGCTGCAGGCGGAGGGCAAGAAGGTCGCGATGGTCGGCGACGGTGTGAACGACGCTCCGGCGCTGGCTCGCGCCGACGTCGGCATCGCGATCGGCGCCGGAACCGACGTGGCCATCGCGTCCGCCGGCGTGATCCTCGCCTCGAGCGATCCGCGATCGGTGCTCTCGGTGATCGAGCTCTCGCGCGCGAGCTACCGCAAGATGTCGCAGAACCTGTGGTGGGCGGCGGGCTACAACCTCATCTCGGTGCCGCTGGCGGCAGGAATTCTCGCTCCGGTGGGATTCGTGCTGCCGATGTCGGTGGGAGCGCTCCTCATGTCGTTGTCGACGGTGGTCGTCGCACTCAACGCCCAGCTGCTCCGGCGGCTCGACCTGAGCCCAGGGCGAAGTGCCGGGGTCGTCCTCGCGCGATGAGAGCATCCTCAGGCGGGAGTAGGGTTTGAGGATGACGACGACTCCGCCCGGATGGTATGACGACGGCCACGGCGCAATGCGCTGGTGGGACGGGTCGCAGTGGACGGAGCATGTCGCCGCACCCGACGCCGAGACCACCGATGCGCCGAGCGAGGCAGAGATCGTCGCCGCTTCGGAGGGCGGAGCAGCTCCCGACCCCGTCGCGAATGACCTCTATCCCGCTGCGGTGCCTGCCGCGGGCGTGCCATCGCCGGCCGGAGCACTGGACTACCAGGCATACTCGGCGGCCGATCCGGCCGCGGCGCTGTTCCAGGTGCAGGGCGCGGATCCCGCTCAGAGTCCTGCGGCGGTTCCGGGCGCCGGGACAAGCGGGCAGCCAGAAGCGGATGCCTCGGGAGGGGCGTTCACCGCAGCGACCGATGGGCGGAGGTCGAAGCTCTGGATCCTGTGGCTCGTGCTGGGCATGGTGCTGCTCGGCATCGTGATCGCGGCCGCCGTCCTGATCCCGCTGTCGTTCCTCAATGCGGCGGGCAACGGCGGCGCGTCGAGTGCGGACGAGGAGGCGGCCGTCGCCGCGGTCGAGCAGTACGACCAGGCGTGGCAGAACGCCGACTGCGAAGCCTTCAACGCGGCCACGACCGAGAACTTCCGCACCGAGGCCGGGTTCACAGACTGCGCGGCGTTCGAGGCGGAGGCGCAGGCCTTCGACACCAACTTCGACGACTATCAGGTGAACATCGACGAGATCGAGTCCGACGGCGACGTCATCTCGGTCACGACCACCGAGTCGTACATCGCCCTCATCGACGACACCGGCGCGCCGATCGAGACGGGCGAAGCTGGCTCGACGATCTACCACTACACCCTGGTGCCCGCCGACGACGGGTGGGCGATCGACGTCCTGACCTACGAGTGACGTGCCCGCCACCGCACCTGCGAAGCGCGATGCCCGCTTCATCGTCACCTGCATCGGGGTAGGACTTCTCGCGGGGCTTCTCTCCGGCCTGTTCGGGGTGGGGGGAGGAACGGTGATCGTGCCGTTCCTCGTCCTGATGCTGGGGTTCGATCAGCGGCTCGCGGCCGGAACGTCGCTCGCTGCGATCGTGCCCACGGCTGCAATCGGCGTGATCTCGTATGCGATCTACGATTCCGTCGCCTGGATCCCGGCGCTCCTGCTCGCGGCGGGCGCCGTCGTCGGCGCGCAGATCGGCACGTGGATGCTGCCGCGGGTGCCCCTGACGGTGCTGCGATGGGCCTTCATCGGCTTCCTCGCGGCGGTGATCGTGAGCCTGTTCATCGTCATTCCCTCGAGGGACGCAGAGCTCTCGCTCACCTGGCTCACCGGGATCGCGCTGGTCGCGCTGGGCGTGGCGACCGGCATCCTCTCCGGCCTCATCGGCGTCGGCGGCGGGATCGTCGTCGTCCCTGCTCTCATGCTCCTCTTCGGGACCAGCGACCTCGTCGCCAAGGGCACGTCGCTCCTCATGATGATCCCGACCGCCCTCTCGGGCACGATCGGCAACGTTCGCCGGCGCAACGTCGACCTCTTCGCCGCCGCGGTGATCGGGGTCGCCGCCTGCACGACGACCGCTCTCGGCGCCTGGATCGCGACGCTCGTCGACCCCTTGGCCGGCAACATCCTGTTCGCGGCCTACCTCGTGGTCATCGCGGTGCAGATGGGCGTGCGCGCCGTGAAGGACCGCCGCGCCTGACCCGGCCCCGGCCGGGCGGTCAGCACCTGCTCGGTAGGATGGGGTGGTGCCAGTGAACCCCGAGCTCGTCGGACGTGCGTTCCCGCCGACGGCCCCCTACCTCGTGGGTCGCGAGAAGGTGCGCGAGTTCGCGCGCGCCGTCTTCGCCGACGACCCGCAGCACACCGATCCGGCCGCCGCGCAGGCGCTCGGCTACGCCGACGTGGTCGCGCCTGCGACCTTCGCAATCGTCGTGACCGATGCCACGCTGCAGCAGCTTCTCGCGGAGCCCGATTCGGGCATCGTCCTGCACAACGTGCTGCACGCCGAGCAGAAGTTCCGCTACACCCGGCCGATCGTCGCGGGTGACGAGCTCACCGCCACCCTGTCGGTCACCGGCATCCGCACGATGGGCGGCAACGCGATGGTCACGAGCGACGCTGAGATCACGGATGCCGCGGGCGCGCACGTGGTGACCGCGACGTCCGTCCTGCTGGTGGGGGAGGGCGACCGATGAGCGCCCCTTCGACAGGCTCAGGGATCGGGACAGGCTCAGGGACCGGGACAGGCTCAGGGACCGGGACAGGCTCAGGGACCGGGACAGGCTCAGGGAACGGGACAGGCTCGGGGACCGGGGCAGGCTCGGGGGCCGGGGTGCTCGCCGTCGGAGACATCGTCGCCGAGCGCACGGTGCATCTGACCCGGGAGTCTCTCGTGCGCTATGCCGGGGCATCCGGAGATTTCAATCCGATCCATTACCGCGACGATGTGGCCGCCGCCGTCGGCCTGCCCGGGGTGCTCGCGCACGGCATGCTCACGATGGGCCTCGCCGTCGGGACGATCCAGTCCTGGCTGAATGCCAGCGGCCTTCAGGACACCGGCCGCATCCTCGAGTACGGCGTGCGCTTCACCAAGCCCGTCGTCGTCGACCCCGAGACAGGCGCCGATGTGACCGTCGTCGCCAAGGTCGGCGCCGTCGACGAGGAGTCCGCGCGTGTCGACCTGACGGTCTCGCACAACGGCACCACGGTCCTCGTCAAGGCGCAGGTCCGCGTGCGGATAGCCTGACCCATGCCCGTGCGCGAAAGAGGCGATGTGACGCCCATCCCGCTCGCGCAGCTGACCACGCTGCGCACCGGCGGCGCCCCCGCTCGCATGATCGACGCCGCGACCCGCGACGAGATCATCGCCGCCCTCCGCGAGGTCTGGTCGACGGGCGACCCGTGGTTCGTGCTCGGCGGCGGGTCGAACCTGTTCGTCGGAGACGAGCCGTTCGACGGCACCGTTGTGCGCGTGCTGACGCAGGGGATCGAACGGATGCCGTCGCCCACGCCCGGACGCGCGAGGCTGCGGGTGCAGGCGGGCCACGACTGGGACGCGCTCGTGGGGTACGCCGTCGCAGAAGGCCTCGGCGGCATCGAGGCCATGTCGGGCATCCCGGGAACCGTCGGCGCCGCCCCCGTGCAGAACATCGGCGCGTACGGCCAGGAGATCGTGCAGACGCTCGCCGAGGTCGAGCTGATCGACGAATCCACGGGCGAGATCTCCACCGTCCCGGCTGCCGAGCTCGGCCTCGGATTCCGCACCTCAGTTCTCAAGCACCACTACGGCTCGGCGCCCGAACGCCGCGCCGTGATCCTGTCGGTCACCCTCGACCTCGCCGAGGTCGGCCCCGGTGGCCGCCGCATCGCCGGCGATCAGCTGCGGACGGCCCTTCGTCTGGCAGCCGACGACGAGGTGACCCTCGCCTGGGTTCGGGAACGCATACTGGCGACGCGCCGCAGCAAGGGCATGGTGCTCGACGCCGACGACCCCGACACGTGGAGCGCCGGCTCGTTCTTCCAGAACGCGGTGGTGTCGGCATCCTTCGCCCGCACCCTTCCCGGCGAGTGCCCGCGGTGGCCCGTGGCACCCGATCTCGACCCGGTGCTCGTGATCCCGCTCGCATCGTTCGACGGGTACGTGCCGCCGCCCGCGGCGACCGAATCGGATGTCAAGGTCAGCGCCGCCTGGCTCATCGAGCACGCGGGCGTGCGCAAGGGGTTCAAGCTGCCCCGCTCGCGGGCGGCGGTGTCGAGCAAGCACGCGCTGGCCCTGACGAACCGCGGAAACGCGACCGCCGCCGAGCTCGCCGAACTCGCCCGCTTCATCCAGGGCCGCGTGCAGTCCGAGTTCGGTCTAATCCTGCAGCCCGAACCCGTCCTGGTCGACGTCGAGCTCTGACCGCGCCCGTGCTGCCGCGGGCGCCCTTGCAACGAGTCGCCATGACACGCCGGTCGGGCGCCCTCGAGGCGGCGTGTCATGGCGAGTCGCGGGTGCGGAATCGCCTGCTTGATCCAGGGCCGGTGCGGTCCGAGTTCGGCTTGATCCTCCAGCCCGGACCCGTCCCGGTCGACGTCGAGATCTGACCCGCGCCCGGTCGCCTGCGACCGTCTACACCGAGTCGCCAAGACATGCCGGTCGGTCGCGCCGGACGCGGCGTGTCTTGGCGAGTCGCGGGTGCGATCAGGCCGCGAGGAGGCGTCGGATGCGCGCCACGAGCGCGGCGGGATCGTCCAAGTCGCGGGAGGTGACGACGGTGACCCGGTAGCCCAGCGATTCGAGCTCGGCTCGCCGGGATTGATCTCTGCTCCACTGTGCAGGCGTGCGGTGGTAGTCGCCGTCGTATTCGATGACCAGCCGAGCGTCGCGGTACAGCAGGTCCACGCGCGCGACGAATCGCCTTCCGTCGAGGATCTGCACGTTGGCCTCGGGCGCGGGCAGTCCTGCGAGCACCAGGATCGCGCGCGTCTCCGACTCGCGCGGCGACTCGGAGCCGTCCGAGCAGAACGCGAGTGCGGTGGCGCGGGCTGCCGAACCGCGGTTGGCTCCGGCATGCGCATGGGCCGCTTGCAGAGCAGCCCGCGTCGTGACCTGCCGACGGCGGGAGATCACATGGTCCGTGATGGCGATGAGGCGGGGGAGCGAGACGAGCGGAGCGACATCGATCCACGTGCGCTCGGGCGTCGTACAGCGGATGCCGTGCACCCGGGTGATGTCATGATCCGAGATCGCGAGTGCCCGGCCGACGACGCCCGGGCGCCGAATCCGATTCGCCGGCAAAGGCACGCCGATCGTCGGCTCCGAGAACGCTCGCAATTCCAGAGCGAGGGGCAGCGGCATGCCGAGCAGTGCTGCTGCTGTCGGGCCGCATGCGAACGCGTGTTGAGGGAGCACGTCAAGAAGGAGCAACAGGCGCTCTCCGTCGTCGAGCGCATGTCGCGTCCGTGTGCCGTGATACGGAGCAGAGAGGTGCTTGGCCTGAAGCCGACCGGATGAGACGCCGTGCGCTCGGGCTTGGCGCACAGTGAATGCGTGACCGAGGTCGGCGGGCAGTGGGCGGTGCGGCACGAGACCCATGGTGCGTGCGGGAAGGCCGGGCCAATCTCTCGATCAGAGCCTTTGTGAGCACCTGAGACTTGCGCGCTTCTGGGGAGGAACGGTGCACCGCGTGCTCTGACCGGCCACTTGCCAGAACACGCAGGGGCGCGGGTCGCGGGCACGGCGTGTCTTGGCGAGTCGGAGGTTCAGGGACCCGGGCGCGGGTGCGGGGCGC
>NZ_CAJF01000004.1 GCF_000304335.1 Microbacterium yannicii PS01 | reverse complement strand
CGCGAACGGCCGTGCGGAATCATCGAACCGTCGCGAACGGCTGTGCGCACGCACTGGCGGCGGCCATTCGTGACGTCTCGATCGCGGGATGCCGCGCCACGCTCGCTCCCGCGGACGCCCCGTCACGGCGCCCGCCGAGCCGTCGCGAACGGCCGCTCGGGATCATCGAGCCGTCGCGAACGGCCGCGGCACGCCGAACGCGGCGGCCGTTCGCGACGGCTCGGTCTTCGGCTGCCGCGCAGACCTAGGATGGAGCCATGGCTTGGCGGCGAACCCGGACGAGCGAGCGCGCCCCGCGACGCGCGCCGCGGCACGGACGGCACGGCCGCGAAGGGCGCAGCCCCGTCGTGCGACCCCCGCTTCCCCCGCTCGACACGCGCGTCGACCGGTTCGATCTCGCCGTCGGCACAGCGGCAGAGTTCCTGCGCTCGGCGTGGGAGGACCTCCGCGACGTCCGGTTCGAGGTGGCCGACATGCCTCCGGCGACCGATGCCGGCGGCATCCCCCGCTGGACCGTCCTGCGCGATGCCAAGCGCATCATCATGTACCGGCTGCCCATCGAGCGGCTGAGTCATCTGCATCGCAACGACGAGCTGCACCGCCGCATGCTGATCGAGAGCGCCGTCTTCCGCGCCGCCGCCGAGTATCTCGACCGCGACCCATGGGATCTCGGACCGGAGCGGTTCCGCTCCTTCTGAGCCGTGCGGACTTCCTCACCGGGGTCGGCGGCTCAGGGGTAGACCATGATCTCGGGGGACGCGGCATCCGCCGGCCACACCGGCATGCCGGCCAGCGCACCGTCGCCCGACAACGACAGCGACGCGCGCACCGGCGCGCTCGGCTCGAGCAGATAGACCGTCCGCGCCGACAGGCGCGCGGTCATCGTGCTCTGCGCCGGAACGGTGAGCTCGAGGCGGTAGGCGCCGTCGTCCGAGGTGATGACGACGACCGCGGCCCCGCTCGCGGGGTTCGCGACGGTCAGCGTCGGCGGCGGGCCGCCCGGCGCGGCGAACAGACTCGGGACGGCGATCTCGGGCGAGGGGGTGTACCAGGCGAAGTCGTCGCCCTCCTCGAACCCGGTGGCCTGCCACACGGCCGACACGACCGGCACGTCGCCCGTGATCTCGACACTGTACGACCCGACGGCCAGTCCAGGCAGCGCCACCTCGACCGGCTGCCCCGCCGTCAAGGGCACCTCCTCCGGCTCGATCGCGGGTTCGGCACGGCCCACGGGCGTCACCGTCACCTGCACGGTGCCGTCGGCCGACGGAGCCAGCACGCGCAGGACCGTCGCCGCGTCGGAGGCTCCGTCGACGCCGGGAGGATCCGTCACCGCGATGCCGGTGATCGTCTGCGTCGCCTCCGGCTGCGTCACGGGGCCGACCTGATCCACGCCGCCCGGGGTGAGGGTCCGGGTGATGCTGGTCTGCAACGACGCGTGGACCGGGGCTCCGGTCGCTGAGACGCGGATGACCGGGCTCGCCTCGTCCAGCGCGATGCCGGCCAGCGGAACGAGCCGCTGGGAGCCGGGGGCGACGATCAGGTCGGAGCCGCCGGGAGGGCTCTGCGCCCCCGCGGCACCGAAGACGGTGAGCTCGACCGTCGCCGCGACCGTGCCCGGGTTCGACAGCAGCACGAGATCCGAGGCTCCGGTGGTGCCCGAGCCACCGACGAGCCACGATTCCAGGAGCGGGGGGCGGCACGCGGACGCGGCGAAGCCGGCCATGTCGTCGGCGGCGATCGTGGACGAGCCGGCGGCTGCGACATCCACGCGCGCGCGCTCGAGCGGCGCCGCGGTGAGCGCGAGCGGACCGCCGTCTCCTGTGACGCCGGGCGCCTCCAGCACCTGCTCCTGCGGCTCCGGCGCACCCTCGCTCGCCCCGGCCGTCACGCTCTGCGGAGCGACGGCCGAGACGGCGGCGGCATTCATCGGGTCACGGCCGAGGAAGAGCAGGCCGCCGTCGCACGCGACGATCGACGCAGCGGGAGCGGGGACGGCGGCGATGCTCACGGGGTCGCGGACCAGCGTGGGCCAGGGCACCGACACCGCGGTGACGACGAGGATGACCGCCGCGACGGACACCACGGTGCCGATCAGCATGCGGGTGCTGGTGGTCGCCCAGCGGAACACGCGGCGGTCGCTCATCGTCCCTCCTGCCAGTGCGGCCCGACAACGCGGGGCGTGCGGCGCGCCGCCCGGCGCGAGGCCGAGGTGGGGACGGCGAGCAGCAGCGCGATGCCGAGCACGATGAGCTGGCCCAGCGCGATGAGCCGCGCCCAGGTCAGAACGGATGCCGGTTCCTCCGGTCGGGGCGCGACCTCGTCGATGACGCGCCACAGCTCGCCCTTGGCGGTGTCGCCCACGCTGTCGAGCGCGTCACGCTGGTTGAGGGCGGTGGTGGCCGACAGGCGCATGGCTCGCGCTTCGTCGGACTCGGGCGCCGTCGACGGCGCGAGCAGGATGAACCCGACGCCGAGGTCGGCGAGTACCGCGACGACATCCTCGGCCGACGACGTCACCAGGTCGGCGGCGAGCTCGGCAACCTCCGCATCCTGCGGGGTCGGACTCGTGCGCGTGGAGAGCATCGTGGTCTGTCCGCCGATCGTCTCGCTCTCGCCCCAGACGACGCGGGCCGAGACTCCGGATGAAGCCTGTGGCGTGAGCACGATGGTCCCGACGTCCACGTCGTCGCGGCCCTGCGCCGCCACGAAGGCGGGAAGGGTGCTCGCCGGCCCGTTGGTGAGAGAGGTCGTCTGCCGAGCCATCGCGGTCAGAGACGGCATCGCCAGCACCACGACAGCAGCGAAGACGGCCACAGCGGCGAGGCCGCGTACCAGTGCGACGCGAGGCGCGAGACCGGCGTCGAGCGCGACCAGCGCGCCGCCGATGACTCCCAGCCACGCGAGACTCAGTCCCGCGCCCGGCCAGATCGGCACCGAGACCGACTCCGCGAACGCCACCGAGATGCCGACGGCCGCGAAGGCGGTCGCCAGACCGAGCGCCGTGATCAGGAGGAATCCGGTCCCGACCGCCCAGCGCTGCGTCAACGGCGCGGCGAGCGCGAGCAGGGCGAGGGGGGCGGCGAGCAGCGGCACCCACCACGTCGGCCCCTCCGGCAGCAGCGTCGTCCATCCCGCCAGATCCGGCGTCGGGATGCCGGCGGCCAGAAGCCCCCGGCCGGCCGCGTCGGGCGCGACCTGTGGTCCAGCCCATGACACACCCGGGTCGGCCAGGAGTCCCCACGCCCGGTCGTTGGTCACCGCGTTCCAGGCGAGCGGCAGCGACAGGGCGATCGCCGGTATGACCGTCCAGATCAGCCGGGCCACGCCGCGGCCGGCCCGCAGGGCGACGGCGAGCAGGATCGCGGCCGCCCACAGCACCACCAGCGCCGGGGCGAGGGACGGCGCCGTGGCGATCACGGCCGCGAGGAGGATCGAGGCCGCTCCCGCGCCCGACCATGAACGGTGGGCGACCGAGGCGGCCAGGAAGAGCCACGGCAGCAGCAGATGCAGGATGACCGCGGTCGGCCGCCCCTGGGTCAGGGCGATCAGGAACGTCGGCGCGAGCGCCCATGCCGCGCCGCCGAGGAGGCGGAGCACCGAGCGCTCGGTGACGCGCGTCGCGGCGAACCATCCGCCGAGCGCAGCAAGCGGCAGGGCGAGGATCCACAGCAAGACGAGGGCACGCGATGGATCCCACGGCGCCAGTGAGCCCAGGACCGCGATCACCGCCGCGAAGGGATCGGCGGGGCCTACGGTGTCCAGACCCAGTGCTCGCTGGCCGTACGCGGCGTCGTTCCACAGACCGGCGAGCGTCTCGGACAACGGCTGCAGCGCGCCGCCGCCCAGGACGGGCCAGGCAAGCAGGGCGGGGAACGCCGCAATCGAGACCACGAGCGCGCCCAGCACGAGCCACGCCCCTCCGCCGGAGAAGAAGCGCAGATCGCTGCGGCGATGACCGCCGAGGGCGACCTCGGGATCATCGTCGAGACGCTCGCGGAGGTCGCTGTGTGAGATGCGCAGGGGCACGAGCTGCGTCCAGGGCACCCGTTTCGTCAGGGAGATGCGTCGGCGTGCGCGCCCGACCGAGATGAGTCGCACCATGACGACGACGGCCGCGGCCCACTCCGGGGCGATGCGCACGGGGTGCTTGCGCACCAGGTCGACGACTGTGCGCCACAGAGCCAGCGGCAGCAGGGAGAGCCAGTGGAACGGCACCGCCGCGGCGGGCGCGTAGGCCAGACGCCGGTGCAGCTGAGCAACGCGCTCGGCGTAGGCGATACGCCGACGGCGCTGCGGCGTGATCGGCGCGGGAAGACCGGCGGCGCCGTCGCCCGCGACGGCCACGAGCGCGCTGGGCACCAGCGTGACACGGGCGCCGGCAAGGCGCGCCCGAACGCCGAGGTCGAGGCCCTCGTCCGCCCCCGCCAGCCCGCGGTCGAGACCGCCGAGTTCGCGCCACACCTCGGGACGGACCAGGATGCCGCGGACATCGGCTCCGAGCACGTCCTCGCGCGCGTCGTGCTGCCCCTGGTCGAGCTCGCCATCGGCCAGGCCGATGGCGCGCCCGAAGCGGGTCATCGCCGCGCCGAGCGAGACGATCTCGGAGCGGTCATCCCACCGCACGAGCTTGGGCGCCACGAAGCCGACCGACGGCGAGAGCTCCAGGGCGCCGATCAGACGAGCGAGCGCGTCGGGCTCGGGTGCGGTGTCCTGTGCGAGCAGCCACACCGCGTCTCCGTCGATGCTCGGCGAAGCCAGGGCGACGGCGGCGGCGAAGGATGCCGATGCCGGTGCCTTCACGACGGAGGCTGCGCCCGCGGCATCCGCGATCTCGGCGAGGCGATCGTCTCCGCCGCAGACGACGATCGTCAGCGCGTCAGGCCGGCGCGACTGCTCGGTCAGCGCCGCGAGGGTGCGCTTGAGGTGGAACGCGGCCGGGGCGCGACCGTCGGGTCGAACGACGACGAGGGCGTGCACACGACGAGACATCGCGGCTGCAGGAGCCGTTGCTGCAGGGGACGTGAAGGCGCGGGACGGAGCCGTGGGGTCGGGCGTGGCGGCGGGCATGACGTGGTCAGCCTAGGCGGGAGCGCCGGAGCGCTCAGGACGCACGCGCCGGGTCGGCCGGATCACGCCGGCCGATCCGTTCGCGCGTCTCAACCCGCGCGGCGCTTCAGCTTGCGGCGCTCGCGTTCGCTGAGGCCGCCCCAGATGCCGAAGCGCTCGTCGTTCTGAAGCGCGTACTCCAGGCACTGGTCGCGCACGTCGCAGGACGTGCAGATGCGCTTGGCGTCTCTGGTGGAACCGCCCTTCTCGGGGAAGAACGCCTCCGGATCCGTCTGTGCGCACAAGGCGTCCGTCTGCCAGGAGAGCGGATTGTCCTCTTCCGTATCGGTGTTGCGGCGAACCCCCGGAACCCCCAGCTGGACCGGATCGACGAACCAGTCGTCGGGAACGCCGGAACGGAATTGCGAAACCGTCATGTCGTTCTCACCCCCCGTGATCCCACTTACACGCTGGTGCGTGTACCGATAATTACACCGGTGTAGTTCACGGAAATCAAGTCGCAGATACTAAAGCCTCAACCGAGTCTTGAACCTTCACGACGCGCCGTCGGCGTGTCGTGCGGAGGTAACGGTCCGATGAGAACGCTCGGCTCTGCGATCAGCGTCCGGGAAGCGCGATGAACAGGTCGCCCCCGCCGCTCACCAGCACCTGACCTTCGTCCGGCGTGACGAGGACCGCGCGCCCGGGCGAGAGCGTCGCAGACGAGCCCGAGGCGCGGCCTCTCACGGTGGGTGCTCCGGCCGTGGCCAGCACGATCGCCGGTCCGGTCACGGCGACCGACGCCTCGCCGTCCTCCTGCGAACGGACCGTCAGCAGCGTGAAGTCGTCCACCGGCACGTCGTACGCGGCCACGCCGTCGCCCAGATCGCGCGGATGCAGGACCGGCGGCAGACCTGGGGTGTCGTCGAGCACACTCACGAGTTCGGCGGCGTCGACGTGCTTGGGCGTGAGGCCCCCGCGCAGCACGTTGTCGCTCGCCGCCATGAGCTCGACGCCCAGGCCTTCGAGATAGGCGTGCAGGACGCCGGCCGGCACGAACAGGCCCTCGCCGCGGCGCAGGGTGACGAGGTTCATCAGCAGCGCGACGACGATGCCCGGATCGCCGGGGAAGGCCGCATTCAAGGTCCTCGCCATGTCCAGCTCCGTCGCGAACTCCTCGGATTCGGCGGCGACGGCTGCCGCGATGACATCGCGTGCCGCGTCGACACCGTCCGAGAGGAGCCAGCCGACCACCCCAGCCAAGGTCGCGTCCTGAGCGTTCACGCGGTCGGCGAGCGGCTGCGCCCCCGAACCCAGCGCACCGATGAGACGCCGAGTGGCGTCGAGCTCGCGCAGGCCCGCAAGCGCGCGAAAGGTGTCGCTGAGCGCCACGATGAGCTCGGGCTTGTGGTTGTCGTCCCGGTAGGTGCGATCCGCGGCGTCTCGCGGGACGCCGGCGGCCTCTTCCCGCGCGAAGCCGGCTTCGGCCTGCGGCTTCGACGGGTGGGCCTGGATCGACAGAGCGGATGCCGCGGCCAGCAGCTTCAGCAGGTAGGGCAGGGATTCCGGGACGCCGGCGTCGGCGCCCTCGTCGGCGATCCACCGGTCCAGCGTGCGCCCATCGGGCGTCTCGGACGGGTCAGCAGGGTGGTCGCCGAACCACACCTCGGCCTCGACCCCGCCCGAGGGCTCGCGACCCTCGAGATCGGCGATCAGGGATGTCGAACCCCAGGCGTAGTCGCGCGGGTCATTGGCAAGCGGGATCAGCACCCGCCCAGCCTAATGACGCCCGGCTCGGCGCCCGATCGGAGCAGCCGGAGCGACGCTCCCGAAACGCCGAGGCGGCCGGGGTAACCTGTGACGCGATGGCCGTCTACTCGAAGCACCCGGCGTCGGCACCGCCCACGCCGCCGGTCCGTGAGAAGACCGGCCACCTCCTGCTGCGCGGCTGGTGCATCTTCGTACTCTTCATGGCGCTGTCCGGAACGGCCTGGGTACACGCTTTCGGGGCGGCGGTCGCCGCCGCCATCACGATCGCCGGAGGGCTGCTGTCGGTCATCCTGTGGATCGTCCTGCGACCACCGGTGAACTGGCGGCGCCTGCCCTGGTTCGTCGTCGTGTACGTCGTGTGGGCCACCATGTCGCTCCTCTGGTCGGCGTGGCCGCAGACCACGGCCATCACCCTGCTGCTCCTGTACATCACCACCGTCCAGGCGCTGTTCATCGGCACCGTCCTCACCTGGCGCGAGCTGATCCGAGCCGCGGCATCCGCTCTCAAATGGGTTTTGGCGCTCTCGCTGCTGTTCGAACTGGCGGTGTCGGTGTTCGTCCGGGCACCGCTCCTGCCGGGCTTCGTCGTCGGCAAGGCCGACGACCCCATCGAGTACTGGTCGCGCGACAACCTGTTCGACTGGGGCGAGCGCATCCAGGGCCTCATGGGCAACGCGAACCTGCTCGGGCCGGTCGCGCTGCTCGCCATCATCGTGTTCGGCATCCGCATCGCCTCGGGCGCTCCACGGCGCGCGCTCCTCTACGCGTGGATCGGCCTCGCGGCGTTCCTCTTCCTGCGCGCCTCGTCCGCGACGGCCTACCTCGCAGCGGCGGCGGTCGTCGTCGTGCTCGCCACGGTGCTGCTCATGCGACGCGCCCGCCGCCCGGGCGAGCGCACCAAGTACTACGTCGCGTACGCGGTCGTCGGCATCGGCGGGCTTCTCACGCTCTGGCTGCTGCGCGACGCGATCTTCAGCGCTCTCGGCCGAAGCTCCGATCTCACCGGACGGGAGGGAATCTGGCAGGACGTCCTCGCCCGCACGTCGGAGCGCCCCTGGGCCGGCTGGGGTTTCGCAACGCCCTGGGCGCCGTGGGATCCGGCGTTCGACGGCTGGATCATCGACCACGGCCAAACGGTGCTCCAGGCGCACAACATGTGGATCGACGTCTCCATGCAGCTCGGCTTCATCGGCGTCGTCCTGCTCGCCACCGTCTACCTGGCATTCGTGTGGCGGTCGTGGTTCTTCGCGATCGACCGCCCTCGCTGGGACCTCCGCGCCGACCGCCCCTACTCGCCGCTGACACTCCTGCCCACGCTCGTCGGTGCGATCGTGCTCGTGCAGGGCATCGCCGAGTCCACTCCCCTGCTGCTGTGGGGGTGGCTGTTCGTCGTCATGCTCGGCGCCAAGATCAAGCAGTCTCCGCACGTCGGCGTAGGCCCCGCCGAGCAGAGCGCCGCCATCGAGCGCGGCGAGACGGTGCCCACCGATGACCTCGCCGCCGAGCCGCTCTCCGGCGCTTCGCGACGCGGCTCAGCGCGCGGTCGGGGCTCCTCGACGCCGGACACGCCGACGAAGCAGGACGCGTGAGCTCGTCGGCCCGTGCCGCGCAGCCGGGATGGCTCGTGACGCTGCTGGCCTCGGCATCCTTCGCCCGCGCCTACACGCTGGCGGTGCTCGGTGCCGTGTTCTCGTCGCGGCTGATCGAGCGGGTGGCCGGACAGGTGACCTACGTGACGATCGTGGCCGGCCTGGTCGCCCTGGGCGTCGGAGTGCTCATCGTCCGCCGGCAGGAGATCTCGCTGCTCCGCCTCGTACCCACCACCGTCCTGATGTTCGTCGCGTGGGCGTTCGCGAGCGTGTTCTGGAGCTCCGACGTTTCGTCGTCGCTCTGGAGCTGGGTGTCGACGGCGGCCCTGGCAATCCTCGCCGTGGTGATCGGCCACATCCGCGACACGCTGCAGACGGTTCGCGCACTCGGCGATGTGCTCCGGGTCCTGCTGGCGGCGTCGCTGATCGTCGAGGTGCTCTCGGGTGTGCTGCTCGACGTCCCGATCCCGTTCCTCGGTGTGCAGGGAAACCTCGCCCAGCTCGGACCGATCCAGGGCGTCTTCGGCACGCGCAACCTGCTCGGCTTCGTCGCGGTGCTGGCCCTCATCACCTTCCTGATCGAGTACCGCACGCAGTCGGTGCGCCCCGGGCTGTCGATCGCCTCGGTCGTCCTGGCCGGCGGCCTCGCCGCCTTCAGCGACTCCCCCACGGTGCTCGTGCTCGCGCTGGGGGTCGGACTGGCCGTGGCGGCGCTGGCGTGGGTGCGTCACACGCGGCCCGAGCGCCGGGCAGGCCTCCAGCTCGCGCTGGGTGCGCTCGTCGTCGTGGGCGTCTTCGTCGGCTACCTGGCGCGGCATCCGATCATCGCCGTCCTCGGCGCCGGCAGCGACTTCTCGATGCGCGTGGACCTGTGGAACGTGATGGTCGACATGTCGCGCTTCCGCCCCGTCCACGGCTGGGGTTGGTACGGCCCGTGGGCGCCGCGGGAGTTCCCCTTCAACGCCATCAACTTCCAGCTCGACTCCACGCACGCCACCGGGCTGAACGCCTTCTTCGACGTGCTGGTTCAGCTCGGCTGGGTCGGGCTCGTGCTCTTCGTCGGTCTCGCCGGTCTCGCGCTGGTGCGGTCGTGGCTGGTGGCGAGCGAGCGACGCTCCGTCGTCTACGCGTGGACGCCGCTGATCCTCGTCGCGCTCATGGTCGACTCGATGTTCGAGAGCTTCACCCTGTCGGGCCTCGGTTGGATGATGCTCGTGCTGTGCGCGGTGCGCGCCGGCCAGTCGCGGTCGTGGCGCGAGCGCATCGATTCGCGAACGGATGCCGGGGGCCAGGGCCTGCCTCATGTGCCGGGCGGCTCGGGCACGCCGCCGTCGCCGGGCGCTCAGGCTCCCGACGGGACGGCAGGGTAGGCTTCTCTCCGGCCCGACGCCTCGGCGCCCGTCGCCCCGTTCCCGGAGAACTCCCCCGTGACCCACGTTCCGTCTGCTGCTGCGTTCGACCCGGCGACCGCCACCATCGCGGTCGTCACTTACAACCGCTCGGGCCTGCTGACGCGCCTTCTCGCAAGCATCGTCGCCATGGATCCGAAGCCCGGCCATGTGGTCGTGATCGACAACGCCTCGACCGACGACACGACCGACGTCGTGGAGTCCTATCGCGAGCGCCTCGGTGACACCGAGCTCGTCTACCGCCGTATGGAGACGAACACGGGTGGATCCGGCGGATTCAGCGAGGGCATGCGGGTCGCGTACGAGCTCGGCTCGGAGTGGATCTGGCTCATGGACGACGACGTCGAGGTCATCGACGACGGGCTGGCCAAGATGGGCAAGTGGGCGCCGCGGTTCCAGAGCATCCAGGGCCGTCGCTACGACTACGACGGCAGCGAGTTCTACTGGCAGTACCGCATCGCCGAGCGCATGGGGATCCCGATCCCCTTCGCCCCGGCATCCTTCGACTCGTCCGGGTACAAGCCGATGAACTCCGGCTGCTTCGAGGGCATGTTCATCCACCGCGACATCGTGAAGCAGATCGGCCTCCCCGATCCGCGCTTCTTCATCTACTGGGACGACCAGACGTACGGCTGGCTGGCCTCGCGGAAGACGACGTCGGTGATCGTCGACGAGTTCGTGCTGCGCCGAACCCGCGAGATCAAGCAGTGGGACATGGGCATCCGGCACATGAACGCCTCGAGCAACGCGTACCGGTACTACATCATGCGCAACCGCGCGATCATCAAGCGCTACTACCGCTCGCTCGGCGTCTACAACCCGGTGCTGTTCGGGCTCGGCACCGCGCTGACGTTCGGCAAGGAGCTCATCCGGCTCCTCTTCGTCGAGCGGACCGTGCGCGGCACGTCGAACCTGTTCCGGGGGTTGAAAGACGGCCGGAAGATCGCGAAGGATGCCGCGTGGCAGCCGATGCCGCCGCTTGAGGTCGCCGCAGCGGAGGCTTGACGCTCAGACTCCGGTGGGATGATCGGAGTTGTAGCGATCGAGCACTTCGCCGATCGAGCCGTCCATGGCGAGACGGTGCTTGTCGAGATACAGGCCGCGGGTGCAGAACCGGCGCAGATCTCGCTCGCTGTGCGAGACGAAGAACAGCGTGCGGCCGTCGGCGAGCAGCTCATCGATGCGCCGATAGCACTTCTCACGGAAGGCCTTGTCACCGACCGCGAGCACCTCGTCGACGAGCAGGATCGGCTCCTCGAGCTGTGAGACGACGGAGAACGCCAACCGAACCTTCATGCCGTTGCTGAGATGCTTGTAAGGAGTGTCGACGAAGTCGGCGAGTTCGGCGAAGTCGATGATGCCGTCGAACCGGCGGGAGACCTCGGCTTTCGACATCCCGTGCAGTCCCGATGTGAGGCGGACGTTCTCTCGCACGGTGAGATCACCGACGAAACCGCCCGTGATCTCGATGAGGGGCGCAACCCCTCCGTGCACGGTGACCTTGCCCTCGTCGGGCAGAAGCACGCCGGCGACGAGCTTGAGCAGCGTCGACTTGCCCTGCCCATTCCGCCCGACGACGCCGATCGATTCGCCTGGCGTCACATCGAACGTGACGTTGCGAAGCGCCCAGAACTCGTCGGGCTTGGATCGGCGCGAAGAATCGGAGAAGAGGTCCTTGACGTTACGTCGGCCTCGGCGGTTGCGGCGGAAGCGCACCCCGAGGTCGCGGACCTCGATCGCAAGATCGGTGCCCATCACAGCTCCTTCAGCATCGGACGCTCGAGGCGTCGGAACACGACAATGCCGAGGGCGAGGAACCCGAAGCTCGTGACCGCGCCGATCGCGATCACCCAGGGATCGAACTCCTCGGGGAAGAAACCCACTCGGTAGAGGGCGAAGATGCCGGCGAGCGGATTGAACGCCGCGAGAGTCTCGAATGCCCCCGGAAGGTCGGAGACGCCGTAGATCACCGGCGAGGCATAGAAGAGGGCCCGCAGGATGAGCTTGGTCGTGCGTTCGAGGTCGCTCCAGAGGACACACAGAGGCGCGACCAGCAGTCCGAGTCCGACCAGCAGCACCGTCTGCAGCACGATCGCGACCGGGAAGAGGAGCAGCCCCCAGTTGAGCTCCACGAAGGGCCGCGAGAACACGATGAAGAGGACAAGCACCGGCAGCGAACAGAGGAACTCGATGCCCTTCGAGAGCACGATCCGGTTGACCCAGATCGTCCGCGGAATCGCCGTTGACCGGACCAGTCGAGCGTCCTTGCTGAAGGCACGCGTGAAGTCCGACACCGCGGAGTTGAACCACACCCACGGGAGCAGAGCCGTGATGAGGAACACGATGTACGGCTCGTGGCCGACCGTGCGCTGAAAGATCTGCGTGAACACGAACCAGTAGATAGCACTCATAACGAGCGGATCGAGGATCGACCAGAGGTATCCGAGCGCGCTCGTCGCGTACCGCACCTTGAGGTCGCGCGCTGACAGCAGCCACAGCGAGTGAAGGTAGCGCCGGGGCGATCCGGGGGCGCCGACGGCGGCTGTGGTCACGATTCGATCCTAGTTCCGCCGCACCCGAGCTGATTCCTCGGCACCGCCTGATCCAACGACGCCTCCGATGGTGAAGTCTGGCGATGCGGCGAGATCAAGTACGCTTGCTTGGTTGTTGAGAGAGGGTCAGGTGAGCGCACCCATGGTGTTCCAGAACGATGTCGTCGTGGTCGGCGGCGGGGGGCATGTCGGTCTCCCCCTCGCGATAGCACTCGCCAGTCGTGGGCAACGCACGATCGTGTATGACGTCTCTCAGCGCGCCGTGGAACAGATCCGGGGAGCGCGCATGCCGTTCATCGAACCGGGCGCCGACGAGATCTTGAGAGATGTGGTGGCATCGGGAATGCTCACCGCGTCCACCGACCCCGCCGTCGTGGGCACCGCGGAAAATGTCGTCGTCGTCATCGGAACGCCGGTCGATGAGCACCTGAATCCGGATCCGAACGCGATACCCCGGGCGCTCTCCACTTGTGCTCCCTTCTTCCAGGACGGTCAACTGATCGCACTGCGAAGCACGATATATCCTGGCGTCACAGCGCTCGTGCGCGACATGTTGGCTGGTCGCGGGCTGGACGTCGACATCGCCTTCTGCCCGGAGCGCATCGCCGAGCATCGAGCGATGACTGAGCTCTTCGAGCTCCCCCAGATCGTTTCGGGGTACGACGAGAAGTCGATCAAGCGCGCCGGTGCCCTGTTCGGCACTCTGACTGAGTCGATCGTCGAACTCACTCCCGAAGAGGCAGAGCTCGCAAAACTCTTCACGAACACGTGGCGGTACATCAAGTTCGCGGCGGTCAACCAGTTCTACATGATGGCCAACTCCAAGGGACTGGACTTCGAGCGTATTCGCGCCGGTCTGACACACGACTATCCGCGGGCCCAGGACATGCCGGGCCCGGGATTCGCGGCAGGGCCTTGCCTCTTCAAGGACACCATGCAACTCGCTGCCTTCAGCGACAACACGTTCCAGCTCGGTCACTCGGCGATGCTGGTCAACGAAGGACTTCCCCTGTACGTGGCGAGCCAGCTCGAGAAGTCACATGACTTGTCGACCAAGACGGTCGGCGTGCTCGGTATGGCCTTCAAGGCCGGATCCGACGACATCCGCTCGAGCCTCTCTTACAAGCTTCAGCGTGTTCTGCGGTTCAAAGCGCGGGAAGTCCTGACCACGGACCCGTACGTTCCGTCCGACATCGATCCGAACCTTCTTCCGCTGGACGAGGTTCTCGAACGCAGCGACATCCTGATCATCGCTACACCCCATCGGGAGTACCAGAACCTCACGACGGACAAGCCCGTTGCCGACGTGTGGAACCTGCTCGGACAGGGAGCCTTGATTTGAGCGACGCGACACCCCGCGTCTCCATCGTCGTTCCCGCGTACAACGAGGGCGATGCGATCCTTCCGTACCTGTCGAAGGTCGCGGACGCCGTGAAGCACCCGTTCGAACTTCTCGTCGTCGTCGACAGCGCCGACGACAGCACGATTCCAGCTGTCGCTGCGGTCACTGAACGCGATCCCCGCATCCGCACGGTGATCAACACGCACGGTCGTGGTCCGGCTCAGGCGATTCGATACGGGTTCGATACCGCCAGAGCCGAGACGGTCGTCGTCACCATGGCGGACGGAAGCGACGATCCACGTCAGATCGACGAGCTGACAGAACTGGTCGAACGTGGCGTTGTGGTCGCAGCCGGCAGTCGCTATATGGCGGGCGGGCAACAAATCGGCGGGCCGCGCTTCAAGCGCTTGCTCTCCCGCCTTGCCGGTCGATCGTTGCACCTTTTCGCAGGCATCGGCACCCGCGACGCGACCAACTCCTTCAAGGCGTACAACGCTCAATTCGTCCGCACCGTCACAATCCAGTCGCGAGACGGCTTCGAGATCGGGCTTGAGCTCACCGCCAAGGCTCGCCGGGCGCGTCAGCCCGTGGCGGAACTGCCGACGATCTGGCTCGACCGCACCGAGGGTGTCTCCAACTTCCAGTTGCGGAAGTGGATTCCGAAGTACCTGCGGTGGTACTTCTTCGCATTCGGCAAGCCCCTCCCCCTGACCGAGATCGAAAGAGCCGCCTTGGAAGGCGCGAAGGGAAGTAAGTAATGGAAAAGGTCCTCGTAACGGGATCCGCAGGCTTCATCGGCGGCTATGTGGTCGAAGAGCTTCTGCGCCAGGGGTATGAGGTCGTCGGCGTGGACAACTACTCCAAGTACGGCCCCGTGAAGAAGTCGTACGACGACAACCCGAACTACGAGCTCGTCGTCGCCGACGTCCTCGACACGGCCAAGATGACTGAGCTGCTGATGGATTGCGACCACTTCATCGCCGGCGCCGCCCTGATCGGTGGCATCTCCTATTTCCACACATATCAGTACGACCTTCTGGCGACGAATGAGCGCATCATCGCGTCATCCTGCGACGCTGCGATCGCGGTGAAGAAAGCGGGCGGCAAGCTCAAGAAGGTGACGTACATGTCATCGTCGATGGTCTTCGAGTCGACGGACCGGTGGCCGTCCAAGGAGGGCGACGAGCTGATTGTGCCGCCGCCGCTGTCGTCGTACGGATTTCAGAAGCTGGCGGTCGAGTACTTCGCGCGCGCCGCGAAGGGGCAGTATGACGTCGACTTCACGATCCTGCGCCCGTTCAACTGCGTCGGCATCGGGGAATCCCGCGCCCTCGGAGATGTCGAGATCCACTCGGGCAACGTCCAGCTTGCGATGAGCCACGTCGTCCCCGATCTCGTGCAGAAGGTCCTCAAAGGGCAGGACCCCCTGCACATCCTCGGCGAGGGCAATCAGGTGCGCCACTACACGTACGGCGGAGATCTCGCTCGAGGAATCGTGTTGAGCCTCAATCATCCCGACGCCCTCAACACCGACTTCAACATCTCCACACCGGTGGGGCACACAGTTGTCGAGTTGGCCGAGGTGATCTGGCGCAAGATCAAGGGTGCGGACGTGCCTCTCAACCTCGTGAGCGACCCGGCGTTCGAGTACGACGTGCAGAAGCGTGTGCCTGACACGCAGAAGGCGAAGGATGTCCTCGGCTTCGAGGCGACGACCACGCTCGAGGACATGCTCGATGAGGTCATCCCTTGGATCCGGAACGCCATCTCCGAAGGAACGATCTAGAGAGAAGCCGACGGCGCCGGAGGAATCCGGCGCCGTCGCTCCACTTTCGCTGAGAGCTGCACATGCGTCTTCCCGATACGACTCACATGCGCGACTTCTTGATCCGGAATCTGCGCCGCGGCGGCATATTTCTGGCCATAGGCGGCTTGGGTTTCGTCATCGACGCTGTCGTCTACAACGTCCTCGTCTTCGCCGGCGGCAGCGGCCCGCTCCACAGCGAGCCACTCCTTGCGAAGACGATCGCCGTCATCGCGGGTCTGATCGTCACGTACTCGGGCAACAAGCTCCTGACCTATCGCGATAGGAAGGCTCCGATCAGCTGGGGTCAGGTGGTCCGCTACGGCGTCGTGAACGTGCTCGCGGTGCTGGTCCAGCTCGGTTGTCTCGGCTTCTCCCGCTACGTTCTCGGCTTCGACACTCCACTCGCGGACAACATCTCAGGGACGCTCATCGGGCAGGCTCTGGCGACTGGATTGCGGTACGTCCTCTACACCTTGTGGGTCTTCCCGCATTCCCCAGGCGAAGACCCGATCACCTTCATCGAGGAGCATCACGAGGACTCCGCTCCTCGTTCGTAGCACGTCTAGGTCGGTTCAGCGGGTGTCGACTCCGGTGAGCAGGTCGCACTCGAGCGTGGGCCCCCCGAATCCCACGGGAGCGATCGGGATCTCGACCGATCGTGATCCCGCGTCGCACTGATCGATCCCATCGTCCAGCGCCTCAGGCCAAGTGACCGCGTCCACTCTCGGCACCGCCCAGCGATAATCTCGCGCAGCGGGTATGAGCACCACAGCCGAAACCGCGATTATGGCAACGACTTTCGATATTCGCCCGCGCACGCGAGTGAACGCATCGACGGCGACGATCATCGCGATCAGGAACAGGACTGCCGGAAGGACGGCGTAACGCTGTCCGAAGGTGAAGCCGAGGGTTCCCGCCGGTCCGACGCCGTTCCATTGAAGACGGAAGACGATCGCGAAGAAGATCGCGGAGCTGGCGCTCAGCGTGAGAACGACGTAACGCGGACCGACCTCGTGCCAGGAGACGAGAATCATGAACGTGAAGATCGCGAGGACGACGACTCCTGGGAGCGTCACGCCGATCCACCTGGATGCATCCAGCGCCGCAGTCGGGCCGATGAGTCCACTCAGAACGATCCGATAGCTGTAGAAGTCCAGGAGCTCCGGGATGGTGGGCGTCAGTCCTGCAAATGACCTGCCCGCACCCATCACGTACCCCGCGAGTGTCACTCCGAGCTGAACGACAGCCGCCGCTCCGAATGCGATGGCCACCGCCCGATCACCGCGTCCTCGCAGCGCGAACCAACGTATCGCGACCAGGGGCAGGAACATGAGTGCCAGCGGGTCGCTGCCCACGGCTGCGATGACGACGACACTCTGAACGACCGCGAAGCCCCTTCCGCGCGACCGGGCGATCAAGGCGCATACCGCACCGATCATGAGGAACCAGTGGAGGTTGGCCAGGTTGTTCGCGACTTCACCCCCTGCCATCGGCGCAACGATGACGACGGCCCAGGACAGCAGCTGCAGGGGCCGGGAGCGGATACGAGTCTCGAGGAACAGGTAGCAGGCGGCCGCGGTGAGCGACAGCACGAGGGCCGCAGCGATCGTCACGACGACCGGTACGATCTCGAGAGGGAACAGCGCGCAGACGGAGATCACCAACCGGGGCACGAGGTGCATGTAACCGGCGTACGGTTCGAAGAGGGCCCACGGACTGCCGGCGAGCGCCGCATCGAGGAAGACGGCGCCGTCTTCTGCCCACAGTGTGTTCCACTGAGACATCGGCGTCCGCAGCATCGACAGCAGCGTCCCGACGATGACCAGGATGCCGAACAGGCACATCCTCGCCGCACCACGGAAAGCCGGCGCCTCCGGTTCCGGGAACCATGTCGCGGCGGTTGCGGACAATCGCCGCGCGGAAGTCGACAGTCGAGATCGTCCTGCCGTCGTCGGAGGCGCCTGGACGGATCCAGCTGGACTCATTGATGCTCCTGCAGCCTGACGACTACCGTGACAGTACTCGAGTGGTTCGGGGTTGATGTGATCCGACGGCGGCTGAGGCTCAGTCGCCTCCAGAAGTCTAATCGGGCTCGGTCGCGTGCCACGCGAGGTGAGCCGGACGATGATTGTGAGGAACGGCGTCCCACGAAGCTCGGGATAATCTGGACCTATGCCACGCGACGCCGCAGCAATCCCCACCGTTTCGATCGTCGTGCGCACGAGGAACCGGCCGACGCTCCTGGCCGAAGCACTTCGGGATATCGCATCGCAGGACTACACCGACTTCGAAGTCGTGCTCGTCAATGACGGCGATGACACACGCACAGTCGAGGAGGCCGTCACTGCGGTCCCCGCTATCGCTGATCGCGTCCGGATCATCGATCGCACGAACCTCGAGCACGGCCGTGCCCGTGCGGCCAATGCGGGCGTCCGTGCCGCCAGGGGGGAGCTCCTGGTGCTCCACGACGATGATGACACCTGGGCGACGGACTTCCTTTCGGTCACCGTCGACCATCTGCGGCGGCATCCAGACGCCCAAGCAGTGAGCGCACACACCGAGGTCATCATCCATCGAACGGATCCCGCGACCGGCGAGGAACGGCTGGAGCACCTCCTGCTGAATCCATCGTTGACCGCGATCTCAATCATGGACATGGTCCGTGAGAACCGCGTGACGACCCACTCGCTGTTGTACCGCGCAGCCGTCCACGAAGAGATCGGTTTTCTGGATGAGGACCTCGTCGCGCACGAGGACTGGGACTTCTATCTGAGATTCATCGTTCGCTACCCCATCGACCTGATTCCGCTCCCCGCCCGCGCTTTCTGGCACCACCGTCCGGAGGCGATCGGCGACGAGGGCAACAGTGTGTTCGTCCTCGACGCCGATCACGACGCCGGCCGCGTACGTGTTCAAGACAACCATCTTCGGACCAGCATCGCTCGGATCGGACTCGGCCCCGCTCTTCACCTTGCTGCGGAGACGAAGGCACTCGAAGCCGACCTGCGCGCACAGCAGGAAGCGGTATTCGATCTGCGCGAGCGCCTCGAGCGGCTCGAGCGCCAGGTGAACGCTCTGCCCGCGACTCTCGAGCAGATCCAGACGGGTGTCGCGCAGATCGCCCCGTTGGTTCTCGAGCGTACGAGCATCGGGTCTCTTTTCCGACGGGCCGGAAGGATGCTCCGACGATAGCGTCAAGCGACGGGCTCACACGCGTCTGCTGGTAGGGTTTGCCGGTTATGAATCAATCGGATCCGGCCTTCACTCGCCCCGTGCGCACGCGCGTCCTGCTGATCACCGGCGATCCTATTCGAGCAAAGATGGCCGGGCCCGCCATACGCGTATGGAATATGGCCGAACAGCTCTCTTCGAAGTGCGACGTACGCGTCGTCTCGTGGAAGCGCATCGAGCGTTCGAGCGAGCTCTTCGACCTCCACTACGTGCGCGAGTCGGATGACGCCGGTATTGCGGTCCACGAACGGTGGGCAGACGTCATCGTCGTCCAGGGAATGTCCTTCCGCATCTTTCCGACGATCGCGAAGACAAGCAAGATCGTTGTGGCCGACCTATACGACCCGTTCCAACTCGAGCAGCTGGAACAGAACAAGTATGAACAGCGCGCCACCTGGACCGAGGAGGTCCGCAAGGCGGTATCGCTCCTGAACGAGCAGCTTGTGCGCGCGGACTTCTTCTTGTGCGCTTCAGAACGGCAACGAGACCTGTGGCTCGGCAGCCTCTCGGCGGTTGGCCGACTCAACCCCGACACATATCTCGCCGATCCCACATTCAACGCCCTCATCGACATTGCGCCATTCGGCCTTCCCGCCGACCCGCCGCAACGATCTCGTCACGCGATCAAAGGCACTGTGCCTGGTATAGAACGCGACGACAAAGTCCTCATCTGGGGCGGCGGGATATACAACTGGTTCGACCCGCAAACGCTGGTGAAGGCCATGGGGATTCTGGCCTCGGAGAATCCCGAGATCAAACTGTTCTTCCTCAGCTCCGGGCACTTCAATCCCGAGGTTCCCGAGATGCAAGCAACCGCCGACGCGGTTTCGACCGCGGAACGTCTCGGTCTCATCGGGAAAACGGTCTTCTTCAACGACTCATGGGTCGACTACGACGATCGCGTGAACTATCTGCTGGACGCGGACGTGGGAGTGAGCACGCATCCCATCCACGCCGAGACTCGATTCTCCTTCCGCACTCGCATTTTGGATTACCTCTGGGCGGGACTGCCGATCGTGGCTTCGGACGGTGACGCCTTCGCCGAGATCATCCGAGCTTCCGGATGTGGTCGAGTCGTCCCTGCGGGCGATCCCCAGGCCCTGGCCGACGCCATCCGGACACTGCTGGGGAATGAGGGCGCCCTCGCCGAGGCTGCTGCTGCGGCCGTCGAGATGCGCACGGATTTCCGATGGGACCGCGCTCTGGCGCCGCTCGTCGACTTCTGTTCCTCGCCTCGTCCGGCTCCGGATAGGAATCTCATGGCGGAATCTGGATCGATGCTCGGCGGCAACCGGTTCGAGCGCATCCTGGCCATGCCTCGCGGACGTCGTCGCGACCTCACACTGCTCGCGTACTACCTTCGGCGGGGCGGGCTCACCCTCGTGCGCGAAAAATGGGCGGACCGGCGCACTCGCCTCACTTCCGACGAGTGACGGCTTGAGCCGAGATCACAGCGGCAGCTCGCCACATTGATCGATGCGGTACAGAGTAGAATCCCCATCTGAGAGGACCTCGGTGAACAGTCCGGCCTCCACAGCCGTGTGAACTCCAGCGAAGAGATTTCCGGCTGGATCGCCGCCGCCGAACTCGTGTGGGTGATAAAGCACAAACCGCACCCGAAGTCCGTCAAGTGCAGCGCACACAGCTGGATTCACCTCTATGTCCTGGAGGCTCGCGGCGAGCACCGCACGCTGTGGATCCCACTGCCCGTTCACGTGCGGGAAGATCGGCTCTCGCCTGGCATAGACCATGGAGAGGGCCGACCCGTCCCACGGATCGCCGAGAAGCCGCTGGTCTGGCGGAACCGTCTGGCCGACTCGGTGCATGAAATCGATCTGCGCCTGCGACAGGACTTCCGTGTCCGCCGCACGCGCAGGGAGGCGGAACACGAAGCCGACGTCAGCTGAAAGGCCGCCTGCCCCGATCCCGATAGCGGAGCTGAGCGCGATCGTCCATGCCGCTGCGGCCATGACGACTGCTCGGCCGCGGCGGAGGCGGCGTCCAGCCACGAGAATGCCCAGAGCGGCCAATGAGACTCCGAGAACAGGAAGCGCGGAACTCAGCCGGTAACGGTCTTTGTACCACAGTGCCGTCGCAAGCTTCGTCATGACATCGTCCGAACCGGCGGCGAGGGCGAAGAGTACTGCGACGACGACGTACGCGACGACGATCCACCGCATTCCCCGGGTGCGGGCAGCTGCGACGATCCCGACGAGCACGGCCACTGCGAGCAGCACCGCCGGGAACGTCGTGGCGTGTCCGACCCCGGTCGGCCACGACTGGGACAAGACCTGCCACAGTCCTTCCGCAACGGGCTGAGTGGCGCGGGCCTGAGGCCCGCCTAGTCGATCGTCGAGAGGCCGATCGAACAGCCCCAGTCGGAGGACGAGATATGCGAAGGCTGCTCCGGCGATGGCCGCAATGACGACGAAGCCCACGATCAGTGCACGGAGGGCGTTTCGCCGCGCGCGGCCTCCTGCCTTTCGCGCACGCCGGTACAGGCCAACGATCGCCGCGACCGCGAAAGGTCCGAGGAGCAGCGCCCATGTCGTCAGCACACGGGGCTGGGCGACGCAGATGGCGGCGACAGCGGCAGCAGTGCCGACCGCTGCGATCCAGGAGGGAAGCGATTCTCGACGCGCGGTTCGGGGGTACAGCAGTCTCGCCGAGAGTGGCGCCGCCAACGCGGTCGGAAGCAGCGCCGTCGCCAGAAAGGTCGGGTACAGCGTCCCCCAGGTGAGCAGCGTATAGGGCATGGCGCCGAACGCGGCACCCAGAGGAAGCGCGACGAGCGCAACCACGTCCCGGTCGAATCTCGTAAGGAGAACTTGGGCGAGCCACGTCACCCCCGGCAGCCAGATCGCGCCAGCCACCGCGATCCACACGGCGTTGACTGCGACCGCGGCCGTCGATCCGGTGACCTGTACGGTCAGCGCCACAATGGAGTGCCAGGCCGCAGGGTAGAAGCCCCAAGCCCCACCCGTCTCGATGGTGGTCCGCAGCGTGAGAGACGACGCATCGCCCGTCTCGAGGATGTGACCGATCGACGACAGATGGAAGACATTGTCGTATGTCTGGCTGATTCTCTCCGGGCTCGGCACTGCCCCGAATGCGACGACCGCGATGACGATCGATGCCGCAAACCAGGTGAGCATGAGCCACGCCGGGTTCACCGAACGATCGTGTACCAGAAGTGGCGCTGGTCGCCTTCGCCGAATGAGCCACAGGCCGGTGCCGGTCATCGCCGCCAGGAGGAGCAGCTGCCATGAAGCAAGAGGCAGGCCGAGCGCTCCGGCTACGATTCCGGCGATGCCGACGAACGCGACGGTGAACGCGCCGCTGAGCGCCACTCGCGCGAAGAGCGGCAGACGCAGGGGTGCCGTCGCGAGCAGCCCCGGCAGGAGGATCAAGGCGGTGGCTGCCAGGGTCACGCCGGCCGCAAGCGCCCATTCTGCCCCGGCGCTCACTTGACGAAGACCTCAGCCCACCGCTCCGGGGCGGTCAGTGACCCGGCACGAGTCCGGAATGTCTTTGCGAGGTGTGGCCACCTTGACCACAGCATCGCGTGAAGGCGAAGGCTGCGCCACAGGGCCCGCCGGGTACCCTTCCGCGAGCGGACGTAGCGCACACGCGCGGCGCCGTCGGCGGTGTCGACGAGACCGGCGTCGACCGCTGCAAACGTCCACCAGCCGAGCCGATCGGCCGCGACGTGGACTTCGGCCACCCCGTCTCCCCTCGGACGCAAGAGGAGGTGGCGACCAAGCGTGAGGATCAGTGTGGATGCGGCTCGGAGACCGCCCCGTGGAGGATCGGCCCCTTCGAGATCCGGCTTCTGATCATCGACGGGGGTGGCGTCAGGGTAGGTACTCCACTCCTTCTTCACACGGCCAGCACGATCATCCAGCCAGTCCAGCAAGCGATCCGGCCCTGAGAGAACGTCCGCAACCGCGAGGGCGCGCAGGCGCACCGCCGAGTACTGAAGAGTGAGCAGCGGCTTCATGTCGCCGAGAAAGGAGTGCAGGATGAGCCCTGTCGGGCGATGGTGCGGAGAATGAAGCAACTCGGTGATGAGGCGGTTCCGATGGAGGAAATAGGCCTCCCACGTTCGAGTGGGCGACTTCCCCCTCCAGCCCATGTGCCACAGCGCGACGCCCGGGATGCTGATCGTCGGCACGCCGTGATCTCGAGCTCTCAGCGAGAACTCGACATCGTCTCCCTTGAGGAACACGGGCATTGCCAGACCGATCTCGCGCAGGAGCGACGAGGGGATGAGGCACATCCACCACCCATTGAAGTCCGACCGCTGCGGCGCGTGGAAGAACGCCGCGCGGCGGAAGCCGACGCGGGAGAAATCGTGGTCGTAAGCGTCCTCGCGATCGAGGCGAACCCAGCCGATCCTGTGGTCCCATTGCTCGCTCTGTGCATAGAGCACGGCGCGGTCGTCGAGATGCAGCATCCCACCCCCCACGAGCATCGGAGAACGGGCGGCGTCGGCGAATCGGACAGCCCGCACGATCGCCTCCGGCTCGCTGATGGCGTCGTCGTCGAGCAAGAGGACGAACTCGCTCTCGTCCATCCGCATCGCCTCGAGCATGCCGCGCGAGAACCCACCTGAACCACCCAGATTCCTCTGCCGCAGGAGCACGAGCCTGTCACCCAACGCTTCGGCCGTGCGACCGAAATCGGGCTGGTTCTCGGCAAGATCACTGCCCTGATCGACGACGACGACGCGATCGATGACGCCGCCGATGCCGGTGTCCTGAGCGAGCACCGCCAGCTGGGCAACGCAATCCGTGGGGCGGTTGAAAGTGGCCATCGCGATGGTGGCGGTCGCCTTCAGCTCGGAGTCGACCGACCACGCCGCTTCATGCAATTCGAGATGCGCGTCAGGTGCGGCGTGGAGGTCCAGCCAGAGTGCACCGCCTGCACCGAAAGGCTCCAACGGGACTACGAGGTCGATCTCCGCGTCTTCGATCACCTCGGTGCGCGCGATGACATGGGACCGAGCTGTCGCGTCCGACCCCTGCACCAGCACCGTTCCGTGACCGGATGCGCGTACGTGGAGCCGCACGGAAGAGGTATCCGTGTACTTCTGCCAATAGCTCGCCGGGAACGCGTTGAAATACGAGCCGAGGGAGACACGTCCGGTCGGTCGGACGCGCACTGCGTGGCGTCCGACCACCGAGGCTGCCCCGCTATCTCCGTCTATGTACAGGGGCAGCACCTGATCCACGTCGGCAACCGGGAAGACCGTGCGCCAGACGACAGTGCGGGCGGCGGCGTTCATGCGAGCTGGTTGTTCCAGACCGCCAGGGCAGCGCCGATCGCCATGTGCATGTCCAGGTACTGATACGTGCCCAGGCGACCGCCGAAGATCACCTCGTCTTCACCCTTCGCGAGGTCGCGGTACTCGAGGAGACGCGCCCTGTCTCCCGGCGTGTTCACCGGGTAGTACGGCTCGTCGGACCCGTCTGCGAATCGTGAGTATTCCCGCACGATCACGGTCTTGTCCGTCGGATACCGGTCGGCGCGCTCGGGGTGGAAGTGCTTGAACTCGTGAATGCGGGTGTAGGGCACATCCGCGTCGGCGTAGTTCATCACGCTCGTGCCTTGAAAATCGCTGACCGGAAGCACCTCCTGCTCGAAATCGAGTGTCCGCCAGCCCAGTGCCCCCTCTGTGTAGTCGAAGTAACGATCGACCGGCCCGGTGTAGATGATCGGGATCTGCCCGACGGTGTCGCGCTTGTTCAGAGGCTGGTCGGTGTCGAAGAAATCCGTCGACAAACGGACATCGATCTTCGGGTGGTCGGCCATCCGCTCGAGCCAGGCTGTGTACCCGTCCACCGGCAGCCCCTCCCACGTGTCGTTGAAGTACCGGTTGTCATATGTGTATCGCACGGGAAGGCGCGAGATGACCTCGGCCGGAAGATCCTTGGGATCGGTCTGCCACTGCTTCATGGTGTACTGCCGGATGAACGCCTCGTACAGCGGGCGTCCGATCAGACCGATCGCCCGCTCCTCGAGATTCCCCGCCTGCCTGGGATCGAACTCCCCCGACAAGTTCTGTACCAGCTCGCGGGCCTCGGACGGCGTGTAGGCGGCGCGAAAGAACTGATTGATCGTTCCGAGGTTGATCGGGAGAGGGAACACGACCCCCGCGTGCGTCGTGAACACTCGGTGAACATACGGCGTGAAGCCCGTGAAGCGATTCACGTACTCCCATACCGTCGGATTGGACGTGTGGAACAGGTGCGCTCCGTATCGGTGCACCTCGATACCGGTCTCCGGCTCATTCTCGCTGTACGCGTTGCCGCCGATGTGCGACCGACGATCGATCACAGTCACGCGCCGGCCGGCGGACGCCGCTCGCTCTGCGACAGTGAGTCCGAAGAAACCCGAACCGACAATCAGGAGATCCATGCAGCCCCTTTCTTATGGCCCTTTGCCGACAAGCTCAAGGCCGTCCCACCGTCAGGCGAGCGCGACAGATGCCGCGACTGCGCCGAGCGCGTCCGAGGAACCGACCACTGTGAATTCTGTCGCGCCCATCAGCGCGTGAGCCGTCGGGTCACTGACACCTGAGAAGTTGGCGTTCACGTAGTAGCTGCCGGGATTGAGCCGTGCTCCTCGCACATGCAGGTCGAAGGAACGCGACTGCGCCAGGGGCTCGAGATGCACTCCGAGCACGTCACTGTTGGAGGCGAGCGCCATCTGTCCGTGCGCCGTGTCGATGCTGAAACCCAACAGCCAGCGCTCGACCGGGCGATTGACCTCGAGGTGAACGCGGACGGTGAAGTCGTCGCCGACCGCCATCTCGGTCAGCACTGCACCGCTGGCGTCCAGAATCTCGATTCGCTCCACCTCTACCGACTGCGACAGTTGCTCGGGACGAGCCTTGCCGACCGCGTTCTCGTTGAGGAGCTCGCGGAATCGTTCTATCGCGGGACCCGGAAGCCCGTCGAATGCCATCCGGCCCCGGTGCATGAGGACCACGCGATCACAGAGCGACTCGATCTGATCGAGGGCGTGGCTGACGATGATGATCGTGCGTCCCTGCTTCTGGAATTCCTCGATCTTGTCGAGGCATTTCTTCTGGAACTGCTCGTCGCCGACCGCCAGCACCTCGTCCACGAGAAGGATGTCAGGGTCGGTGTGCACGGCGATCGCAAAAGCAAGCCGGACGTACATGCCCGATGAGTAGAACTTCACCTGCGTATCGATGAAGTCCCCCACGCCCGAGAACTCCAGGATCGAATCGAAGTTGGCGGCCGTCTCCTCACGGCTGAGCCCGAGCACGGAGGCGTTTAGGAAAACGTTCTCCCGGCCGGTCAGGTCGGGATGGAAGCCGGCACCCAGTTCGAGCAGAGCGGCGATGCGGCCGCGCTGCTCCACAGTGCCCGACGTGGGCTGGATGATTCCACCGATGACCTTCAGCAAGGTGCTCTTGCCGGAGCCGTTGTGTCCGATCAAGCCGATCGTGGCGCCGGCCCGGATTCCGAGTTCCACGTCGCTGAGCGCCCAGAAGTCCTGCCGATGGCGTCGGCCGGCACGACCGAAGGTGACGATCCGCTCCTTCAGCGACGAGTCCTTGCGCACCGTGAAGCGCTTGGAGACCGCGTCGAGGCGGATGACCTCGGGGCGGCGCGCATCCGTCGTCGGCGTCGTATTGTCTGCCTGCATCACAGCTCCTGCGCGAAATTGCCCTGCAGACGCAGGAACACCCGATGGGCGACGAAGAGGAGCACGAGCCCCACGAGCAGCGCCACGAGTAACCGCAGCGCGAGGAATGACGGCGACGGAAGCGCGTCGCCGGCAACCCAGAACGCACGCTGGAAACCCAGAATGGCGAGGGTCAGAGGATTGTTCGTGTAGATCTCGAGCGCAAGTGGATTCGTGATGATCCCCTGCACCATCTGCCACGAGTAGACGACCGGCGACATCCAGAACAGCAGCATCGTCGCCACCTCGACCAGGTACTGGATGTCACGCAAGTAGACGTTGATCGCGGAGAAGAAGAGTGCGAAAGCCAGACCGTACACCAGGATGATCAGAAGTGAGGGGATCGCGTACACGATGTCAGTGTGAAACGGGATCGCTCCGACGAGGATGGTAGCGGCGATGAGTACGACGAGCTGGATGCCGAAGTTGAAAAGGGCGGAACCGGTGCTCGCGAGGGGGAACAGCTCCCGCGGCATGTAGACCTTCTTCACGAGTCCGGCGTTGGCGAGGACCGATCCGGTGCCGCCGACCGCGATCTCCTGGAAGAGACCCATCGCCGTGAGGCCAGTGAAGACGTAGATGGCGAAGTCAGGGATTCCGCGCGCAGCCCCGAGGAAATGTCCGAGGACGACGAAGTAGATCGCCAGCTGCACGAGCGGACGCGCCAGCGCCCACAGGAAGCCGAGCGCCGAGTCCTTGTATCGCGCCTTCAGGTCGCGCTTGATGAGGAGATCCAGCATCTCGCGATGTGTGAAGACGTCGCGGGCGGACGCTACGACGGCCCGGGGTGAAAGTCCGCCAACCGCTCCAACGGTCCGCATCGGAGTGACGGACAGCCGGTCGAATCGCGCCTGCGCGCTGGCAGGGTCAAGTTCTGGCATAACCAACCAATCGTACCTTCGCGCGCCACTCGGTCGCGCGAGAGGAAACTGTCATCGAGGCCGACGCAGCCACGAGCGCGGCTGGCGGAGCCGTCGAAGCGCCGAGCGGGCGCGGAAAGTCTTGTCGTAGAACTCGCGCGCGCGCACCTCGTGTGCAGGTCGGTACATGCGGAAGAACACCGAGATGAAGTCCCGCAGCGACCCGTCCTCGATGTAGCCCATGCGCTTGAGGAATTGAATCTGATGCATGGTGTTGTCAGGAAGCGTCTGCGACATCTGATCCAGGTTGTAGTCCAGCGTCGTGTGACTTGAAGCGATGTAGTCGCGGTTCGCGATTGTCCGCGAGTGATAGCCGCGCTCGCCGGCCGCGTAGACGGGCAACCGCTCCAGGACATGTGCAAGGCTTCCGTCGTCGTAGGCCCCGGCGAACTCGTCGTATGTCCAGGGCTCCTCCACCAGGATACGAAGCGCGGCAGGCCGTGCGACGAACATAGAACCATACGGCGCGAGAGGCGACGTATCGTCGAGAGGAACGCGAACGCCGAGCCGAGCGCAGAGTTCAGTGAAAGCGGCCTTGTTCGCCCACCACGCGTGGCCCATGGTTGGAAAGCCGAGGTGGATCATCGGCGGGAAGACGAGACCCAGACCAGGTTCGTTCTGGAAGAGGGCGACGACGTTGGCGGCGTACTCCCGAGAGCGCAAGAGATTGTCGAACTGCTGATTCTTGAAATGAGCGCCGACGGTGCGACCGCCCTGTGGGGTCTTCTTGGAGTGGAGCTTCACCACGAGGTCGTAGTCGTCCGAGAGGAGCTCGTCGCGGCATCCGATCAGGAATGCGGACTGATCCCGACCGTCGTTGGACGGCACGACCCGCACCTCACGCCGCTCAGTCGACGAAGGGCGGGCGGACAGGATCGCCTTGATCGCCGCCGCCCGCTCGCTGTCGGGCGTGGTGACGATGAGGTCGTAACCGGCGGGAAGGGTGTCCACCCGGTCGAGAATCTCGGCTGTCATCTCGACGTAGAAGATGTGCGCCACCACGAGGGTTCGTAGCGGGCTCGTCGGATCGTAAGACGACCTCGTCTCCGGAAGGACCTCGAGCATCGCAGCATCGGCATTCAGCACCTTAGGTGCGACATTGCGCGCGAGGTCGGAGTAGATCAACTCCAGCGGATAGCCGTAACGCTCAACGGCTTCGAGCGTCCATCGCCCGACAACGCCGAGGGCGTCCATGAACGGCGGCCACTGAAAGAAGGGTCGGCGTTTCAGCGTGGGGCATCCCGCGTCGAGGAGCTGCTCCGCATAAAGGACGGCGTGGTTCTCGACCTTGTTCGTGAGGGTCGGGAATGCGACCTCTCCCGAGAATCCGAGCCGGGTGAAGTGCTCTGTGAAGACACCCTCGTGCTTGACGACCGCGTCGGAGTAGCTCGTCATCTCCGGAAGGTCGCGCCAGTAGGCATGCCACTCCTCTGACTCGAGCATCTCCCGCCGGACCGCCACCCAGTACGACTGCAGGTGATAGGGCAGATAACCGCTCTGAGTGTAGGGGTGCGGCTCGACCCGAACGTGATCGGTCATGCCCCAGAAATGCAGCGGGCGGCCCTCCATTCGTTCGAAGACGGGCCCGAACGGGCGGACGGGCCCAAACCACGTGTCGTTCGCGAGAAGCACCTCGTCGAACTCACCGAGGCGATCGGCCATGGCGTCGAGTCCCGCCTTGTACCCCCAGATGTCGTACCCGCTGTTCTCCCGTTCCAAGACCTCATCGGCCACGGGCGCGAGTTGGGCGCGGCCGCGATCGGTCAGTGGACCATTGCTCACGGCGAGGATGTGCGTGCAGTGGGGCCTCAACGCATGCAGGGCGTGCGGGATGTAGTCTTCGACATCGCCTCGAGGGTCGTAGACGACATAGACGAGGAGGCGTTTGCCGCCCTCTGGGAAAGCAAGCGCTGGACGAGCCGGGTTGGCGATCAGTTCCGCGGTCTTCATACCCTGCCTCTCCCCTGCTCTCCGAGCACGCGCGAGGCGACACGACGGACCCATCCCAGAGCGGCGTGGGCACGAAATGCGAAACGGTAGAGCGGACGGAGCGCCCGCGCAGCTCCCGGGTGATTCAGTCGCAGATACATCCGTGTCAGCGCAACAGGCCCCCCGTACCCCGTTGACCCCGCTCTGTGCAGTAGCCGGATCTGCTCCACGGGATACCCGCGTGTCGTGGAGAACATCTCGTCGACCTTGTACTCCAGAGCAGTGTGACTGATCGCCGTGTGCTCGGAGGTGAGGACAGTTCGCGCATGGAAGCCACGCTGGCCCGCGGCGGCGACCACGATCCGTTCCTGCACGTGGGCGAGCCGGCCGAACTTCTTCTGCATCCGGGTCGAGTAGTCGGAGAAAGTCCACGGGTGCTCCGACAAGACCGCCAATGCCTCCGGGCGAGCAACCCACATTCCACCGTAAGGGGCGAGCGGGGAGCCGATGTCGAGAGGCACCGTGATACCCAACAGCTCACAGAGATCGAGTGCTTTGTCTCGCATCCCCGCCCACCCCTTGCCCATGGTCGCGTAGCCGATGTGCATCATCGGCGGGAAGACGATTCCCAAACCAGGTTCATCTTGGAACAGACCGATCAGATTCTCGGTGTATCCGGCGCCGTCCAGCAGGTTCTCGAGCTGGTAGCGCCGGAAATAGCGTCGTACATTGACCGTCTTGTCTCCGCTGTAGCGGCTGTGGAGCTTGAAGATGAGGTCGTACCGACCTTGAGTCAGGACATCGCGACAGGCGACGAAGAAATCACTCATGTCACGGCCCGGGCTGTCAGGCGTCACGCGCAATTCGAACGTATGCCCGAATCGTGTCGCCCACGATTCCAGCAGCGGTTCCAGTCGGGCAGCCCACATACCGTCGGTCGTCGTCACGAACACGTCCGTCTCGTGGGGCAGGTACCCCAGGCGGAGGAAGATGTCCTCCACGCCTTCCATGTCCGTGATGTGCACGATCGCTGCGAGGCGAAGGGGCTTGCTCGGATCGTAGTATGCCGAGAGCGAGGGCAGGACCTCCAGCATGCCTCCGTTGGCGTTCAGCGCCTTCGGCGGCACCGTGCGCGACAGATGCCGCCACACCGCTGCGGCAGGATAGCCTCGGGCCGTCATGGCTTCGACGGTCTCGCGCCCGACGGTGGCGAATCGGCTGAGCGCCGGCGGATAGTCGGAGAGTGCGGCGATGTCCACAAGCGGGCAATCAGCTTCGACGAGCGCTGTCGACGAGAACAGGCCGGGGTCATGCGATCCGAATTCGGCCGCGCCGAACAATGCCGCCGCGCGGAATCCTTCCCGCTCGAATCGAGCTCGGAAGGAGAACTCACTGCTGGAGCCGGGTCCGCTGGTCTCCTCTTCGCTGAAGCGGCGCCATGCGGGCGATGCGAAAAGTGAGGCGCGCACGGCCGTCCATTGGAATGGTCGGCTCAGGTCGGGGAATCCCTCCTCGGGGAACGACTCGCGTGCGCCGCTCGGACTCTGCACCATCTCCCAGAGGTCGACCTCGAGCTCCTCGCTGCGGCTCAGCGCCTGAGAGAAGGTCCCGATCGGCCCGAACCAACCGTCTCCCGTCAGCACGACCTCGTCGAGACCGGGGACATCGTCGCGCATCCGGTCCGTCTCCGCGAAGTAGAGACGGGGGTCGAAGGCGGCGCCGATGTCTACCGCCAGGCGATCGACGAGACCGCGCAGCTTCGAGATGTCGTCGTCTTGCAGACTCCTCAGTGCCAACACCGTGAGATGCTGCGCGCACGTTCGTAGGCCATCAAGCGCCTGGAACACATACTCGTCCAGCTGGCCGCTGCCGCGGCTGAGGATGTACACGACGCCGCGCACGCGCGAGCCTTGATCAGCGGGAAGCTGAGGCCGGCTCGCGGAGTCGCTGTCCATCGTGTCTCATCCTTCGGTCCCCGTACGTCGCCGGTCCGAGGATGACCAGCGCACAAGATCGTGAGTCTACTGCGCACAAATGCGAGGGCCTTCCAGCATTCGGGCCAACACGTCGATCAGCGACCCTGTTCGAGGGCGGACAAGAGGTAGCCTCCATAGCCGCTCTTCACCAGCGGCTCAGCGCGTTGCCGTAGCTCTTCGTCGTTGAGGAATCCCATCCGCCACGCGACTTCTTCGGGACAGCCGATCGACAGCCCCTGCCGCTTCTCGACCGTTCGGATGAAGTCAGTCGCCTCGGCGAGGGAATCGAATGTTCCAGTATCCAGCCAGGCGGTGCCCCGCGGGAGAAGCTCGACGCGAAGGCGGCCCTCCGACAGGTAGACCTTGTTGAGGTCTGTGATCTCCAATTCGCCTCTCGGTGAAGGAGCCAGGTCCTTCGCGATGCCGATCACGTCATTGTCGTAGAAGTACAGACCCGGCACGGCGTAATGGCTCTTGGGCTGCGTCGGCTTCTCCTCGAGGGAGACCACGCGGCCATCGGTGTCGAATTCGACCACACCGTAAGCCGTGGGGTCGTCGACCCAGTAACCGAACACGACACCACCCTGCAGATCGTTGTATCGACGAAGGCGCGTTCCCATCCCCTGCCCGTAGAAGATGTTGTCGCCCAGGACGAGAGCCACCGATTCGTTTGCGATGTGATCTTCGCCGAGGATGAATGCCTGCGCGAGTCCGTCGGGAGACGGCTGGATCTTGTAGGTCAGGGAGATCCCGAAACGCGACCCGTCGCCCAGGAGCCGTTGAAACTGCTCCGAGTCCTGAGGTGTCGTGATGACCAGGATGTCGCGGATGCCTGCGAGGATCAGGGTGGAGAGCGGGTAGTAGATCATCGGCTTGTCGTACACAGGGACCAGCTGCTTCGATGTCCCCAGTGTGATCGGGTGCAGACGCGAGCCGGTGCCGCCCGCCAGGATTATTCCACGCATGTAGTCCAGTGTCTCCGATGCTTCGAGGCAGACCAAACGGCGGATTGCTCGCCCCTGGCGCCTGACGGCTAACCTGGGGGAATGTCCAAGCTGCTCGTCACCGGTGGCGCCGGGTTCATCGGATCGAACTTCGTGCACCATGTCATCCGCCATACAGACCACACGGTCACCGTCCTGGACAAGCTGACCTACGCCGGCAACCGGGATTCGCTCGCCGGTCTTCCCGCGAACCGCGTGGAGCTCGTGGTCGGCGACATCGCGGATGCGACACTCGTCGATGACCTGGTCGGGCGAGTCGATACCGTTGTCCACTACGCCGCCGAATCGCACAATGACAACAGCCTCGACGACCCACGGCCGTTCCTGGACACCAACATCGTCGGCACCTACACGCTGCTCGAGGCCGCACGCCGAAACGGAACTCGGTTCCACCACATCTCGACGGACGAGGTCTACGGAGACCTCGAACTCGATGATCCGGCGCGATTCACCGAGGCAACCCCGTACAACCCCTCCTCGCCGTACTCGTCGACAAAGGCGGGCAGCGACCTGCTGGTGCGAGCGTGGGTGCGATCCTTCGGCGTGCAGGCAACGATCAGCAATTGCTCGAACAACTACGGCCCTTACCAGCACGTGGAGAAGTTCATCCCGCGTCAGATCACGAACGTCATCCGGGGCATTCGTCCCAAGCTGTACGGGGCGGGCGAGAATGTGCGGGACTGGATCCACGCCGACGATCATTCGTCGGCCGTCCTCACGATCCTCGACAGGGGACGGATAGGTGAGACCTATCTGATCGGAGCCGATGGGGAGAAGGACAACAAGACGGTCGTCGAACTGATCCTCTCCCTCATGGGCGAACCCTCTGATGCATACGATCACGTCACCGATCGCGCGGGGCATGACATGCGATACGCGATCGACTCGACCAAACTGCGCACGGAGCTCGGCTGGGTGCCGCAGTACCGAGACTTCGAGGCGGGGCTCGCTGCGACCATCGATTGGTACCGTCGGAATGACGCATGGTGGGCCCGAGACAAAGACGGCGTCGAGGCGTTCTACGCGTCGAAGGGCCAGTAACGGTGGGGATCGAGTTCGGCAAGCGCCTCCAGGCCATCGAAACCCCGATTCCAGGACTCTTGGTGCTGGAGTTGCCTGTGCACGGCGACACGCGAGGTTGGTTCAAGGAGAACTGGCAACGCGAGAAGATGACTGATTCGGGGATTTCCCTGCCCGACTTCGGGCCGGTGCAGAACAATGTCTCCTTCAACGACGCCGTAGGAACCACACGAGGGATCCACGCGGAACCGTGGGACAAGTACGTGTCTGTTGCCACCGGCCGGATCTTCGGAGCCTGGGTCGACCTTCGCGAAGGCGCCACTTTCGGGACGGTCTACACGACAGAGATCGACCCTTCCCGAGCGATCTTCGTGCCTCGAGGCGTGGGAAACGCATATCAAACGCTTGAGCCGGACACCGCATACACCTACCTCGTCAACGATCACTGGTCCTCGAGCGCGAGTTACACGTTCCTCAATCTCGCCGACGAGACGGCGAACATCCAGTGGCCGATCCCCCTCGATCAGGTCGAGATCAGCGAGAAGGACAAGAATCACCCGCGCCTCGGCGACGTCACCCCGATGGGTCCGAAGCGGATTCTGGTCACTGGCGCGGACGGCCAGCTCGGACGCGCTCTCCGCGTCGAACTCGGCGGCGATGCTCACATCGAGTACGCCTCGCGCGCCGACTTGGATCTCACCGGGCCCGACCTCGAAGGGGCGCGTCGCTGGCGCGACTACGGCACGATCATCAATGCAGCCGCCTTCACCAAAGTGGACGCGGCCGAGACCCCAGACGGCCGCACTGCGGCATGGGCGGCGAACGTCACGGCCGTCGCACGACTCGCCCACATCGCCAACGTCAACGGGATCGTGCTCGTCCACGTCTCTTCCGATTACGTCTTCGACGGCACGAAGTCCACCGATTACAGCGAGCTCGATCCTGTTTCGCCGCTCGGTGTCTATGGGCAGACCAAGGCCGCTGGCGATCTCATCGCCCAGACGGTGCCGCGACACTATGTCGTTCGGACCAGCTGGGTCATCGGGGACGGCAACAACTTCGTTCGGACTATGGCGTCGCTCGCCGAGCGAGGGGTGGACCCGAAGGTGGTCAGCGATCAATCGGGACGCCTCTCCTTCACCTCGACGATTGCGAAAGCGATTCGACACCTGCTCGAGGATGAAGCGGAGCCCGGGGTGTACAACGTCACCAATAGCGGCGAGCTCACGACCTGGTACGAGATCGCGCGCGACGTCTACCGCCTCACCGGGCACGACCCGGACCGTGTCACCCCGGTGACGACTTCCGCCTATTTCTCCAGTGCTGCCGGCCCGATTGCATCGCGGCCCACCAACAGCGGGCTCGACTGCGAGAAGATCACGCGCATCATGGGTCGACCTGCCGATCACCGAGCCGAGCTCAAGGCGTACCTCACATCCAGAGCTGCTCCCGTCTGAGACCCGTCCGTGCCTGCACACCATCGCAACGTGATCGCTCGCGTGGCTGCTCGAGCGTGGTCGATGAGCGCTGTCCGCTATCTCCTCGTCGGCGGACTAGCCTTCCTCATCGACATCGGGCTTCTGGCGATTCTTCACGAGATCATCGGGGTACCGCTCGTCATCGCCACGCCGGCCGCTTTCCTGACGAGCTTCGGTTTGACCTATCTGATGCAACGTGCGATCACGTTCGATGGAGAGAGCGCGTGGGGATCCAGCGCCGTCAAATACACGCTGCTGGTCATCTTCAACACATTCGCGACGACCGCCATCGTCGCGGGGATAGACGCCATCGGCTGGCCTTGGGAAATCGGCAAGGTGGCGGCGGTAGCGTCCACCACCATATGGAACTACTTCGCCTACAGGTACTGGGTATTTGCGAAGCGTCGCTGACAGTGGCTTAGGAGCGGCGCTTCGGTGAGTCCGATTCTTCACGCCCCGCGACACCCTCGAGCCGCGTGATTCGCGCTGAGAGGGCTTCGGCTTCTCCGCGGCTGATCGCGCTTTCTTCAGCCAGTCTGCGGATCTCCTCCTCGGCGCGGGACAGTTCCCACGAGAGGTGCAATGCGACTCCGACAAGCAGCACGATCGAGAGGACGAACAACAGATTCGACGGCACCTCGAATCCGAGGACGTCGCTCAACCCGAAGAGCAGCCCAGGGAAGACCGCGAGAATCAACACGGCGACGCCGATGACCAGCCAGAGTGTCGCATACTTCTCACGCAACTGGCGGCGCAACAGCATCGTGATGATGATTGCGAGGACGAGAAGTGCGAAACACACTCCGGCGATGGTGAGGATCATGCGTGTACCACTGTGGTCGTACGCGATCCTCGCATCAGCGCAAGTGATAAAGCGAACACCGCCCGGACAAGATAGAGGGTCGCGCCGAGCGGATTCTGGCTCGGCTTGCCGGCAGCGCGAGGACGCATCGCAACGGGAACCTGCGTCACCGTCAAGCCGGCGTGTATCGCGCTCACGAGGGAGTCGACGGTGTCACCCAAGTACTCGGCCGGGTAGTAGCGCACATACTGATCGATCGCCCGCCGATTCGCCGCGCGGAAGCCGCTGGTCACATCGGTGAGACGCTTCTTGGAGATCCTGCTGAGCACCGATGCGAGCAGCTTCATCGCCCAGCGGCGCGGACCCTTCGCGGAGTAATCCCCGACGTCGGCAAATCGAGCGCCGATAGAGATGTCAGCAATGGCGAGGCCGCTCATCACGCGGGCGATGTCCGCGGGATTGTGCTGCCCGTCGGCGTCGACTTGAATCGCCTGATCGAACCCGAGGCGCTGGGCGTAGACGAATCCAGTTCGCATCGCGCCGCCGACGCCCATGTTGAACGGCAGACTCAGCACATCCGCTCCAGCAGAGCGCGCCATCTGTGCTGTCTCGTCGGATGAACCGTCATCGATCACGACCACCGAGTAGCCCTCGGGCTGCGCGAGAATCTCTCGGACTGTAGCGCCTACGTTCTGCGCTTCGTTCCAGGCAGGAACGATGACGAGCATGCGCGGACGGTGGGGGGACATCACGCTGAATCGTAACAGGCAGTCGGTAGACCCCGCCGCGCGTTCGCCCTGCGTGGACTCTTGTAGGCTGGTCGCCGCAGATCGAAAGTGTGGTACCGACATTTCTTCCAGCGAGCCGACTTCGCGCATCGTGACGACCGTTGGCGACGCCACCCGAAAGCTGGCGACGAGACCACTGCTTCATGTCTCGATGCTGTTCATCGCGATCTTCGCGATGCTGCTTGCGGGCTCACTGTTCTTCCCACTCGTGTCAGGTGCGGATGAGGCGGCCCATTACGTCTATTCCGCAGCCGTCGCGAGGGGTCAAGCGGGAACGCTCGAGCCGACGGTGCCAGCGCGGATCGCCAATCTTCACCATCTGGCCGCGTGCATCGCGTTCCACCCGGATATCACCGCAGCATGCCAGGAGCCGCTCGGCATCGCGTCGAACGCAGCCGTGTTGTCGCAGACGAACGCAGGTCTCTACAATCCTGTCTTCTACGCATGGACCGGACTCGGCTCGCTGATCCTCCCCACGGAGTACGGGCTCTACGTCGCGCGGGCACTTGCCGCCCTGTTTACCTCGCTCTTCCTTGCATGGGGCCTCTCATTGACCTGGCGCCGGGCACGCACACCTTGGCCAACGGTCGCCGCGGCACTCCTCCTGACCCCGATGACGATCTACGTAGGAATGGTGCTCAATCCGAGCGCTTGGGAGATCGCGTCTCTCTTCGCCGTGACGGTGTCGGGCTATCACGTCATCACCTCGACTTCGAAGTCCTGGGGCGAGCATCACTCGCTCCTGCTCGCGGCGGGGAGTGTGCTCATCGTGACTCGAGGGTTGTCCCCGCTCTTTCTTGTGATCAGCGCGGTCGCGCTGCTCCTCACTGTGCCGTGGAGCCAGACGCTCCATGTACTACGGCGACGCTCCACATGGGTCATCGCGATCGTTCTCGCGATGGTGGCTCTCGGGAGTGTCGGATGGGTGCTCTTGCACGGAACGAACTATGTGGGAGTGGAGCGCCCTGCTGGCCTGCGTGCCGGTCTGCGTGGGATCTCAGTGTTCTACTCCAACTACCATGAGCAGGTCACCCAGATGTACGGAAATCTCGGTTGGCTTGATCTCCCGAGCCCGCAGATCCTGTCGATCCTGTGGGTCCTGCTCGCGGGCGGCTTCGTCCTCGTCTCGTTTGCCGCCGTCATCGGGCGCAAACGTATTGCGATCCTGTTCGCGTTCGCCGTCTGCACGCTCCTGCCGGGGATCCTGGCGGGCATGCAGTGGTCGGGCTTCGGCTGGCAGGGGCGCTACACCCTCCCGCTTGTCGCCCTGCTTCTCGGGCTCTGCGCCTGGACAACAGACGCCGCATTCGATCCGGTCGCTCGGGAGGACGCGCTCACATCCCGGCTGCTCAGCTCGTTCCGAGTCATCTACCCCGGGTTCTTCGCCCTCGGGGCAATCGTCATCGCTATTCGAGCGGCACACCGATACAGCGTCGGCGATCCAGCCCCCTGGCTCGCCTCCCCCACCTGGACTCCTCCGGTTGCGATGCCGTTCCTCGCCGTGGTGTTCCTCGCGGGCATCGTGGTTCTGACCGCGTCACTGGCTGCGCGACCAGTTGGATCGATCAAGCCGACCCCGGATCTCGACAGCGCGCACTCAACAAGCGGACCCGGCAGAGGCTGAGCCGCTCAAGCGTCGTCGATCCATCCCGTCCGGCTCGACCGCCGCTCGACTCGGTATGTCTCAGCTGTTCCTCCCTCTCAGGGAACCGTGACGGTCTTGCATCCCAGCATCGAGTTATGCCGGGCGGTGTCATCCATCGCATAGACGCAGACCTGGTGCGATCCACGAGACGCGGAGATCGTCGCCGAGTATCCGTGGCTCACACCGTAAGCGGGGTGGGCCCGCGCAACGTCCGGTCGCGCGAGGCCTGCTGGCGACTCGTGCCGCACACCATCGACATAGATGTGGACGCCGATCGGATCGACCGTGTCGGGATCGATGGCCCAACCGGTTGCGGTGAGGGCTCCGTTCGAGGCTGAAAGGGCGTCGAAGCTGCCGAACGGTGGGCCGGTGACGCCGACGACTTTACTGCAGCCGAGGACGATGTTCGCGCCCGCCGTGTTCATGGCATACACGCAGATGTTCGACGAGCCGGCACCGATGGCGACAGTGGCATCAAATCCGTGGTTGGTGCCATAGTGCGGAAAGGCCGCCGCGACATCTGTTCTGTGCCCGGCTGCCGAGATCACGGTTCGAGCCCCACCGGCGTAGATATGAACGTCGATCGGCTGCGCGGTGTCGGGATCTATCGCCCAGCCCTGCACGGTGGCCTTCGTACCCACAACCGTGATCCGATCCACACTTCCGATCGGCTCGCGGCCCTCGTCCCGAGTCGCAACGGTCTTGCATCCGAGATTCGTGTCGGCACCGGCGGTGTTCACCGCCGTGACGCACACCGTCGACGGGCCGGGCGGGATGTCGAACTTCCGAGAGAACCCGTGATCGACCCCGTACCCGGGATGAGCGGCTCCGACGTCAGTACGCGCAACGTCCGCGGTGACGAGCGTGGTCGCCGAGTTCACGCTGATCTTGACGTCGATGGGCCGAGGCGTGTCAGGATCGATCGCCCACCCGGCCACAGTCGCGGTGCTCCCGGATACGACGACCGCCTCGAAGTTCCCGATCGGCACTCGCCCTTGATCAGCGGCCGTGACATCGCGGCATCCCAGATTCGTGTTCGAGCCACCGGCCGTGTCGATCGCGTACACACACACCGTCGAGTTGCCCGCCGGCAGGTCGATGCGCTCCGCGAACCCGTGCCCAGGGCCGTAAGGCGGATAGGCGACGCCGACGTCGGGGCGGCTTCGATTCGCGCTGTACTCACGGCCCGCGGCTCCCACATAGACATGGATCTTGAGTGGGCCCGCGGTATCGGGATCGATCGCCCAGCCGGCGATACTCGCTGTTGTGCCGACGACGGTCAGACTCTCCAGATTTCCGACCGGTTGACGGCCCGCGTCGGTTGCGGACGGTGCCATGACGCTTCGACAACCCAACGTGGTGTTCTCGCCTCGTCCGACGTTGATGGCGTAGAGGCAGAGGGTCTTCGCGTCGACGGGGACCGCGAGCTTTGCGGAGAAGCCGTGCCTCGTCCCATGTCGCGGGAAGTGCGGCGCGAGGTCCTTGCGCTCGGCATCTGCGAGAAGGGGCACACCCGCGCCGTCGGCATACGCGTGAACTTCGATCGAGCCGGAAGTATCGGGATCGATCGCCCATCCGCTGAACGCAACGGATCCCGACGAGATCGTCATCTGATCAATCGCTCCGACCGGCGCACCCGTGTACGCCGTCACCGTACGGCAGCCGAGCAGCTTGTTGCCCCCCGGGCCCACGTTGATCGCGTACGCACAGACGTTGGTCGCCCCAGGAGCGGACACGGGAATGCGCTGATCGAACCCGTGGCGGCTCCCAGCGGACGGGTAGGCGGAGCCGACATCCGGTCGATCCCGATCCGCCACGAAGGGGGTGCCCACGTCCCCGGCGTAGACATGAACCTCTATCGGATCCGCAGTATGCGGATCGATCGCCCAACCAGCGACACGCAGTTCTCCGGGGAGCGATTCGAGTATCTCGAGATTTCCAATCGGACTACCGGCGCTGCGAGTCGAGCCGAACCAGTCCGTGAACAGGCGCCAGAAGTTACGGTTGCCATACGAAGAGCATCCGTCGCCGGTGCCATACAGATTGTTGAGCGCGGCCGCGTTCGGGGTGTACGGCGTGTAGATGTACAGGCCGGCGGTGGCCTGGTTCTCGATGTACACCCGTGCCGAACCGCAATTCCGCGACGCCTCAGGGTGATACAGGATGTTGTTCCAACGCCCGGCTTGGTAGCCCCACGATGCCGGACTGAGTCGGTAGATCTCGTACTGTCGAGCCGCGTAGTACACCTGATAGAAGAATCCGGATGTAGCGGCATCACAGGGCGCCGTGTCCGGGCAGCCCTGTCCTGTTGCGGCTGAATACGCCCACGCCGATGGCGCCGTGCTTGTGACGAGCGATTGCTCCTTCTCCAGCAGAACCAAGAGCACCTGCTGGCTGATGCCACATGATCGAGCGACATTGTCGATGATCTGCGCAGCAGACTCGTTGGCTCGACCGGTATAGCCGTCGCAGTAGCGGTCGACCGGTCTGTTGTCGGTGTTCTGCCTGTAATCCTTCAGGCATGTGTATCCCGCCGAGCAACTGCGAACGCGCTGATTGAGGAAACCTTGGACACCGCCCGCATCCATCGCGTTCGAGTTGTAGAAGACCGCATCGTCGATGATGTTCCCGGCGTTCCACTCGGACGCGACGGCGGCCTGCGCTGGAGTGTTGGGGGCGACGGTGGCAGGAAGAGCCACGAGCAACGCTGCGGCCGTCGCGCAGGCAGCGAGCAGGGCAACCCGAGATCGAAGACTTCGGCGAGCGCTCATCGTGTGGGCTCCACGGTTCCGACCGCTGACTCGGCGCGCGTCGACGCGGATTCATACTTCACACGGAACTGCCACGGACTAGGGGCGCTGTCGAGAGGCTCGACGGTCATGAGCCCGCAGTAGGTCACCCCGTTGCCGGCGGTGCCTGCAACCGTTGCGGCGATGCCCTGGTCGACGAGTTCAAGAGTGCATGTTCCGTCCGACTCACTGACCTCCGGAATCATCGCGCTGACCTCCAGGCGGGAACCGATCACTTCCGCGGTCACGACCAGGACCTCTCCGTTGAACGGCGTGACTGGCGATGCCGACTCCGTGGGAATGGGAGCCGGAGTGCTCTCTGTCGGCGAGGGCGATGCCGACGGCGACGTGGCCGGCGTGGTGGCGCCGACGCTGGCGGTCGCAACCGGTGCCGGGGCCTGGGATGGAGTCGCGCAAGCGACGAGCGTGATGGCACTCGCGCAGATCAATCCCAGGACCCCGAGTCGAGCTCGAACGGATCTCCGCCAGGCGAGTTCAAGACTTTGCGCACGCAACACGTTGCCATCTTGAGGTGACGGGGGCGAAAACTTCCGTCTCCCACGCCGTCGCGGTCTGCCGAAAGTCGACGACGGTGACGAGGTGGCGCTCAGAGGCACGTCACAGCTCGGCGTGCAGCATCCACACCTTGTCAGCCGCCTCGCTCCACGAGAACACTCGCCCCCGGTCCCCGGCGAGCACTCCCAGCCGCTCGGCCGTCACGGTCGACGACAGCGCCCGCGCAAGCTCCGATCCCAACCCGTCCACGAGAGACGAGGAATCGGTCGCCTGAACCAGCACGCCCCCGTCGACGACGACCTCGTCGTGCACGGTCGAGTACGCCGCGATCAGCGGCACGCCCAGAGTGAGGGCATCGACGACCCGCCACGGGAACGCCGCTCGCCGCGACGGCGCCACGAACGCCACCGCCGCCCCGAACACCGCGGCCCGATCGGCCGGGTCCAGCGAGCCGCGAACGTGCAGCATCCGCTCGGGCACGCCTGCGGCGGACGCGAGCTCCGCGACAGCGGGCTCATGACCCTCCTCCACGTCGATCACGACAACGGGAAGATCGACCCCGGATGCCGCGACCGCCGCGAGACCGGCATCCAATCCCTCTGATGCCGACGCCCCGCCCGACAGCAGCACGAACCCTTCGGGCAGATCCATCGCTCGACGGCGGCCCACCTCGTCTCCGGGGACCTCGAAGTGCAGCGGTGACGCACCCGCGATCACTCGGATCCGGTCGCTGAGCGCGGGTGCGATCTCGCGCAGATGGCCGGCCAGCGAGTGGGTGGGGACCACGATCGCATCAGCGTGCTTGATCGCCCGCTTCAGCATGGCTTTGTGCCAGCCCACGACCGAACGAGGCAGCTCGTTCGGCGACTCCCACGGTCGGAAGTCCCAGAGGGTCACCACCGTCTGGTCGTTCTCATGCACGCGATCGTGCTTCACGAGCGGCGCGAACAGGGACGGCGAGTGGATCATGCCGCCGCCGATGCCGGTGCCCACGCCGAGTTGGAACGCCGCAGACAGCTCGCGCCGCGCGAGGGCCGTGCGACGCAATCCGGTGAGACCCGGAACGGCGGCCACGACATCCTCGCCGCCCGCCGGCGCTATCGCCTCCACCTCGCACCCCGAAGGTGCGCCCGCGACCAGAGCCCGGGCGAGCTCGCGCGACGCCTCGGCGAGTTCCGGCTCGGTCGGCGCCACCAGCTGATCCAGCATGACGCGCAGTGTGGCGACCACGTCAGCCCTCCGGCGATGGGGTCGGCGTCGGCGGGTGCAGTGCTGTGCGCACCAGCTCCTGGATATACGTGTAGTCCGGGTTGTACTCGTCGATACCGCCCTCGGGAGTGAGCTCGATCGTCGTCACGGGATGCTCCCTCGCCTTCAACGCCAGCTCCGCGAGGAACGGCACGAGTGACTGCGGCAGGTCGGTCTCGACGATGTCGGTGCCCGCCGCGGCGATCTCCTGGAAGCGGGTCAAGACCGTCTGCGGCGTGAACTGCGCCAGCATCGCCTGCTGAAGCACGCGCTGGCGCTCCATGCGATCGAAGTCGCTCGTCGTGTAGCGGGAGCGGGCGTACCACTGGGCGGTGTCTCCGTCCATGTGCTGCGGGCCTGCCTCGATCCATCCCGTCGCCCACTCGTCGACCGGCTGACCGGAGTACACCGGGCCGCCGCCCTTCGGCAGGCGCTCGGCGACGTTGATGTCGACGCCTCCCAGCGCATCGATCAGCGAGGCGAACCCGTGCATGTCGATGAAGACGTAGTACGGGATCTCGATCCCGAGGATCCCCTCGGCAGCGTCCTTCGTCGCCTCGATGCCCGGCGCGGAGCCGTTCGCGACGGCATCCGGATACACGGCGCTGCCGTCCTGACACACCTCGACCTCGGTGCGGAGCTGGTTGATGCCGCTCCCCCAGCCGCAGTCCGGGTCGGCGTGGCCCTCGTGTCCGTTCGGGTAGCGGTCCTGCATCGGACCGGCTGCGAAGGGGAAGTTCGGCATGTCACGCGGGATGCCGGTGATCGTGGTCGCACCCGTGGTCGCGTTGACCGAGACCACAGAGATGCTGTCGAACCGCATCGAGTCGCGGCCCTCTCCGCTGTCTGCCCCGAGCAGCAGGATGTTGTAGTACCCCTCGGACGGCGGCACGGAGGGCCCGCTCACGCCGAAGATGGCACCGAGGGTGGCGCGGGTCGTGCCGGCGACGTTCGCCGCGTAGGCAGCTGTGCCACCCGCGACGACGAGGAGAACGACGGCCAGGCTGGCGATGCCGAATCTCGCAGCGGGGCCCGTCTTGACCAGGCGGACGAGCCGCAGAGTGTCGACGGTGAGGACGCTCCAGAGAACGGCATACGCGACGAGCAGACCTTGCGCGATTAGGAGGGGAAGCTGACGTACGAGGCTCAGCCATTCCGGCAGCCATGCGCCGGTGATGATGCTCAGCCCCGCGGTCGGGGCGAGCAGTGCGAACAGGATCGTGACGACGACCAGGGTCCACAGCAGCAGGGTGGAGCCGAGTCCCAGGCGTCCGAGCCGATGATTGCCCGCGAGTGCCTGCGCCGATCCGGGCATCACGAAGTTCAGCAGCACGAGCCACCACCCGCGCTTCGTCATAAGAGCTCGCGATGAGGCGTCCGGATACCGCATGGGTCGCTCTTCGACGACGCGCGACCGCGGAGGTCGAACGGATGACGGCGGTGCGCTCATGACGGTCACAGCGATTCCTTGAGCCGCCGATTCTTCTCCTCGACCTGCCCCTCGAGCGTGCGCGCGTACTCCTCGACGCGATCGGCCACGGCGGGGTCTGACGCTCCGAGGATGCGCGCCGCAAGCAGTCCGGCGTTCTTCGCGCCGTTGATCGACACCGTTGCGACCGGGATTCCGGCCGGCATCTGAACGATGCTCAGCAACGAATCCATGCCGTCGAGGGTCGCGAGCTGTACCGGCACGCCGATCACGGGGAGGGCCGTGACGGATGCCAGCATCCCCGGCAGGTGCGCCGCGCCGCCGGCACCCGCGATGATGGCCCTCAATCCGCGTGCTCGCGCCTCACGGCCGTAGCGCATGAGCTTGTCGGGCGTGCGGTGCGCCGAGACGACCTCGACCTCGTGCGGGATCCCGAAGTCGGTCAGCGCCTGCGACGCATCGCTCATGACCCGCCAGTCCGAATCGGACCCCATCACGACGCCGATCAGCGGCGCGTCGGAGGAGTGCAGCGGCGGCGAGCTCGTGGGGGTCTCAGACACCCGTCAAGGCTAGGGCGCGTGCCTGGAAGATCCCCGCAACGGCGCGGCCCTTCGACAAGCTCAGGGACCGAGGATGGCTCAGGGACCGAGGACGGCTCAGGGACGAGCGCGGCTCAGGGACGGCGGGCGGCTCAGGGACCCCAGCCCCCGTGTCAGTCGAGGAAGAAGGATGCCGCGGCGCGCGCCTGATACGCGACCTCGTCGAGGTCGTCGCCGACCGCGGTGACGTGGCCGACCTTGCGCCCCGGTCGCGGCGCCTTGCCGTAGGTGTGGATCTTCGCGGCGGGGTGCTCCGTCATGGCGGCGGAGAATCGTTCGCCGAGCGAGCCTTCGGCGGGTCCGCCGAGCACGTTCACCATGACCGACCACTCCGACAGCGGCGACGGGTCGCCGAGCGGCAGGTCCAGCACCGCGCGGAGATGCTGCTCGAACTGGCTGGTGACGGCGCCGTCCTGGCTCCAGTGACCACTGTTGTGCGGGCGCATGGCCAGCTCGTTCACGAGCAGGCGCTCATCGGTCGTCTCGAACAGCTCGACCGCGAGCATCCCGGTCACCCCGAGCCCCTCGGCGATGGCCACGCCGATCTGCGCGGCGACCTGCTGGAGCCGTTCGTTCCCGTGCGGTGCCGGTGCGATGACCTCGGCGCAGACGCCGTTCCGCTGCACCGTCTCGACGACGGGGTACGCGCGCACCATCCCGGACGGGCGGCGGGCGACCTGCTGAGCGAGCTCGCGAGAGAAGTCGACGAGCTCCTCGACGAGGAGTGCACCGCCGCGCGCGTCTTCGGCGAGCGTCGCGAACCAGTCCTCGGCCTCGACGCCTGCCGATACGACGCGCACGCCTTTGCCGTCGTATCCGCCGCGCGGCGTCTTGACCACCGCGCGGCCGCCCTGCTGATCGATGAAGGCCTGCAGCTCGTCGACGGTCTCCACCGACGCCCACGCGGGCTGCGGCATCCCCAGCTCCTGCAGCCTGGCACGCATGAGCAGCTTGTCCTGCGCGAACCGGAGCGCGTCAGGACCCGGGTGCACCGCGACGCCCGCGTCGACGAGCGTGGCGAGGACGTCCTGCGGCACGTGCTCGTGGTCGAACGTGATCACGTCGACGTCGCGCGCAAAGGCCAGCACCGTTTCGGCGTCGCGATAGTCGCCCACGGCGGTGGCGGCGAGGGATGCCGACATCCCCTCCTCCTCGGCGAGCACCCGCAGCTCGACGCCGAGTTCCACGGCCGGTGCGATCATCATGCGGGCGAGCTGCCCGCCACCGACGACTCCAACACGCAGCGACATACCGCTTCCCCTCTCGATGGGCCGCTTCCATCATCCCGCACTCCGGCGGCGGCCACGGCCGGGCTACGGCGCCGGCGGAAGCGGCGGGACGGGGGGCGCGGCGTTCGCGGTCGGAGGCAGCGCCTGCCCGTCGCGGTGCGCGAGGATCTGATTGACCTCGACCTGATCGACGAGCGCTTCGTGGACGAGCTCGACGCTCGGGATGTTCGTGAGCCGAAGCGGAGCATCGACGCCGTTGGTCAGGGTGATGGTTCCGGTACGCCAGATGCGCTGCAGAGGGCCCCGACGCACCTGCACGGTATAGCCGCGGACGTGCTGAAGCTCGCGACGGCGCACAGCCAGGACACCACCCCGCTCGATGACCCGACGCGTCGTGATCGTGTAGATGTGCGCCCACCAGCGGAGGAACGGCAGCAGGACGAGGAACACGACGACCACGCCCGCGGCGGTCAGCAGCATCCAGTCTTCGAGAGGCGCGGGCAGGTTGCCGAAGAAGTAGCCGGCAGCTCCCGCCACCCCGATGAGCACGATCGCCGACCACGTCAGCCGGCGGGCATGCGCACGGAACCGCGCCACGAGCAGCTCAGGCGTCGGCGCCCCCGGCGCCGGCGCCATCGGCCTGCCGCCGTAGGTACTCGGCTGCGTCATGCACCCATTGTGGGCGGCGTCTGCGACACCGCCGACCTGCCACGCCATGGAACGTCATGTGTCACGCCAAGCGGCGAGGAGCGCGGAGCGAGCGTGCCCAGCACCGGCCGACGATAACCCGCTCGCCCGAGCACGGACGGAGGTCATGTCTACGCACTCCAGGACGTAGGTTGGATCGATGCGCGCTCGCCCGATGCTCACGTCGATCCTGTTGATTCCGTTCCTGCTCACGGGGTGCGCGGGAGCCGCCTCGAGCGACCCGACGAGCACCGCCGCCGCGCCGACGATTCGGCCGCTGCCCGATCCTGCTCCCACACCCCTGGATTCGGACACTTCGGCTGATGAGCTCGTCGTCACCCTCGACGCGATCGAGTACACGCATGACGGCCGCACGGATGTCTTCACTTTGGATCAGGCCGAGTCGCTCGTTGCGCTGATCGAGGAACTCACGGGTCAGCCCCCGGCTCGAGAAGACATCGAGGACCCGAGGGGCAACGGCGACCTTTTCGGCACCTCTTTCACATGGGCGGATGTCACCGTCGCGAGTTTCGACGGGGGTCCGACGTCAGTGACGTTCCTCAGTCCAGCGGTGGGCGACGCAGACGTGATCACCGCCGAGGGGATCAAAGTCGGCTCGACCCGTGCCGAGGTGATCGCAGCGGGCGGCTGGGGCGAGGGGGACAGCGACGGCGACGGCGTCGTCGACACCGTCAATCTCGGCATGCGAGCAGTTCCGGGAACGGATTCGCTCAGCAGGCCCGGAGAAGTCGGTGCCGAATTCATCGGCCTCTCGCTCACCGGCGATGAAGTCGACCGTATGTGGACGCCCTCCAACGACTTCACCGATCTGTGATGGCCGCGCTCTGACGGCCCCGACTGGGGCCGCGTCGAGGGGATGCCGTCGCACCCGGGCCGACGGGTGTACGCCGCGAATCCGAAACGACCCGGCTCAGCGAACGTGCACGACGTCGCCGGCCGAGACGGCCGACTCGAACTCGGACTCCTGCTCGACGACGAGCCGGCCGTCCGCGTCGATGCGCGTCGCACGCCCCCGCAGGGTTTCGCCATCGGGCAGCGAGACGGCGACGTCGCTGCCGATGGTGCTGCACAGCGACTCGATGTCGGCGAGCAGTCCGGCGGCGACCGCGTTCCCGCGGGCGCCGATGAGCACGCCGAGCATCTCGTCGAGCGCACCGAGGTAGTCGGCGAGCAGTCGGTCCTCGTCGCACTCGAGGCCCACTGCCTCGAACGATGTGGCGGTGGCGACCGGAAGATCGGTGCGCGGCATCCGAGTGTTGACTCCCGAGCCGATGACGACGACGTCCGGGTGCCCCGGCACGACCTCGGCGAGGATGCCGCACACTTTTCCGGCATCGAGGAGGACGTCGTTCGGCCACTTGAGCGCCACCGAATGACCGCTCGGCGGCACCTGTTCTCGGATCGCCCGGGTCATGGCGGCGCCGGCGATCAGCGGAATCCATCCGCGCGACTCATTGGGGACGGCCGACACGCGCACGACGGTCGAGACGGCGAGCGCGGTTCCCGGCGGCGTGACCCACGTGCGGTCGAGGCGACCCCGGCCGGCACGCTGATCGGTGGTGAGCAGCACCGAGAGGTGCGGCCAGTCCTCGGGCGACTCGACGATGTGGCGGACGACGTCGGCGTTGGTCGATTCGGTGGTCTCGACGACCTGCACGCGCGGGCTGACGGCGGCGGTGCGGGGATATCCGTGCTCGGGGATCGGCATGTCCGACACGCTACCCGCGAGCGGCGGGCCGCGGCATCCGTCCCTTCGACAGGCTCAGGGACCGGAGAGGAGCGCTCACGGAACGGAGAGGAGCGCGCACGGAAATGGAGAGGAGTACTCAGGGACGGCATCGACAGCGGATGCCGCGGCCCCTTGTGCGAACCCTCCAACGGATGGCGGGGACCCGCCGATAGGGTGGAATCCGTGACCGATCAGCCCGACCTCTTCACGACCGCCGGCAAGATCGCCGACCTCCGCGCCCGCTATCAAGAGGCCGTCCTCGACGCCGAGACGGTTGCCAAGCAGAAGCAGCACGCGAAGGGCAAGGGCACGGCGCGCGAGCGCATCGAGCAGCTCGTCGATCCCGGCAGCTTCGTCGAGCTCGACGAGTACGTGCGGCACCGCACGACCGCCTTCGGCATGGACCGCTCCCGCCCCTACGGCGACTCCGTCGTCACCGGCGTCGGCACGATCCACGGTCGCACCGTCGCGGTGTACTCGCAGGACTTCTCGACGTTCGGCGGATCGCTGGGCGAGGTCGCGGGCGAGAAGATCATCAAGGTCATGGAGTTCGCGCTGCGCTCCGGCATCCCGATCGTGGGAATCCTCGACTCGGGTGGCGCGCGCATCCAGGAGGGCGTCGTCGCGCTCGGCAAGTACGGCGAGATCTTCCGCCTGAACACGCAGGCGTCCGGCGTGATCCCGCAGATCTCCATCATCATGGGACCGGCAGCGGGCGGCGCGGTGTACTCCCCCGCCCTCACCGACTTCGTCGTCATGGTCGACAAGACGAGCCAGATGTTCGTCACCGGCCCCGATGTGATCAAGACCGTCACCGGCGAGGACGTCGGGATGGAAGAGCTCGGGGGCGCGTACACGCACAACACCCGCTCCGGCGTCGCGCACTACCTCGCCGAGGACGAGGACGACGCGATCGACTACGTCCGCACGATGCTCGGCTTCCTTCCCGACAACAACCTCGCCGAGCTGCCCGTCTACGAGACGGAGTTCGAGTTCGAGACGACGGATGCCGATCGGGCCCTGAATGCGATCATCCCCGACTCGCCGAATCAGCCGTACGACATCCACCAGGTGATCCGCGGGATCGTCGATGCCGAAGACTTCCTCGAGGTGCAGCCGCTGTTCGCGCCGAACATCGTGATCGGCTTCGGACGCGTCGAAGGGCGCAGCGTCGGGATCATCGCCAACCAGCCGTCGCAGATGGCCGGCACCCTGAACATCGAGGCCGGCGAGAAGGCCAGTCGCTTCGTGCGCTTCTGCGACGCGTTCTCGCTCCCGATCGTCACGCTGGTCGACGTTCCCGGATACCTCCCGGGCACCGACCAGGAGTGGACCGGCGTGATTCGCCGCGGCGCGAAGCTGCTGTACGCCTACGCCGAGGCTACCGTGCCGCTGGTCACGGTGATCCTGCGCAAGGCCTATGGCGGTGCCTACATCGTCATGGGCTCCAAGCAGCTCGGCGCCGACATCAACCTCGCCTGGCCGACGGCCGAGATCGCCGTCATGGGCGGTCAGGGCGCGGTCAACATCCTCTACCGCGGCGAGATCAAGCGGGCCGAAGAAGCCGGTGAGGACGTCGCCGCGGTGCGCACGCGCCTGGCCAACGAGTACACGTACAACGTGGCGTCTCCCTTCCTCGCCGCCGAGCGGGGCGAGCTCGACGGCATCATCGAGCCGGCGCAGACGCGGGTCTCCATCGCGAAGGCTCTGCGCGCCCTTCGCGGCAAGCGCGCGAGCCTGCCGCCCAAGAAGCACGGGAACATCCCGCTGTGATCGGCCGCCTGGACAGCGGGGCAGGCCTGTGACGCTCGCGGATGACGAGGCCGAGCACGTCGCGATCGACGTGCGGCGCGGCGCGCCCTCCGAGGTGGAGCTCGCGGCGCTCATCGCCGTCGTGACCGAGGCGTACACCGGCGAGGCCGCCGAGGCGGTGGCCGACGATCGTCGCGAGCGAAGCGCCTGGTCGGTCTCGCAGCGAGCCCTGCGCGAGCCCCTGCGCCGCGACCTCGGCTGGGGCGGATCGCGCTTCTGACCCTCTTGGCGGAGGACGAATCATAGGACACTCTTGTCCCCCGAAATACCTACAGACGCCGCGCTTGCATCCCGGCGATACTTGAACCGCTGGAACGCTTCTGCGTTCGGCTGATCCGACCTCCGCTCTGCGGACTACCCGGATTCGGCCACGCGGACGGTTTTCGGGTAACCGTCCGCTAGGCGAGGGGCGGGCGGCTTCGCCGCCCCTCGCCTCTTTCGATTCCGTCCTCCGTCCGACTTCCCCTCCCCCTGTCGGACGGGGGACGAGATTTGTCTGCGAGCGGATGCCGCGCGGCCTGGTGCGATGGACGTGCATCATCGATCGGCCGGCGCGCCGGACCGCGGAAGAACCGGTCAGGCCCGGCCGGGGTGCGCGATCTCGCGCCACAGGTCCACGGCGTCCTCGTCGCTGGGAGCGCCGACCGAAGGTGAACGGCCCACGACCGTGACGGCGACGCGCGCATCGGGTGACGTGCGGATGTAGAGACGGTCCGACGTCGCCGCGCGCAGAGTCTCGGCGAGCTGGACGCGGATCAGGGAGAGGGTCTCGTCGTCGAGGTCGTCCAGACCGCCCTCGTCCAGCACCGTGACGTTCGCGCCGCGCCGGCGAGCCCGCTCGAGCTCGGCGCGCACGTCGTCGTCGAGAAGGCGCGGGCCGCGCATCTCGTCGCGCAGCCGTCCTTCGGCGAGCCGTGCCTCGAGGCGATCCTCGTCCGAGAGATCGCCGGCTTGCGCAACCGTGCGGGTGAGCACCGGTCCGGCGACGGCGAGCGCCTTCTGAACCTGGATCCGCCGCTCCCGCTGGCGCACGATCTGAGAGGTCTGCCACGCGGATGCCGCACGCTGGAGCCGCGTGAGGCGGGACGTGTCACGCGCCGCACGGTCGACGGAGAACGCCACGAGCTGCGCCACGACGAGCCACACCAGAGACCCCAGGAGGCCGAGGCCGATGGCGTCTCCTGCGCCCATCCACGCCATCGACGCGATGGCGAGAAGCACGAAGCCGACCCAGGCGGTGATCGGCCGGCGCCTGACCATCACGATCACCATGAGCGCGCCCATCCCGCCGATGTACCAGGTGCCGAACGAAGCAGTGCGGTTTTCGGGCCCGACCGCCCACGAGATGGCGCTCGGCACCGAGGCCGCGCAGACGAGGGCGAGCACCTGCGCGAAGACGGGCAGTCTCCGCGTGTGCCGCGGCGCGTCGCCGACGGGCTGTTCAGGCGAAGGCTCGGCCGCCGAGTCGCGGAAGATGCAGAACCACGTGACGCCGAGGTAGAACAGCAGCGCCGCGATGATGACGAGTGGCTGCTGGACGTTGCCGGTCCACGAGAGCCCGCGGGCGGCGAGATAGGCGGTGAAGGCGAGAGCGAGCACCGTCAGGATCTTCTTGACACTGATCACGGACCCACTCCGATCACCGAGGACTCGCCGCGCCAGGTGAGGCGGACGGTGGTTCCCTGGGGCCCCGTCTCGAGATCGGCCGATCCACCGACGGCGGCGACGCGTGCGACGATCGAAGCGCGGATGCCGAGACGGTCGTCGGGGACCGCTTCGAGGTCGAAGCCCTCACCCGCGTCGTGCACCTCCACGCGCACGCGATCCTGTGTGGCGACCACCGCGACGCCGAGGCCCGCTCCGCCGGCGTGCTGCAGCGCATTGGCGATCGCCTGTGTCGTGGCCAGGGCGAGGGCACGGGCGATGCGGCCGGGTATGGGCCCGCTGTCGGCCGAGATCTCACGGTGGACCTCGATGTCGGCGCCGAGCTCGGCTGCGGCGGTCTCGATGTCGTCCGCGAGCTGGGAGGGCTTGCGCGGCTCGTCGGGGCCTTCGTGCGCGTCCTGCTCTGTGTTCGCCAGGCGGGTGAGCGCCTCGCGCGCCATCGTCGCAGCCAGGGCACGTTCCCGGGGCGTCGTCGCCCGCTCTGCGGCGATCAGAGCGGCCAGCACGCTGTCGTGCATCAGAGCCGCGACCGCCACACGCTCCTGCTCGGCGGCATCGTCAGCGGCGGCCCGGGCGTAGGACGAGACCGCCCGTCCACGCGTCTCGTCGACGTTCTCGGCCACCGACCGCAGCATCCAGCCGAGCGCCACGAGGACGCCGCCCAGGATGAGGGCGAACGACACGTCCAGCCCGACGGCGAACCAGTAGTCGGGCGCGAAGCCGCCCTGCACCAGCCGCACGAAGTAGAACAGCAGCGGCGCGAGGATCGTGAAGCCGATCTGGACGGGAAGGGGGAACGCGAGGACGGCCGCGAGCGTCGCGAGGTTCACGAGGAACCAGATCCACGGCTCGGGCAGCGGCGTCGGCTCGATGCCTGCAGTGGCGAAGGGCCACGCGGCGAGCGCCAGCAGGTAAACGCACGCGAAGATCCCGGAGGTGACCTTGACCGCTCGCCCGAAGGCACAGGCGAGCAGCATGACGGCGAGGGCGCCGAACACGACGATCATGAGCGGGAGCCGCCATTCCGGCCGCTCGGCGGTGGATGCCAGCGCCGCGAGGAAAGACTGCGTCCCGATCAGGACGGAACCCGACGCGGCGGCGATCGAGATGATCCGCTCGACGCGAGAACGGGTGAACGATCCGGTGCTCGATGTCGCTTCGCGCGAGCGCGGAATCTGCGCCCACGCGGTGTCGAGCACCGCGCTCTGACCGTCAGCGGCCACGCGCGACATCCCCCGCGTCCGCCGCCGATTCAGCCAGCAGTCCGTCCTCCATCGCGCGACGCAGAAGATCCACCTTCGTCGGCGCGGGACGACCCACCTCGACGTACTTCACACGCACGCGCGTGATGTTTTCCTTGGCCGTCGAGTACGCCACGCCGAGCCTCTCGGCCACGACCTTCAGCGGAAGGCCGGCGGCGTAGAGGCGCAGCACGTCGCGCTCGCGGGCCGACAGCTGCGCGTCGGCGAACTCGCGGTCGCCCTCGACCGCGCTCGCCCATTCGACGTTGTTCAGCGGCTCGCCCTGGGCCACCGTGCGAATCGCTGCGATGACGTCGTCGATGGGCGAGGACTTGCTCACCACGCCGGCGGCTCCCGCCGCGAGCGCCTCGCGCACCGCCGCAGGGCGGTCGGCGACGCTGTGGATGATCACGCTCGAACCGTCCACGACCAGGCGTCGCACGTTCTCGGTGACCGTCGTGCCGTCGCCCAGGGTCAGATCGAGCACGACCACGTCGGCGGGCGCGGCCGACGTCGACGTGCGCCACGACAGGTACTCGGTCACGGTGCTGCCCGAGAAGACGACCTTCTTGGTCGCCGCCCGCGCACAGGCAGCAGCCAGTCCGAGTCGAACCGACTCGTGGTCGTCGATGAGGGCCACGCGCGTCATGCCGCCAGCCTAGCCACGTGCGCCGTGCCGGGTGAGGACGGCCACGGCCTCGACGTGGTGCGAATTCGGGAAGATGTCGAAGGCGTCGATCGACGCAGGCTCGTACCCGCCGTCACGGAACGTCGAGAGGTCGCGCGCGAGCGCGACGGGATCGCACGCCACATACACGACGGTCGCCGGCGCCAGCTCCGTGATGCGTTCGACGACCTCGCGACCGGCTCCCGCACGCGGCGGGTCGAGAAGGACGACACCGCGTCCGAGACGCTCGCGTTCGGTGACGGATGCCTCGTCCGCGAGTTTCGCCAGCCACCGGTCGACGCGCCCGGTCTCGGCGCGTGCGCCGACCCACTCGGCGAGGTTCTCACCGGCGTGCTCGGTGGCGCGGGAATCGGACTCGACGGTCGTCACGCGCGTCGACGGACCGCCGAGATCCCCGAGGGTGGCGGCGAAGAGTCCGACGCCGCCGTAGAGGTCGAGGTGCCAGGCGTCAGGGTCGATGACCGGTCCATACCCTGTTCCGTGAGCCTGTCCAAGGCTGCGCAGTCTCGACGAGACGACAGACGTCAGGCGGTGTGCCGCCAGGCGGTGGACCTGCCAGAATCCGCCGGCATCGACGCGGAACTCCCGTCCGCCGACGCGCTCGATGACCACCTCGGCCGTGGGCGCCGGTGCGGCGGGGCCCGACTTCGCCGGCCTGCCGCGACGACGCGGGCGCGCAGCATCCGCTCGCCGCTCCGGCCGCGGCAGCACGCGCACGCGGCCGTCCGTGGGCTGGATCAGGTCGATGCGGCCCGGCTGGTGACCCCGCAGGGCAAGGGCGGCCTGTTCCACCGCGGCCGTGGCGAGAGGGTGGCCGTCGACCTCTATCACGCGGTGACTGCGCGCCGCATACGGTCCGACGCGCCCGGCATCGTCGACGTGCAGGCTCAGACGCGTGCGCCACCGTGTCCCGTCCGGCGTCTCGTCGTCGGGGACCTCGGCAGCGTCCGACAGGGCGGGCCCCGCGGTCGCCATGGTGGCTGCGGGCTCGGCGATGCCGCCGAAGCGCTCCAGTGCGTCGAGCAGCACCCGGAGTTTGAGTTCTCGCTGATGCGCGAGTGCGATGTGGCCGAAGTCCGCTCCGCCCGGACGCTGCTCGGGAGCGAAATCGACGTCGGCCTGACGCCACACGTGCGGCTGACGGTGCGGTGAGGCGTCGAGCACCTCGACCGTCTCGGCCCGCCAGAACGACTTCTTGCTCGCATCGGTCACCCGCGCCCGCACCCGCTCACCCGGGATCGCGTCGGACACGAAGACGACGCGCCCCTCGTGACGGGCGACGAAGACGCCGCCGTGCGCCACGTCGGTGATCTCGAGGTCGATGGTCTCGCCGGGTTCGGTCACCTGAAGAGCTTAGGCCGCGCGCCGGAGCCCAACTCCTGAAGAAAGCGCGTGGTCGGCGACGAGACCTGCCGAATCTCGCACGAAGCTCTGACCTCGACGCCGGTTGTTCAGGAGTTCGGCGCGCGAGGGCGTCGATACCCTGTCCACATGCGCGTGTGCCTCGCCTCGACGTCCCCCGCCCGTCTGATGCTGCTGCAGCAGTTCGGCATCCGTCCCCTCACGATCGCCCCCGACGTCGATGAGGAAGCGGTCGTCGAGGCGGTCGAGGCGTCCGAGGGGCGGCGGCTGGCTCCCGACGAGCACGTGCTTCTTCTCGCCCGCCGCAAGGCCGCCGAGGTCGCGGCACGCCTGGCCGACGACATCCCTGCCTTCGACGGCATCGTGATCGGCGGCGACTCGATGTTCGAGCTCGACGGAGAGGTGCTCGGCAAGCCGTTCACTCCCGAGAACGCCGTCGCCCGCTGGCGTGCGATGCGCGGCCGGACCGGCGTGCTGCACTCCGGTCACGCCGTGGTGCGCCTCGAGCCCGGCCATGCTCCGCGCGAGGTGCACGCGACGGCGGCGGCATCCGTGGGGTTCGTCGACGACGTGACGGATGCCGAGATCGAGGCGTATGTGGCGACCGGGGAACCTCTGCACGTCGCCGGAGCGTTCACGGTCGACAGTCTCGGCGGCGCGTTCATCGACCGCGTCGACGGCGACCCCTCCACAGTCGTGGGCATGTCGGTCTCCACGCTGCGACGTCTGGTGCGGGAACTGGGCGTCGACTGGACGGCGCTGTGGCACACCACCGATCCCTCCCTGGACGGCACTCCGGAATTGTCGTAGGAACCCCACGTTTCTGGTCGGTTCTTGTATGAACCGGTCAAAAGCCCGATGGACGCCGTCGGTAGGCTGGCCTTCATGCCCCAGATCGCCAAGGTTCTCGTTGCCAACCGCGGCGAGATCGCCGTCCGCGTCATCCGCGCCGCTCGCGATGCGGGCAAGGCGTCCGTCGCCGTCTACGCCGACCAGGACCGCGACGCGATGCACGCGCGGCTCGCCGACGAGGCCTACGCGCTCGACGGCTCGACCAGCGCCGACACCTATCTGTCGATCGACAAGATCCTCTCGATCGCGCGTCGGTCCGGCGCCGATGCGGTTCACCCGGGCTACGGGTTCCTCGCCGAGAACGCCGAGTTCGCGCGCGCGGTGATCACGGCGGGAATGATCTGGATCGGCCCCAGCCCTGAGGCCATCGAGGCCCTCGGCGACAAGGTCACCGCCCGCAGCGTCGCCGAGAAGGTGGGGGCGCCGCTCGCCCCGGGAACCCCCGGCCCGGTGTCGGGCGCTGACGAAGTCGTCGCGTTCGCGCAGGAGGTCGGCCTTCCGATCGCCATCAAGGCGGCGTACGGCGGCGGCGGACGCGGCCTCAAGGTCGCCCGCACCCTCGACGAGGTCCCCGAGCTGTTCGAGTCGGCCACGCGCGAGGCGATCACCGCCTTCGGCCGCGGCGAGTGCTTCGTCGAGAAGTACCTCGACAAGCCGCGTCACGTCGAGACGCAGTGCCTGGCCGATGCCGCGGGCAACGTCGTCGTCATCTCGACCCGCGACTGCTCGCTGCAGCGCCGGCATCAGAAGCTCGTCGAAGAGGCGCCCGCTCCGTTCCTCAGCGACGAGCAGAACAGGACGCTGTACGACGCGTCGAAGGCGATTCTCAAGGAGGTCGGCTACGTCGGCGCGGGCACCTGCGAGTTCCTGATCGGCGCCGACGGCACGATCTCGTTCCTCGAAGTCAACACCCGTCTGCAGGTCGAGCATCCCGTCTCGGAGGAGATCACGGGCGTCGACCTGGTGCGCGAGCAGTTCCGTCTCGCCGAGGGAGAAGAGCTCGGCTACGAAGACCCGGCCCCCGACGGGCACTCGATCGAGTTCCGCATCAATGGCGAGGACGCCGGCCGGGGCTTCCTCCCCCAGCCGGGTCCGATCCACGTGTTCAAGACGTTCGGCGGCCCCGGCATCCGCCTGGACTCCGGCGTGACCGCGGGCGACAGCGTCAGCGGCGCCTTCGACTCGCTGCTGGCGAAGATCATCGTCACCGGTCGCGACCGCGCCGAGGCCCTCGAGCGCGCCCGTCGTGCGCTCGACGAGTTCGAGGTCGCCGGGCTTCCGACCGTGCTGCCGTTCCATCGCAAGGTCGTGCGCGACCCCGCGTTCACGGCCGAGGATGGCCGGTTCGGCGTCTTCACGCGCTGGATCGAGACCGAGTTCGTCAACGACATCCCTGCCTGGGACGGCGAGCTCGAAGCACCCAAGCCTTCCGAGCACCGTCACACTGTGGTCGTCGAGGTGGCCGGCAAGCGCCTCGAGGTGAGTCTGCCCGACCGCGTCGTCTCGGCCCCCGGCACGACCGGCCGCCCGGTGGCCGTGCCCCCGTCGCGCCGCTCTCACGCGCCGACCGTCGTCGCCGGGGCATCCGGAGACGCGGTCAAGGCGCCGATGCAGGCCACCATCGTCAAGGTCGCCGTCGAGGACGGGCAGCAGGTCGTCAAGGGCGACCTCGTCGTCGTGCTCGAGGCGATGAAGATGGAGCAGCCGATCCAGGCGCACAAGGACGGTGTCATCGGCGGGATCAACGCCGACCCCGGCACGACCGTGTCGGCCGGCCACCAGCTGCTGACGATCAGCTGAGTCCAGTCGCGCCCAGCGCGGCCCGCGCAGACAGGTCAACCGGCCTCCGGCAGGAGGATCGAGGCCGCAAACTTCCTGTGGAACCGCGGGTCACCTGTTGAACGCTCCCGGAAGAGGCCTGATTTTCGGATGCCGGGGCCCGCGGCATCCGGGCCGTCAGAGGTGCGCCGACAGGAACGCCTTCGCCCTCTCGAACGAGATGTCGCCCTCGGGCTGCTGCACCCCCGGGAAGAAGTAGAAGCCGTGGGGCATGCCCTCGGGCCAATAGCCGTCCACCGTGCCGCCGCGCTCCGTTATCAGCCGGGCGAATTCGCGAGCTGAGTCGACGACCGGGTCGTGCGTGCCGGTCGCGATGAAGGTGGGCGGGTATTCGGTGAGGTCGGCGTAGATGGGGCTGGCGGCGGGTTCGGTCCACGGCGTGGTCGGCAGGTACGCCCCTCGGATGAAGCCGAAGAACGCACTGTCGTAGACGATGCCGCGCGGCGCCTGCTGTTGGAACGACGTCCAGCGCTCCTGGGCGAAGTCGACGAACGCGCCGAACATCAGCACCGCCCGCGGAGCCGCGAGCCCCCGAGCGCGCGCGGCGATCGGGAGGGCGGCGGCGAAGTTGGACCCGGCCGAATCTCCGGCCACAGCGATCCGCGCTGTGTCACCACCGATGCGGGCCGCATCTTCGAGGAGCCACTGGTAGACATCGGCCACGTCGTCGAGGGGCGTGGGAAACGGGAATTCCGGCGCCAGACGGTAGTTCGCCGACACGACGACGGCACCGCTGTCGAAGGCGAGCCGACGAGTGATGTAGTCCGTGTCCTCGGCTGACCCGACGGTGAATCCGCCGCCGTGCGCATAGAGGATGACGCGGAGGTCGGTGGCCGCTGGCTTCGATTGCGGTCGATAGACGAGGCATCGCGCCACGCCGTCGCGCACCGGCAGATACACCGTCGTGACGTCGACCTCGGGCACGGCGTCGGCCCCGGAGGGCGGGTCCAGTTCCGGATCCGGCTTCACGCGGTCCTGTCCGACGTACCCCGTGCGGACGGGGAGGATCATCATGTCCCGAAGGGCGACCGGCTGGCGGTTGTTGGCGATGACCCGATACGACGGCATCGCCGGGTCGTCCGGGTCGATGTAGCTCAGGCCGTCGATCTCCTGAACGACGGTGACGTCGTGCTGGCCTTCGGGGACTTCGAGGAGCGTGGGATCGACCACGGTGGCCGGTGCGGTCGAGTCGCGTGCTTCGGTGCGGGGGGCGGGGTTGATCGGCACGGCCGCACTCTACCGATTCGCCAAGGCGCGTTCGAGCTTCGCTCGAGCCTCGGCCTCGTCATCCGTCATGGCTCCACGGCCGGCCTGACGAACCCAGCCGCGCCGTCACCAGGAGAACCGGGCTTCGGCAGAAGGAGTCCGACCGCGTATCTCCTGTGGAACCGTGGTTGACCTGTCGGGCGACGCAGTGCGTCGAGACCAGCCCATCGGGACGGATGCCGCGGCGCCCGGTTCTCGTGGGCTCGAGAAGACGCGGGTCTCAGCCGCCGTAGATCGTGTGGTCGACGACGTGCATGGCGCGGGCGGCATCGGTGATGCTGCCCGACAGGGACGGGTAGACCGCGAACACGCGCGAGACCTGGTCGACCGTGAGGCGACGCTCGACGGCGATCGCGATCGGGTAGATGAGCTCGGAGGCGCGCGGACCGACGATGACGCCGCCGATCACGGTGCCGCTGCCCTGCCGGGCGATGATCTTGACGAAGCCGTCCTTGATGCCCATCATCTTCGCGCGCGGGTTCGCTGCCAGTGGCAGCTTGTGCACCACGCCGTTGATGAGGCCGTCGGCGATGTCCTTCTCCTGCCAGCCGATCGTGGCGATCTCGGGCGCGGTGAAGATGTTCGACGTGATGCGACGCTGCTCGAGCGGGATCACGACGTCGCCGAGCGCATGGAAGACGGCCGTCCGGCCCTGCATCGAAGCGACCGACGCGAGCGGGATGAACGAGGTGCAGTCGCCCGCGGCGTAGATGTTGGGCACCGAGGTGCGAGCGACGCGGTTGACCTGGATGTGACCGGAGTCGGTCATCTGGATGCCGGCCTGCTCGAGCCCGATCCCGGAGGTGTTGGGCACCGAGCCGACGGCCACGAGGCAGTGGCTGCCCTCGATCGTCCGGCCGTCGCTGAGCGTCACCACGACACCTTCGCCGACGTTCTCGACCTTCTCGGCGCGCGACTTCGACAGCAGGGTCATACCGCCGCGCTTGAAGACCTTCTCGATGACGGCGGCGGCGTCGGAGTCCTCACCGGGCAGCACCTGGTCGCGGCTGGAGACGAGGGTCACCTTCGCGCCGAGGTTCATGTAGGCGCCGGCGAACTCGGCGCCGGTGACGCCCGAGCCCACCACGATGAGGTGCTCGGGGATGGCGGTCATGTCGTACAGCTGCGTCCACGTGAGGATGCGCACGCCGTCTGGCCGGGCCGTCGGAAGCTCGCGCGGCGAGGAGCCGGTCGAGACGACGAGCGTGTCGGCCTCGATGCGATCGAAGTCGGTGCCGCCGGCGCCGGTGGACACGACGACCGCGTTCTCGCCTTCGAGGCGCCCGTGGCCGGAGATGATGCGCACGCCCGCTTCGGCGAGCGAGGCGCGCATGTCGTCGGACTGCTGGCGGGCCAGAGAGAGCAGCCGCTTGTTGACGGCGATGAGGTTGATCGCGATCTCGGGCTTGAGGGGCTTGCCGTCCTTGCCCTTGGCGAACAGCTGCACTCCCAGATCGCCGGCACCCGAGATGGCCACCGCAGCGTCGGCCGTCGCGATGAGCGTCTTGGAGGGGACCACATCGGTGATGACCGCGGAGCCGCCGATGCCCGCCCGTTCGACCACGGTCACCTCGGCTCCGAGCTGGGCGGCGGCCAGCGCCGCTTCGTAGCCTCCGGGTCCGCCGCCGATGATGGCGACGCTCTGCGTGCGCTCGAAGCTCAAGGACATGTCTTCCATTCTCTCCTCTCGGATGCCTCGGCCACGACATCGGGTCCCGTCGCGGCCGACCTGCCCCCGCTGGCTCTCGCGCGCGCAGGTTCCTAGAGTGGGGGGATGTCAGACAGCACCGGCAACCCTCTTGACGACCCCGCCGCCGACCCGTTCGAGGTTGCGGCCGCGGCAGCGCAGGACATCGCGCGCATCACGGGCGTCGAGCACCACGACATCGCGCTGACGCTCGGGTCGGGCTGGGGCAAGGCGGCGGAGCTGCTCGGAGAGACGACCGCGAGCTTCCCCGCGACCGAGGTCACCGGATTCAGCGCTCCCGCGTTGGAGGGCCACGTCGGCACGCTGCGCAGCGTCGTGACGCCCAAGGGGCGGCGCGTGCTCGTGATCGGCGCCCGCACGCACTTCTACGAAGGGCACGGCGTGCGCCGGGTGGTGCACAGCGTGCGGACGGCGGCGGCCACCGGCGCCCGCACGATGGTGCTCACCAACGGCGCCGGCGGCATCAAGCACACGTGGACGCCCGGCCGTCCGGTGCTGATCAGCGACCACATCAACCTCACCGGCGCGTCGCCTCTCGAAGGCGCGACCTTCATCGACCTCACCGACCTGTACTCCACGCGCCTGCGCGACCTGGCCCGGACGGTGGATCCGAGCCTCGACGAGGGCGTCTACTGCCAGTTCCGCGGTCCGCAGTACGAGACCCCGGCCGAGGTGCGGATGGCGAAGTCGTTCGGCGGCCACATCGTCGGCATGTCGACCGCTCTCGAGGCCATCGCCGCGCGGCAGGCCGGCATGGAGATCCTCGGGTTCTCGCTCATCACGAACATGGCGGCCGGCATCCAGACGACCCCGCTCAGTCATCAGGAGGTGATCGAGGCCGGCCGCGACGCCGAGCCGGTGATCTCGTCCCTGCTCGCCCGCGTGATCGGCGCGATGTGAGCGGCGCTGGCGCGAACGGCGCTGGCATCGACGGCGCCGGCATCGACGGCACTGGTAGGAACGGCGCCGACGTGCCCGCCGCCGACGCCGAGCGCCAGGAGCCGGCACCCGACAAGGTGCCTACGACCACGCCCGGGGGAATTCTCGAGACGGCTCGGACGTGGCTCGCGCAGGATCCCGACGGTGAGACCCGAGGCGAGCTGCGCGCCCTCATCGAAGCCGCCGAGTCCGGCGACGAGACGGCGTCGGCCGAGCTCGACGACCGGTTCGCCACGCGCCTCGCCTTCGGCACGGCCGGTCTGCGCGGCGAGCTCGGTGCGGGCAGCAATCGCATGAACCGCGTGCTCGTGGCGCAGGCCGCGGCAGGTCTCGCGGCCTACGTCCGCGGGCGCGCCGGCCTGTCCGCGCCCGTGACGACGCCGACGGATGCCGCGGCCGCTGCTGAGGAGACAGCCACCCCCGCCATCCTCGACGACGCGCCGATCGTCGTGATCGGCTACGACGGGCGACGCAATTCCGACGTGTTCGCCCGGGACTCCGCCGAGATCTTCGCCGGCGCGGGATTGCGCGCGATCCTCCTCCCCCACCTGCTCCCCACTCCCGTCCTCGCTTTCGCGGTGCGCCGGCTCGGGGCAGCGGCCGGGGTCATGGTGACGGCCAGCCACAACCCGCCCAACGACAACGGCTACAAGGTCTACCTCGGCGGCCCCGACGACGGGTCGCAGATCGTCTCACCGGCCGACGCCGAGATCGCCGCGCAGATCCAGCGGGTGGCCGACGCCGCCGACATCAGCACGCTGCCGCGCTCGCTCGCCTATGAGGTCGCGCCGGAGACGGTCGTCGACGAGTACGTCGCGGCGACGGTCGCGGTCGCGCCGGCGCCGCCGGGTGCCGAAGGACTGCGCTGGGTGTACAGCGCGATGCACGGCGTCGGGTGGGAGACGTTCGCGCGGATCGTCGAGGCGGCGGGCTACCCGTCGCCGATCCCGGTGACGCCGCAGCTCGACCCCGACCCCGCCTTCCCCACCGTCGCGTTCCCTAACCCCGAGGAGCCGGGGGCGATGGACCTCTCCTTCGCCGCGGCGCGCGAGGCCGAGGCCGACCTCGTCATCGCGAACGACCCCGACGCCGACCGGCTGGCGGTCGCGATCCCCGACGAATCCGCCGACGGCGGCTGGCGCCGCCTGTCGGGCAATGAGATCGGCCTGCTGCTCGGCTGGCGCGCCGCGGAGCGCGCAGCGGCAGACGGCGCCGCCGAGGGCGCGTCGCTCGCGTGCTCGCTCGTCTCGTCGCCAGGACTGCAGACGGTCGCCGAGCACTACGGTCTCGACTTCCACGCGACCCTCACCGGCTTCAAGTGGATCTCGCGCGCCCCCGGGATGGTCTTCGGCTTCGAAGAGGCGCTCGGGTACCTGGTGAACCCCGAGACGGTCCGCGACAAGGACGGTATCTCGGCGGCCGTCGCGATCCTCGGCATGGTCTCGGAGGCGCGAGGGCGCGGAGCCACCCTCGCCGACCTGCTGCGCGAGTTCGACGAGACCTTCGGGTCATTCGCCAGCGACCAGATCTCGGTGCGGGTCGACGACGTGTCGCAGATCGCCCGCATCATGCAGGCGCTGCGGGCGCGGCATCCGGAGTCCCTCGGCGATGTCGCCGTCGAGCGCGTCGACGACCTTCTTGCCGGGGTCGATGACTTTCCCCCAGGAGATGTGCTGCGGCTGTGGCTCACCGACGGATCGCGCGTGATCGTGCGTCCGAGCGGCACCGAGCCGAAGCTGAAGCTGTACCTCGATGTGCGCGGCGAGTCACGCGAGGACGCGGCGCAGCGCATCGAGGCGCTGGCCGAGAGCGCCCGTTCACTTCTCGCCGAATACGGCGGCTGAGCTGCCACGGATCACTCCTCGCCGGACGCGTGTCCGACGCGCGTGCTAAAGTCGCGGCCGCGTGAGATCGCGTGCGAGATGTGCGCTTCGCGGGGGATTCGACATCGAGACGAGGAGTGAACGATGACTGGCGCGCCGAACGACGACGGAACGGATGCCGCGGCTCCGGTCGACGAGACGCCCGATCCCCCGCACTGGCTGCGCAACGTCATCCTGTTCCTGAGCGGCCAGACGGTGACCCTGTTCGGCTCGATGCTGGTGCAGTACGCCGTGTTCTGGTACCTCACCATCACGTACCAGTCCGGCCTCGTGATGGCGCTGGCGGCGGTGTTCGGATTCCTTCCTCAGGCCGTGGTGTCGATCTTCGGCGGGGTCTGGGCCGACCGCCACAACCGGAAGTACCTCATCATGGGGGCCGATGCCGCGATCGCGCTCACCACGCTCGCCCTCGCGCTCATCATGATGACCGGCTACGACGCGGTGTGGCTGATCTTCGCGACGATGGCGATCCGCTCGGCGGGCGCCGGCATCCAGATGCCGGCCGTCTCGGCGCTCATCCCGCAGATCGTCCCGACCCGCAATCTGATCCGCGTCAACGGCATCAACGGCTCGATCCAGTCGGCGATGATGCTGCTGGCTCCCGCCGCCGCGGGAGGGCTCTACGCGTGGGCGTCGGCGGCCTCGGACGGCACCGCCGCCTCGCTCATCCCGATCTTCTTCATCGACGTGGTCACCGCGGTGATCGGTGTGGGGATCGTGGCGCTCATCCCGGTCGCCACGATCCGCCGGGCCGGTGACGTGGAGACCGGCTACTTCGCCGACCTCGTCGACGGCGTGCGCTACATCGTGCACCACGCCTTCGTGCGGTGGCTGCTCGTGCTCTTCGCGATCATCTTCCTGCTCACCGTGGCGCCGTCGAACCTCACGCCGCTGATGCTGGTGCGCACCTTCCCCGCCGGCGAGGCGCAGGATGTCGTCAACCTCGCGGTGCTGGAGATCGCCTTCAGCGTCGGCATGATGCTCGGCGGCATCCTCGTCGCGTCGTTCTTCGCCAAGCGCAGCCGCATCGGGCTCATCGTCATCTCGTCCCTGATCTTCGGTGCGCTGTCGATCGGCCTGGGCCTCTCGTCGAACATCTGGGTCTTCTTCGGCTTCATGTTCCTGGTGGGCCTGGCGGTGCCGTTCTTCTCGACCCCGTCCATGACGCTCCTCCAGGAAACGGTCGAACCCGAGCGGCAGGGCCGCGTGTTCGGCTTCGTCGGCATCGTGATGGCCGTCGCGATGCCGATCGGCATGGTCGTCTTCGGTCCGCTCGCCGACGTCGTGTCGATCGAGGTGCTGCTCATCGCCGCGGGCGTCCTGACCTTCGTGGTCGTCGGGCTCGCGGTGTGGCTGCCCGCCGGTCAGCGCGCCATCACGGCAGCGCGGCGAGCGGCCGCCGTCGGCGAAGCGAACCCCGCCGCGGCACCGGCCGCCGTGGAAGCCGAGATGCACACCAAGGACTCCTGAGCCCGAGATCCGCCGCGGATCAGCGCAGGACGAAGTGGCCGGGTGCGACCTCGGCGAGCGCGCCGCCCTCGGCCTCGAACGCGGCAGGCTCCGGCCTCGCCGAGATCCGCTCCAGCCGGCGCCGGGCCTCGGCCGGGTCGGCGGTCAGCATGGCATCCAGAAGGTGCCGGGTGTAGGCGTGCTGCGGCGAGGCGAAGACCTCCGCCGTCGGGCCGAGCTCGACGATGCGGCCCCGGTTCATGACCGCGGTGCGCGTGGCGATCTGGCGCACCACCGAAAGGTCGTGCGAGATGAACAGATACGTCAGGTCGAGCTCGCGCTGCAGCGTCAGGAGCAGGTCGGTGACCTGCGCCTGGATCGACATGTCCAGGGCCGAGAGGGGCTCATCGCAGACCACGAAGCCGGGGCGCACCGCGATGGCCCGGGCGATGACGATCCTCTGACGCTGCCCACCGCTGAACGCGCGCGGACGCCGGTGGACGGCATCCCCCTCGATCCCGACCGCAGCCAGCGCCTCGACCGCTCGGGCTCTCGCGTCGGCTCCGGGTGCCAGCACGGCGAGCGGCTCCATCACGTTCTGCAACGCGGTGCGGTGCGGGTTCAGCGACGAGAAGGGATCCTGGAAGATGATTTGCATCGAGCGGTGATAGTCCGCTCGCCGCGCGCGCGGAAGCGCGGTGAGGTCCACCCCGTCGTAGGCGACGGTGCCGCTGTCCGGCTCCTCCATCTGCAGCAGGCAGCGCCCGAGAGTCGACTTGCCGCTCCCCGATTCCCCCACGAGCGCCAGCGTCTCGCCACGGCGGATCGCGAGGTCGACGCCGTCCACCGCGCGCACCGTGCCGCGCGTGCGGCCCCACGCGTTGCGCAGCGGGTACGTCTTCACCACGCCCCGCGCCTCGACGAGCGTCGACGACACCGCGGCGGAGGCATCCGTCGCACTCATTCCGGCACCTCCGTCCGGCGGTCCGGCGCGGCATCGAGCAGCGACCGCGTGTACGGATGCCGCGGCTCACCGAACACGCGATCGACGGGGCCCGATTCGACGATGCGTCCGTCCTTCATCACGAGCACCTCGTCGCACATCGCGGCCACGACGCCGAGGTCGTGCGTCACGATGAGGACCGTGAGCTCCCGCTCCCGCTGGAGCGTCCGCAGAAGTGCCAGGATCTGAGCCTGGATCGTCGCGTCCAGTGCGGTCGTCGGCTCGTCGGCGAGCAGCAGCTCGGGCTGAGCGAGCAGAGCCATCGCGATCATCGCCCGCTGGCGCAGGCCGCCGGAGAGCTCGTGCGGAAAGCGTCCGAGCACGCGATCGGGGTCGGGGATGCGCACAGCGGCCAGCGCCTCCCGGGCGAGAGTCCGGGCCTCGCGGCCTCCGACGCCCTGGAACCGCCGCGCGACCTCGGTGAGGTGCCCGCCGATCCGCACCAGCGGGTTGAACGAGGTCATCGGGTCCTGGAAGATCATCGCCGCCGGCAGGCGCCGACTCCTGAAGGTCGCGGTGACGTCCTCGCCGTCCAGCACCACACTGCGCCACGAGCGCTCGGCCCGGTCGGGCAGGATGTCGAGCAGCGAGCGCAGCAGCATCGTCTTGCCCGAACCGGACTCGCCGACGACTCCGACGATGCGTCCGCGAGGGATCTCGAACGACACGTCGTCGAGCACTCGCACCCGCCCGCCCGTCCGGCCGGGCAGGTCGACGGCGAGGCCCGTCATGCCCAGCAGAACCTCGTTCGCGGCAGCGCCGGCACCCGTGCCGGGATCGGGCTCGAGCTCGGGTTCGGTCACGACGCTCCCCCTTCGCTGACGGACTGGCGGAGTGCGTCGCCGAGCACATTGAACGACAGCACCGTGAGGAGGATCAGGATGCCGGGGATCAGGGCCAGGTACGGCGCGGTCTGCAGGGCTCCCTGCGCCGTCTCGAGCAGGCTCCCCCACGATGCCATCGGCGGCTGGATGCCCAGGCCGAGGAAACTCAGCGCGGACTCGGTGAGGATCGCCGTCGAGATGCTGGCGGTCGCGGCGACGATGATCGTCGGGGCGGCGTCGGGCAGCACGTGACGCCACACCACGAGCGCGCGGCGCACGCCGATGTAGCGGGCATAGCCGACGTACGCCCGCTCCCGCAGCGACAGCGTCTCGGCGCGCACGAGCCGGGCGGTCGCCATCCAGGAGAACGCGCCGATCACGACGATGATCGTCCACAGTCCGGGACGCAGGAACACGCTCGCGACGATCACGAGCACCATCCACGGGATCGACGAGAGGAAGTCGACGACGCGCATGAGGGCGTCGTCCAGACGCCCGCCGGCGTATCCGGCGACGAGGCCGACGACGACGCCGATCGCCGTCGCCGCCGCCATGGCGAGGATCCCGACGGTGAGCGAGATCCGGCCGCCGTAGACGACACGCGAGAAGTAGTCGCGTCCGAGCTCGTCGGTGCCGAACCAGTGCGCGGCGCTCGGCGGCTGCCACCGGATCGCGAGGTCGGTCGTCGTCGGGTCCAGGGGCAGAAGCGGCGCGAGGAGCGACACGGCGCCCACGACCGCGAGGAAGGCGATCGCGAGGATCGCCGAGACGGAGCGGAACGACCGCGCCCGGTGGACGAGGCTGGTGGCGTCGACGGTGGCGGCGACATCGGGCATCGCGGTCATGCGCGCGCTCCGATCCGGATGCGCGGGTCGGCGACGACGTAGAGGATGTCGGCGAGGAGGTTGCCGAGGATCACGAGCACCGCGGACAGCAGCAGCACGGCGAGGATCACGGGGTAGTCCAGGCTGCGCGTGGCGGTGAGGAAGTAGGGTCCGATCCCGGGCCAGCCGAAGATCGACTCGGTGACGATCGCACCGGTCACGAGGATCGGCAGCGCCAGCCCCAGCTGCGTGATGATCGGCAGGGTGACGTTCCGGCTGACGTGCCGGGTGAGCACCTGGCGCCGTGTGGCGCCGAAGCCGCGCTGCACCAGCACGTATTCCTGCGACAGCTGGGTGATGGTCGCCGATCGCACGTAGCGGGCGAGCTCGGGGAAGAACGCCACGACGAGGACGGTGAACGGCATCACGAAGTGCAGCAGGAAGTCGACGGGGTCGCCCTGCTTGCCGACGGAGTGCATGCCGATGATCGGGAACCAGCGCAGCTGATAGCCGAAGACGTAGATCACCAGCAGCGCGAACCAGAACGAGGGCGTCGCGATGCCTACGCCCGCGAGGCCGTCGATCGCCTTGTCGAGGACGGTGCCCCGGCGCGAGCCGGCGACCAGCCCGAGCACGATCGCGATCACGAGCGCGGCGAGATACGCCGGCGCGACGAGCATCACGGTGTTGGGCACTCGCGCCGCGAGCTCCTGCGCGATCGGCTGCCGGCTCACGAGCGAGTAGCCGAGGTCGCCCTGCAGGACGTTCCCGAGCCACAGTCCGTACTGGACGACGATCGGCTGATCGAGGCCGTACTTCGCGCGGATCGCGTCGACGGTCTCGTCCGACATCTGCGGTGTCGTGATCGCGTCGACCACGTCGTAGGGCGCGGCCTGGATGAGGAGGAAGACCACGAATGTCACGACGAGGAGCATCGGGACGACCTGCAGCAGGCGCCGCAGGATGTAGACCGCCATTGCACTCCCTTCCGCGCGACGATCGGATGCCGGAGGCACGACCCGCCGGCACACATGACGACGTCACGGGCGCCCGGTCTCATTGAATCAAAGTGGGCGGGCGCCCGTGACGTCACGGCTCACTGCTCGGTGAGGAGCCCGAAGTTCTCCAGCGTGTAGATCGGAACCAGCCGGGCCTCCTCGACACCGCCGATGCGCGGGTTGACGGCGAGGATCTTGAGGTTGTCGGCGAGCGGGAACATCACCGCGTCCTCCGCGATCTGCGCCTGAAGGTCGGCGTAGACGGCCTTGCGAGCGTCCGGGTCGAGCTCGACGGCGCCCTGATCGAACAGCGCGTCGGTCGCGGGGTTGGAGTACGAGAAGTAGTTCGCCGAGGCGCCGGTGCGGTAGAGCAGGCTGTAGGCGTCAGGATCCTGACCCATGATGTAGCCGCCCAGGAACGCGTCGTACTGCGACTCCGCACCCTTCTTGATCTCTTCGAACACCGCGGCCGGCTCGATGCCGGCGAGCTCCACGGTGACCCCCGCCTCCTGCAGCTGCTGCTGGATGAGCGTCGCCTGGGTGGTCTGCGCGGGATCGGCACCCGCGTACGCCAGCGTGATCGACAGATCGGCGACACCGGCCTCCTCGAGGAGGGCTGCCGAGGCATCCAGGTCCTGCTCGTAGGTCTCGACGTCCTCGGTGGCGAACGCATTGCTCGGCGGGAGGATGGTGGAGGCGCTCTCGTAGTAGTCCTCGCTGAGGAACGCGCCGGTGTTGATCTCCTCGCGGTCCAGCGCGAAGAACAGCGCCTGGCGCACCTTCGGGTCGGTGAGCTTGGCGGCGTTCAGGCCGAAGTAGGCGACGCGGCCCTCGGCGTAGGGGGAGACGTTCAGTCCGGCACCCTCGAGCTCGGAGACCTGATCGGGCGTCGCGAACGAGGCATCCGCCTCACCCGTCTGCAGCGCCGTCTTCACGGTGTCGGCATTCGAGACGATGCGCAGGGTGACCTGCGGGATGTTCGGCGCCTCGCCGTAGTAGTTCTCATTCGCCTCGAACGTCAGGTACTGGCCGCGCTCGTACTCGGTCAGCTCGTACGGGCCGGAGCCCACCGCGAGCGGGTCGAGCTCGGGCACCGAGAAGTCGGTGACCTCTCCGTACACGTGCTCGGGGATGATGTATGTCTCGGTCGCGATGTTGCTGAGCGCCGCCGCACTGACCGAGGGAAGCGTGAAGACGACGGTGCGCTCGTCAGCGGCGCTCGCCGTGATCGGCTGATCGCCCACGTAGAGCAGGTCGGCGTTGCCGTTCTCGCGCACGGCCTTGTTCGTGTAGGTGAAGACCACGTCGTCGGCGGTGAGCGGCTCGCCGTCCGACCAGGTGAGTCCTTCCTTCAGAGTGACGGTCACGGACAATCCGTCCTCGGCCGGCTCGATGCTCTCGGCGAGCTCGTTGACGACGGTGCCGTCGCCCTCGACCCGCGCCAGCGGCGAGTAGACGAGGTTCGTGACGGTGAGGCCCCAGCGGTCGGCCACGTTGATCGGGTTGAGCGAGGTCGGGTCGCTCGCGATCACGTAGGTGAACTGCCCGGTCGCCTCGGCGCCGCTGGACTCGGGGGCGGGGCCGCCCTGAGCGCACGCGGCCAGTCCGATGGTCGCTGCGAGCGCCAGTGCGACCGGCGCGAAAACGCGCCGTGTGGTCTTCAACATCGTGGGGGATCCTCTTCGCTGTGCATGCGTCGGAATGAACGCCTCAACGAGCCTAAGCAGGCTCACGAGCCTCTCGGGCCACGAGGACGAAGAATTGCGAAGTATGTCGGCGGGAGTCGGCGCACATCGAGCCCTAGGCTCGGAAGATGCTGCTCACCTTGCCCGTCACGCTCGAGAACGCAGACGTCCGCCTCGAACCGCTGAGCCGGGATCACGAGGTCGACCTGGCTGCGGCCGCCACGGGCCTCGACCACGCGTGGTACACCTCTGTTCCCCGGCCCGAAGGCGTTGCCGCCGACATCGCGCAGCGCCTGTCGTGGCACGACGAGGGCACGATGAACCCGTGGGCGGTGCGCCGCCTGGACACCGGCCGCGTCGTCGGCAGCACGACCTTCTGCAACATCGACCAGGCGAACCGGCATGTCGAGATCGGTCACACCTGGCTCGGCCTCGAAGCCCAGCGGACGGCCGTGAACACCGCGGCGAAGCTGCTGCTGCTCACGCACGCGTTCGAGGCATGCGACGCGATCGCGGTCGAGTTCCGCACGCATTGGCACAATCGCCAGTCGCGGGACGCGATCGCGCGCCTGGGCGCCAAGCAGGACGGCGTCCTGCGCAACCACCGGCTCGGCCCCGACGGCACTCTCCGCGACACCGTCGTCTTCTCGATCCTTCCCCACGAGTGGCCGGCAGTGAAGCTCGGCCTGCAGCAGCGCCTCGCCCGCGGCTGAGCCCCGGCCCGCGGCATCCGCCCGGGTATCGGCTCAGCCGTCGATGACGGCCACGAGCTCGTCGAGGAAGGCCGCGAACGACGAGGCGCGGCGCACGATGCGCTGCACGCTGTCGCGCTCGGAGAAGACCTCGACGAACTGCTCGAACACGGTCTGGAACGCTTCGCGGTCGGTCTCCGAGAACGCCACGAGCGCCACGACCTGCACTCGGCCGTCGCCCCACGGGATCGACGGGTCGGCGATGCCGATCGCGATGGCGGTGCGGGATGCCGTCATCCCCAGCGCATGCGGAACGGCCAGAGCATCGGTGAACGCGGTCGACGACAGCTGCTCCCGCTGGATCGTGCGGTCGACGTAGTCGGCGTCGATCACGCCCTGCGCCACGAGGGGCTCCCCGAGGAGCCGGATCACACCCTGCTCTCCGAGCGCCGGTTCGAGGCCCCGGACGAACGCCGCCGGCTCGAAGTAGCGCTCGAGCTCGGTGCGCAGCCGTGCGAGGCGACGGGACCGGCGGATGCGTCCCGCGGCGGCCTGGACGCGCTCGACGTCGGCGTCGGTGAGGAACGGCTGGATGCGCACGATGCGCTCCCCCGGCACGGCGGGCTCGATCGTGGTCAGCACCAGGTCGGTGTCGATCGACGCCCAGTCGGGGTCCACCCGAGTCTCGACGCCGACGACCTCGATCGCCTGGCCGAGCGAGCGGTCGACCGAGGAGCGCAGCAGCTCGTGCAGCTCGTAGTAGCCCGGGCAGACGATCGTCGCGGTGAGCAGCTGATCGGCCCGCCTGCTGCGCTCGAGCCGGCCGCCGACGTGCATCGCGATGTAGGCGATCTCGTCATCGAGGAGCGGGATGTCGAGCCTCTCGTGCAGGCCGCTGGCGATGAAGACCGCGACCTCGAAGATCATCGGGTACGTCGACTTCAGTGAGCGGGTGAGCGGGTTGCGCGACCATGCCTGTTCGCGCGCCCGGTGCCGCAGGTTCTGCACGTGCAGCGTGAGGCGGAGCAGGAAGTCCTCGTGCACGATGTCGACGAGGAACTCCGCCGCCGCCTGCTGGACCACGTCGCGCACGACGCGCTCGACCTCCGGCTCGAGCTGCGCCCGGGTGTGCTCGCGCGCGCTGTCGGCCTGGGCGGCCCCCGGAGCCACGACGCGGGTCAGCACCAGCGTCGCGAGGTGGCTCAGATCCCCGGCGCCGAGCTGCACGCCGAGGTGCTGCTCGGCCAGCTCGCCGATGATCGCGGCGACCTCGGCCTGCTCGGAGCGGGTCTCGGCGGCGACGGTCTCGAGCGGGCGGTCGCGCGCGACCCGGTCGGCGGCGATCGCGATGTGCATCACCACGTCCCCGATTCCGAACTCGTTGACGAACCAGCCCAGCTCTCCCAGCCGGGCGACGAGCTCGGTCTTGAACGGGCCGAAGGCCTGAGCGCCGACCGACCCCTCGCCGAGCGTGCGGCGCAGGGCGGCGAGGTCGAAGGATCCGGCATCCATCTCGTCGTGTGCGAGCCTGCTCAAGAGGCGCCGCTGCGCGCCCTCGGTGCCCCGCAGCCGTGCGCGGGAGGCGGAGCGCTCGAGCGTGAGCTCGGTGCCGCCGAGCAGCCCTCGCACCCGCGCGAGGTCGGCGTCGAGCGTCGCCGGTGAGACGTGGAGGTCGTCGGCGGTCTCGAACACGTCGATCCCGTCGGCGCTGTCGAGCAGTGCCCGCACCAGGGTGTGCAGGCGATCCCGCGGCGTGCCGGAGTCGCCCGCCGCACGCAGGGCGGTCGCCGCGCCGGGGCCGGCGCGATAGCCCTGAGGTCCGGACTCGACCGCGACCCCCGGCGCCACCCGGGCGTTGACAGCGGTGACGTAGGAGCGGACGCTGCGCGGAGTGACTCCCAGCGCATCGGCCAGGGTCGCGGCCGTCGCCCATTCGCCGTCGCGCGCGAGGAGGCCGAGAAGCCGATCCTGCCTCGCCCGCGTCACGGTGCCAGTCAACCACGCGCTGGTCCCACCGGTTACGGACGGGACACGCCGCGTACACGCTGACGGTTCGCGGCGTGTTCCGTCCGTAAGCGGTCACGGTTTCCTCCCCCGCGGAAGAAGGACTGGTTGTCGCCTCTCAGCGTCTTCACAAGAATGGCTCATGAGGAGGCGGGTCGATGAGGATCCTTGTTGTCTGCGGAGCGGGTGCCTCGAGCACCTTCGTCGCCCAGCGCGTGCGCCACGCAGCCCACGACCGGGGTCTCGCCTACACCGCCTTCGCCGGCACGGAGCTGTCGCTCCCGATCGATCTCGATGCCGCCGATGTCGTCCTCGTGGGGCCGCACCTCGGTCATGCGCTGGAGCGCATCGAGCGGGACGCGGCTCTTCGGGGCACGACCGTGGTGCTGCTGCCGCCCGACATCTTCGGAGACCTGGACGGCACGCGCACGCTCGCACTGGTCCGCGACGCAGTCGGGACCCCCGGTGGGCCGGCTCCGATCACGAACGCAGATCACCCACCCGGGACCTGAACGCCACCAACACCCCGACGCCACGCACCAACCACAGCCAGACCGCACCAGAGCCAGACCGCACGAAGCCAGACCGCAGGAAGACAGAGAGGTCACGACATGCCCGCCATCTCACGCACCGTCCGGATCGGATCCTCCCACGGCCTCCACGCCCGCCCCGCGAAGCTGTTCGCCCAGGCGGCGAAGGATGCCGGCATCCCGATCACGATCGCGAAGGACTCCGGCGGCCCGGTCAACGCGGCCAGCATCCTGGGCGTGATCGCGCTGGGCGTGGAGCAGGGCGACTACGTGACCCTGACCGCGGACGGCGACGGCGCGGACGCCACGCTCGACGCGCTCGCCGAACTGCTCACGACCGACCACGACGCCGCCTGATCATGGCCGAGCAGCTTTCCGCAGAGCAGACCTCGCAAGAGCTCCGAGGGGTGGGGATCGGCCTCGGCGTCGCCCAGGGCCCGGTCGCGCGCATGGCCGAGCCGCTGCCCGCACCGACCGACGCACCCAGCACGCTGAGCGCCGATGAGGAGAAGGCGCGGGTGACGGATGCCGTCGCCGCCGTCGCACGCGAGCTCGAGCAGCGCGGAGCCCAGGCGGGCGGCGCCGCGCAGGAGGTGCTCGAGGCTCAGGCGATGATGGCCGAGGACCCGAGCCTGGCCGACGAGGTGGACGCACGACTGGCGCAGGGCCGCACCGGCGAATGGGCGGTGTTCGACGCCTTCGCGTCGTTCCGCGACCAGCTGACCGCCATGGGCGGCTACCTCGGCGAGCGCGCCGCCGACCTCGACGACGTCGCCCAGCGCATCATCGCCCGGCTGCGCGGCGTTCCGGCTCCCGGCGTGCCCGACCCGGGACATCCGTTCGTGCTCGTGGCGAAGGACCTCGCGCCGGCCGACACGGCGCTCCTCGACCTCGACAAGGTGCTGGCCCTCGTCACGACCGAGGGCGGGCCGACCTCGCACACGGCGATCCTCGCCCGCGAGAAGTCGATCGTCGCCGTCGTCGGCGCGGTGGAGGCCACCCACCTCCGCGACGGCGAGACGGTGATCGTGGATGCCGCCGCCGGCGTCGTGACGACCGACCCCACCGACGACGACCTCGGCCGGGCCCGAACCCGTGCCGAGACGCGGGCGGCCGCGGCATCCGCTCCCGTCACCGACGGCGCGCTCGCGGACGGCACCCCGGTGCCGCTGCTGGCGAACCTCGGCAACGCCGACGGCGCTGCCGACGCGGTGTCGCTCGGGGCCGAGGGCGTGGGCCTGTTCCGGACGGAGTTCCTGTTCCTCAGCTCGAGCCAGGCGCCGACGGTCGAGCAGCAGCGCGAGGCCTACACGAAGCTGCTGGCGGCGTTCCCCGGAAAGAAGGTCGTGGTGCGCGTGCTCGATGCCGGCGCCGACAAACCGCTGCCCTTCCTCAACGACGCGCATGAGGAGAACCCGGCCCTCGGACTGCGCGGACTTCGCGCTCTGCGCGCCAGCGAGGACATCCTGCGGGAGCAGCTGACGGCTCTGGCCGAAGCGGATGCCGCGACCCGCGGGCAGATCGGCGGCGCCGCGGACCTGTGGGTCATGGCCCCGATGGTCGCGACCGTCGAAGAGGCGAAGTACTTCGTCGACGTCGCCCGGGACTACGGCGTGAAGACCGCCGGAGTGATGGTCGAGGTCCCTTCGTCGGCGCTCCTGGCCGACCGCATCCTCGAGCACGCCGACTTCGCCTCGATCGGCACGAACGACCTCACCCAGTACACGCTGGCCGCCGACCGCCTGCTCGGATCGGTGGCGTCGTTCCAGGACCCGTGGCACCCGGCGGTGCTCCGCCTCATCCGCGAGGTGGGCGAGGCGGGGCGCACGACCGGCAAGCCCGTCGGCATCTGCGGCGAGGCCGCGGCCGACCCGCTGCTGGCCGTCGTGCTCGTGGGCCTCGGGGCGACGAGCCTGTCGATGGCCCCCACCGCGCTGGCCGACGTGCGCGCAACCCTGCTCGAGCACACGATCGACGACGCGCGAGACATCGCCGCGGCCGCGCTCAGCGCCGATTCGGCGGCGGGCGCCCGCAGCGCGGCACAGGAAGCATCCACCCGAAGGGCCGCGTTCGCGGCACAGCCGAACCCAGAGAACAAGGGAGCACAGCAATGACAACGACGTCGACGCCCACATCGGGCATGAACAAGGCGAGGGTCGGAGTTCAACGCTTCGGAACTTTCCTCTCGGGCATGATCATGCCCAATATCGCGGCCTTCATCGCATGGGGTTTCGTGACGATGCTCTTCATCTCCGTGGGCTGGCTGGGTCAGTGGTACCCCGTCGCCGACATGCTCGGCGGGTTCGGGAACGCCGCCGAGATCGGATGGGAAGGCGCCATGGTGGCGCTCGCCGAGGCACCCGAGGGAACGACCTTCCCCCAGTACGTCGGCCTGGTCGGTCCGATGGTGACCTACCTCCTGCCGCTGCTCATCGCCAACACCGCCGGACGAATGGTCTACGGCGAGCGCGGCGGCGTCGTCGCGTCAATTGCCGTCATGGGCGTGATCGTCGGCACGAACATCCCGATGTTCCTCGGCGCAATGATCATGGGGCCGCTCGCGGCCTGGATCACCAAGCAGATGGACAAGCTGTGGGACGGGAAGATCAAGCCCGGGTTCGAGATGCTCATCAACAACTTCTCCGCCGGCATCCTCGGCATGCTCCTGGCGATCGTCGGATTCTTCGCGTTCGGTCCTGTGATGCTGGGCATCAGCGCGGCTCTCGGCGGAGCCGTCGGATGGCTGGTCTCGCTGAACCTGCTGCCGCTCCTGTCGATCATCGTCGAGCCTGCCAAGGTCCTGTTTCTGAACAACGCGATCAATCACGGCGTGTTCACCCCGCTCGGCATCGAGCAGGCGGCTGAGACCGGCAAGTCGATCCTGTTCCTCATCGAAGCCAACCCCGGCCCGGGCGTGGGCCTGCTGCTGGCGTTCTCCTTCTTCGGAGTCGGGATGGCCAAGGCATCGGCACCGGGTGCCATCATCATCCAGTTCTTCGGCGGCATCCACGAGATCTACTTCCCGTACGCCCTGAGCAAGCCGATGACGATCCTCGCGCTCATCGCCGGCGGCGCGGCCGGAGTCACCACCAACATGCTCCTCGGCGGCGGCCTGGCCTTCCCAGCCGCGCCCGGCAGCATCATCGCGGTCACCGCCGCGGCGGCCGGCCCTGCCGCCGGCGGACTGGGAAACCTGCTGGTGGTCTACCTGTCGGTGCTGCTCGCGGCCGCCGTCACGTTCATCCTCGCCGCGATCATCCTGCGCTCGACGCGCAAGCGGGACCTCGAAGCGGGCCTGGACGGCGACCTCAGCGCGGCCATCGCCCAGACTGAAGCCAACAAGGGCAAGGAGTCGGCAGCCCTGGCCGGTCTCCGCGCGAGCGCAGGCAACGACGCAGCCGCGGAACGGGATGCCGAGGCGGCGTACGACGAGGCGGAGATCGCCAGGTCGACCAACGGTGCCCTGAGCGGCGGCATCCTCACCACCAAGCAGGTGCGCAACATCGTGTTCGCGTGCGACGCGGGCATGGGTTCGTCGGCCATGGGGGCAAGCGTGCTTCGCAACAAGATCAAGAAGGCCGGTATCGAGGACATCACCGTGGTCAACAAGGCCATCGCGAACCTGGACGCCTCGGCCGACCTGGTTATCACGCAGAATCAGCTCACCGACCGCGCACGTCAGCGGACGCCGGACGCGCTTCACATCTCGGTCGACAACTTCGTGAACTCGCCGAAGTACGACGAGGTCGTGGAACTAGTCCGAGACCAGCACAGCGAAGATCCACGCGGGGGACGTGCGTAGGCGCTCAGCGTGGAGTCGGGCGGCTGTCCGTCCGACTCCACGCCTTCGCGGCTGTAGCCTGCTGACCGGGTCGCTCAAACGGTCAGCACACGCAGTGTCAGTGCCGCATCTCCATTCGACGCAAACTCAACTCCCGATGTCTGGCTTCACTCGATCTCTAGAGGTACTGCGACGTCGTCTTGTAGCAGTAGTTGTACCACGCGAGGTAGCTCAGAGATCCCGGAAACGGGCGAGAAGCACAATACGAGTCATGCGCACGTTTCCACTCAGTGTGTTTGACACATTGCTGCCCCCAGCTACCGCCGTTGCAGGATGTCCATGTTCGGACGACGTGCCATGTAGCGGCGTTGGCTGGCGACGGCACAAGGGCGATCCCCGCGGCGAGCGCAAGCGACACCACGAGCACGCCGACCTTTCGCCTCAACGTCGGCGTCTGGGGAATGCTGGGTTCAATTTGAGTGACCATCTCGACTCCTTAGTCGGCCAGTCTCCCCCCGAATCGCACGCTAGACGGGCGGCTCAACTCACACAACGCCTGGCGACAAGACCATCGCGCGAGTACGATTCGCCGAACGCCCGGCGTCGTCACACGGGCGAACAATCGCACAATCGGCCAACTAAATCGACCTTTTGATAGGAGCGCAATCATGGCACGTGAGGTTCTGAGCATCGGTCAGGTGCGCATCCACACCGGAAGCGCGACGCGCGAGGACGCGATGAAGGAGGCCGCCGACATCCTCGAAGCCGCCGGCGCCGTGACGAACGCGTACTTCGACGCCATGCAGCAGCGCGAGCAGACCGTGTCGACGTACATGGGCAACGAGCTCGCGATCCCGCACGGCACCAATGAGACCAAGCACACGATCCTGGACTCCGCGCTCTCGGTGGTGCGCTACGACGGTGGCGTGGACTGGGGTGGCGAGCCCGTCACCTTCGTGATCGGCATCGCCGGCAAGGGCGACGAGCATCTCGAGATCCTGTCGCAGATCGCGATCCTGTTCTCGGACGAGGACGAGGTCGACAAGCTCAAGGCGGCGCAGTCCCCCGAAGAGCTCTACTCGCTCGTCTCTGCCGCGGGCGTGTGATGAAGGCCGTCCACTTCGGCGCGGGCAACATCGGCCGCGGGTTCGTCGGTCTGCTCCTCCACCAGGGCGGCTACGAGCTGGTTTTCTCCGACGTCGCCGCCGCGCTGGTCGACGCTATCAACGGGGCGTCGCAGTACACCGTGCACGAGGTGGGCGAGGGCGGGCGCGACATCGTCGTGACCGGCTTCCGCGCGATCAACAGCGCCGAGCATCCCGACCGGGTGATCGACGAGATCGCCACCGCCAACGTCGTGACGACCGCCGTCGGGCCGACGGTTCTGAAATTCGTCGCGCCGCTCATCATGTCGGGGCTCGCCCTGCGCAACCCTTCCGCTCCCCCGCTCCAGGTCATGGCGTGCGAGAACGCCATCGGCGCGACCGACCTGCTCCGGGATGAGATCGTCGCTCTCGCCGGCGACGCGTGGGACGCGCTGGCCTCTCGGGCGGTCTTCGCCAACACCGCGGTGGACCGCATCGTGCCGGCGCAAACCCCTGGTGAAGGCGTGGACGTCACCGTCGAGCCCTTCTACGAGTGGGCCATCGAGCGACCGCCGTTCGGCGACGATCCGCCGCGCATTCCCGGCGCGCACTTCGTGGACGACCTGGCGCCGTACATCGAGCGGAAGCTCTTCACGGTCAACACCGGCCACGCCGCGACCGCCTACTTCGGCGCGCAGGCCGGCGTCGAGACGATCTCGGAGGCGCTGGCCGACGACGACCTCGCCGCGCGTGTGAGTGCGGCGCTCGAAGAGACCTCGGCGCTGCTCTCGGCCAAGCACGGTCTCGACGAGGGCGAGCTCGCCAGGTACCGGGCGACCATCCTCACGCGCTTCGGCAACCGTGCCCTGCCGGACACCGTCTGGCGCGTCGGCCGGCAGCCGCTGCGCAAGCTGTCTCGTCACGAGCGCTTCGTCGGTCCCGCCGCCGAAGCCGCGGAGCGGGGACTCCCCGTCGACGCGCTCGTCGATGCGATGGGCGCCGCGCTCGCGTTCGACGACTCCGAGGACGCCCAGTCGGTGGACCTGCAGCGGATGCTGCGGGAACAGGATGCCCCGACGTTCACCGCCGCGGTCACAGGCCTCGAGCCCGAGCATCCGCTCTTCCCTCGCGTGGAGACGATCGTCGCCGAGCGGCAGGCAGAGTCGGGGCACTGACCCGGCGGGTACTGTCGAGGACGTGACCGACAGCGAGACGCACGCTCCGGAGGTTCCCGCGGAACGCCCGCGACGGGCCCTGCGGGTCGTGTGGTGGGTGCTGGGCGCCCTCGGCGCCCTGATCGTGATCGCGGTCGTCGCGATCGTGATCTGGAGTCAGGTCGGCGTATACCAGGCCGAGGCGGAACCGCTCGCCGAGGTGCGCGAGAACGCCGCCATCGAGATCACCGAGACGGCCGGGGGCATCGTGCTCGCGCCGGCCGACGGCGCCGGTGACGTCGGGCTGGTGTACATCCCGGGTGCGAAGGTCGACCCGTGGGCGTACGCCGACAAGCTGGCGAGCACGGTGGAAGCCGGCGTCACGGTCGTCATCACGAGGCCCTGGCTGAACCTCGCGTTCTTCGACCTCCGGCCGCTGTCCGCCTTCACCGAACTCTCCCCCGGCATCGACACCTGGATCGTGGGCGGCCACTCGCTGGGCGGCGTACGCGCCTGTCAGCTGGCGGCCGATGCCGACGCGCTCGCCCTCTTCGGCTCGTACTGCGCCGCCGACGTGTCGGCGTCGGATCTTCCCGTGCTCAGCATCGCGGGCAGCGAGGACGGCCTGTCGACTCCGGAGAAGATCGCCGACGCCCGCCCGCTGCTTCCGGCTGACGCCGAGATGGAAGAGCTGGCCGGCGCCAGTCACTCGTCGTTCGGCGACTACGGACCCCAGGACGGCGACGGCACCCCCACGATCTCCGACGACGACATGCGCGCCGCCCTGGGCGAGCTCGTATCGACGTTCGCCGGGCGACTCGAGGCGGCGGAGTGAGCATGAGCGAGACGGTCGAGACCACGCCGCGGGCCGGCGCGTGGACGTGGCTCTCTGTGACGGTCGTCGCGCTCACGCTGGTCGCCGTCCAGACGCCGCTCACTGCGACGCTGTACGACGTGCCGCTGGCCGCCGCGTTCAGCCTCACGATTCTGCACGCCGGTGCGCTGCCGATGGCGCTGCGCTGGCCGGTCGCCGCCGGCGCCGTGTCGGTGGTCGCGGCCTGCGGCCTGCTGTGGCTGTCGGAGCCGACGCCGAGCGCTCCGTGGCCGTGGGGCGTGGCGCCCGAGATCACCCAGTTCCTCATGGTCGTGCTGCTCGCACTGCGAGCGCCGTGGCAGGTCGCCAGCGTCTTCCTCGGCGTCTCGGTCGCCGGCTCGATCGCCGTGGCCTTCCTGCACGGCGCGGGCCAGGAAGACGCCGCGACGGCCAACATCGTCGTGTTCGTCTCGATCGGCGCGGGAGCGCTGGGCATCGGCATCGCCGTCCGGCAGTGGCGGCGCATCCGCGTTCAGCTCGTCCGTGAGCAGCGCCACAGCGAGGAAGAGCTGTCGCGCCGCGTCATCGCCGAGGAGAAGGCGCGCCTCGCGCGCGATCTGCACGACGTCATCGCGCACAGCATGTCGGTCATCAATGTCCAGGCGGCGAGCGCGCCCGCACGCCTCGGCGGCGTCGAGCCGAGGACGGCCGAGGAGTTCTCAGACATCGCCGCCCAGGCGCGCACCGCACTCCGCGAGATGCGCGGCCTGCTCGACGCCCTGCGCGACGACTCGGACGCGCCGCTCGTCGAGCCTCAGCACGGGGTCGCCGACGTCGGGGTCCTGGTGCGGCAGACCGCCCAGGCCGGCGCTGACGTCCGGCTGGAGTGGAACGGTCCTGAAGCGCCGCCGCTGACCGCGCTCGCGGACCTCGCCGCCTACCGTGTCGTACAGGAGGCCCTGAGCAATGCGCTGCGCCATGCCTCCGGCGCCGAGATCATCGTCGCGGTGGAGGCGACCGACGGGAGCCTCGGCATCCGCATCCGGAACACCCCCGCGACCGGCACCACAGCGCACATCCCCGGCGGTGGGCACGGCCTCATCGCGATGCGCGAGCGTGTGCGCAGCGCGGGTGGCACCGTGCAGGCGCAGCCCACGCCCGACGGCGGCTTCGAGGTGCAGGCGCGCTTCCCCCTCCGAGACGAGGAGACCCCCCGATGATCCGCATCGTGATCGCCGACGACCAGGCCATGGTTCGGGCAGGGTTCTCCGCGCTGCTCGGCGAGCAGCCCGACATCGAGGTCGTCGGGCTCGCCTCCGACGGCGAGGAGTGCCTGCGCGTGGTCGCGCAGCTGCGCCCGGACGTCGTGCTGATGGATGTGCGCATGCCGGTGCTCGACGGCATCTCGGCCACGCGCGAGCTCTCTGCCGTGCCGGACGCCCCGCGCATCCTGATCCTCACGACCTTCGACGTCGACGACTACGTCTTCGAGGCGCTGTCGGCGGGGGCCGCCGGCTTTCTGCTGAAGGATGCCTCGCCCGAGGAGCTCGCGCGGGCGGTCCGGGTGATCGCGGCCGGCGATGCCCTGCTCTCGCCGAGCGCCACCCGCACGCTCATCGAGCGGTTCGCCGCCACGCGCGGACCCCGTCGCACGGACCGCGTCGTGCTGGGCGAGCTCACCGACCGCGAGCGCGAGATCCTGATCGGGGTCGCGCAGGGCGAGTCGAACTCGGAGGTGGCGGCGCGGCTGTTCATCGCCGAGCAGACGGTCAAGACGCACGTCTCTCGCATCCTCGCCAAGCTCGGCGCCCGCGACCGCGCGCAGCTGGTGATCGCCGCCTACGAGGCCGGGCTGGTGGCGCCGGGCGCCCGATAGGCCGCCGCGACAGAGGGCCGGTTCGCGTCAGACGTCAGCCGGAGGGCACCGATCAGCGCGGCGACTGCAAGGGCGGCGGTCAGGGGCGTGAAGCCCCCGATCAGTACCCCGACGACGCCCGCCATGCCGAGCGCGACGGCCAGAACCGTGCGACGACCTCCCGCGACGGACCCCGTTCCCGGTCGGCGCTCGAACCGCTGAGCGACGAGCACGAGAAGGACTGTCGCAGCCCCGACGCCCAGGATCCATGCCACCCGCGTGGCCCACCACAGCGGGCTGAGCGGGTCGGGGAAGGGCACGTCGGCGGCGAAGAGGAGCGCCGCGAAGACCACCAGCGCCGGCATGTGCCAGAGGTAGATCGTCATCGAGCGGGTGCCGACCGCGTCGACCGCCCGCGCGACGCGGGGGCGCACCGCCACGCGCCGGAGCGCAGGGGCGGCCAGCGCCAGCGCGAACAGCTGAGCCGAGCCCAGCAGGATCAGGCAGACGGTGGGCGGGTTGAGGTTCACGTACATGTCGGCCGAGTAAAGGCCCGAGGCGACGAGGGCCGTCAGCGAGGAGAGCGAGGCGACCAGCCCCATCACGAGCGTGGGGCGCGACAGCGCGCCGATCCGTCCGTCGGCCCACCAGAAGCCGAGCTGCTGCACCGCGAGCCACACGAAGGCCAGGTTCAGGAAGCCGAGACCCTCGATCCCGGTGCTCATCCGGAGCACGTCGACTCCGACGATCGCGGCGACGAGCAGGCCGAGCGTGATGCCCGGCGCACGCTCGTGCGCGGCGGCGAGGGCCGGCACGAGAGCCGTGGCACCGAGGTAGACGCCGAGGAACCACATCGGCTGCGCCATCCGGAATCCGAGCTCGCCGACGAGCTCCGGCGAGACACCGGAGATCAGGGCGATCGTCAGGCCCGCGCCGATGGCGGCGAAGGCCGCGATCGCGGGCACGGCGAGCCGGCGGAGGCGGCCGGTCACGAAGCCGACGGCCGTACCGCCGCGTGCCCGCAGACGGCGCCACTGCGTGATCCCGGCGAAGCCGCCGACGATGAAGAAGAGGGGCATGATCTGGACGATCCATGACACCGGCGCGAACCAGGCCTGACCGATGACGACGTTGGTGACCGCGATCTGTCCGTCGACGACCGCGATGCCCGCCATGAACGCGTGCAGCGCGACGACGACGACCAGGCACACGGCGCGGACGAGATCGATGGCGGTGTCGCGCGGCGCGGGAGCGCTGCCGACGGATCCGATGCGGGGGCGATCCAGAAGCGTCACGGCGGTCCCAGTCCTCTCGGTGCGTGCGGTGTCCTGCCACCGTACGAATCGGAGCCTGTCGCGCGCGTCACCCCAGAGAGCCGTCCTCGCACCCCCTACCCCGGTAGGGGGGATGCCGGGGCCGTGGGCAGCGGTCGCCCCGCGGGCCGCGGCGACCTAACTCCTGAACTTTGAGCGACTGATGGCCGTTGATGCCCTCTTTCCGGTTCTGCGGCCGAGTTTCTCAGGAGTTGTGGGCGGCGGCCTGGTTCCTCCCCAGGCCGGAGAATCGTGACATCCTCCACCGAGCAAGCTCCGGAACGCTGTAAGTCCGGCGCCTCCCGGCACAGTCGAGAGCGTGAGCGAGCGACATCGACCACCGTGGGGCGACTTCCCGCCCACGTTCCTGAGCAGTGCCGCTCTTGCCCACGCCGGCGTATCGAAGCGAGAGCTGGCCGCCGCTGTCGCCATGGGCCACCTCATCCGCGTCCGCAAGGGCCGACACGTCGTTGCCGGGACGCATCCTGATCTCGTGACGGTCGCGCGCCTCAGCGGTCGACTCGACTGCGTGTCGCTCCTGCGACATCTCGGCGCCTTCGTGCTCGAGGCGCAACCGCTCCACATGCAGCTGGACCCGTTGGCAAGCAGGGTTCCGCGGCGACCCGAAGGAGTCATCGCCCATTGGCGCCCGGCGTCGGCGACGAGAGATGCGCTCGTCACCGACGTCATCGAGGCGCTCGTGCAGGCGACGAAGTGCCAGAGCCCCCGAGCGGCGATCGCGACTCTGGACAGCGCATGGCACCTCGGACTCGTCGACGAGAGTGGAATCGGGCAGGTATTCTCGCTGCTCCCGGGCCGCTACACAGTGCTCCGGCCGCTTCTCGACCGAAGAAGCGAGTCAGGCCCGGAGACGTTGGTGCGGCTCATGCTGCGAGCCCTCGGCTGCCGATTCGATGTGCAGGTCTCGATCCCCGGAGTGGGCAGAGTCGATTTCGTCGTCGACGGCTGGTTGATCATCGAGTGCGACAGTGAGCAGTTCCACTCGGGATGGGCAGCCCAGAAGCGCGACCGTCGCCGCGATGTCGCCGCTGCGCGCCTCGGGTACACGACCGTCAGGCTGATCGCGGAGGACGTCATGTGGAACCGCGGCGCCGTCCAGTCCGATCTCAAGCACATCATCGGGCGGCCCGTTGGCGACAGACGTTCGCAACTCCTGAGAAACGCTGTGCAACCGGCCCGCTCTGCGGCAATCCCAACCCTAGAGGCGGAGATCTCAGGAGTTGGGCACACGAAATGGCCCCGCCAGGCGGCACGCTAGGCGCTGAAGCCCTCCGAGATGAGCTCGATGAGCTCTTCGCGCTCTTCGACCGCGAGGAACGCGCCGGCCGCCGCGTTGAGCTGGAAGACCTCGAGGTCGTCGAGGCCGTACTCGAACGTCTCGGCCAGGAGAGCCAGTTCCCGCGTCAGGGAGGTGCGGCTCATCGTGCGGTTGTCGACATTCACGGTCACTGAGAAGCCGAGCTGGTAGAGCAGGTCGAAGGGGTGGTCTTCCATGGTCGTGCCCCAGCGCTCGATCGCGCCGGTCTGCAGGTTCGACGACGGCGAGAGCTCGAGAGGGATCTCGCGATCGCGGACCCAGCGGGCGAGCTCGCCGAACTGCACGAGCACCTCCTCGCCGGCCCGCGACACGACTTCGAGGTCCTCGGCGATGCGCACGCCGTGGCCGAGGCGCAGCGCACGGCCGTCGATGAGGGCCGATCGGATGGAATCGAGGCCCGCGGCCTCGCCCGCGTGGACGGTGGCGGGGAAGAACTCCGAAGCGAGGTAGTCGAACGCCTCGCGATGGTGGGAGGGCGGGAAGCCGTCCTCGGGCCCGGCGATGTCGAAGCCGACGGCGCCGCGGCTGCGCCACTGCACGGCGAGCTTCGCGATCTCGAGCGACCGGTCGGTGTGACGCATCGCGGTGATGAGCTGACCCACGCGGATGTCGCGCCCCTGACGCTCGGCGGCGTCCTCGCCCTCTTCGATGCCCTCTTGCACGGCGGCGACGGCCTCGTCGAGCGACAACCCGCTCGACAGGTGCTGCTCGGGTGCCCAGCGCACCTCGCCGTAGATGACGCCGTCGGCGGCGAGGTCCTCGACGAACTCGCGCGCGACGCGCGTGAGCCCCTCCCGCGTCTGCATGACGCCGGTGGTCAGGTCGAAAGTCTTGAGGTACTCCACGAGCGACCCCGAATCGCTCTTCTCGGCGAACCAGTCCGCGAGGTCGTCGGCGTCCGTCTCGGGCACCTCCAGATCGATCGCGTCGGCGAGCTCGATGATCGTCTGCGGCCGCACGCCGCCGTCGAGGTGATCGTGCAGCGAGACCTTCGGCAGCGCCCGGATCGAGGTGCCGTCGAGGAGGGCGTCGCCGTGCTGATCGATGGGCATGTGTTCTCCTCGTGGGGGGTCGGGAAGGCCCCGCTCAGCCTATTCCGTGATGCGTTCGAGGACGAGCGGCCGCGGGTCGGGCGCGTCGGGGCCGATCGACCAGGCGCCTTCGAGCGCGTCCATCGCGCGCTCGAACCGGTGGGCGTCATGGCCGAGGAGGGTGAACAGCGGCTGACCGGCCGAGATCGCATCGCCGGGCTTGACGTGCAGGTCGATCCCCGCCGCGTGCATCACGGGGTCCTCCGCACGCGCGCGTCCGGCGCCGAGGCGCCAGGCGGCGATGCCGAAGGGCAGCGCCTCCATTCCCGTGACGAAGCCCGTCTCGGTCGCAGTGACGGTGTGGGTCTCGCGCGGAGCGGGGAGCGCGGCATCCGGATCGCCGTCCTGCGCCCGGATCATCTCGCGCCAGGCGTCCATCGCGCGGCCGTCCTTCAGCGCCGCCTCGACGTCGGCGTCCGGCTGCCCTGCGAGCGCGAGCATCTCTCGCGCCAGAGCGAGGGTCAGTTCCACGACGTCGGCGGGTCCGCCTCCGGCGAGGACCTCGACCGACTCGCGCACCTCGTTGGCATTGCCGATCGCAAGGCCGAGGGGCGTGTTCATGTCCGTGAGGAGAGCCGTCGTGGCGACACCCGAGTCGGTGCCGATCTCGACCATCGTGCGGGCCAGCTCACGGGCCTTGTCGACGTCCTTCATGAACGCGCCCGAGCCGAACTTCACGTCGAGCACGAGCGAATCGGTGCCTTCGGCGATCTTCTTCGACATGATGCTCGAGGCGATGAGCGGGATGGCCTCGACCGTGCCGGTGACGTCGCGGAGCGCATAGAGCTTCTTGTCGGCCGGCGCGAGACCGGACCCGGCGGCGCAGATGACCGCACCGACCTCGCGCAGCTGCGCGAAGAGCTCGTCGTTCGTGAGCGCGGCGGTCCATCCGGGAATGGACTCGAGCTTGTCCAGCGTGCCTCCGGTGTGCCCGAGGCCCCGCCCCGACAGCTGTGGCACGGCCACGCCGAAACAGGCGACGAGCGGTGCGAGCGGCAGCGTGATCTTGTCGCCGACGCCCCCGGTCGAGTGCTTGTCGACGGTCGGCTTGCCCAAACCGGCGAAGCTCATCCGCTCGCCCGAGGCGATCATGGCGGCGGTCATGACGCGCACCTCTTCGCGCGTCATCCCGTTGAGCAGCACCGCCATCGCGAACGCCGCCATCTGCGCATCGGCGACGTAGCCGCGGGTGTACGCGTCGATCATCCAGCGCAGCGCGCCGTCCGAGACGGCTCCCCCGTCGCGCTTGGTGCGGATGACGTCGACGGCGTCATGGGGTTCGACGCCCGGTCCGTGCCCTGTGACAGGTTCAGCGCTCGCGCTGGCGGTCATCGCCCTGCGTCCTCGAGATCGCGGGGACCGAAGGCGTCGGGCAGCACCTCGTCGATGGTGCGGATGCCCGAGACCGTCTCGAGCAGCATGCCCGGGATCGCGAACTCGTACAGCAGCTGGCGGCACCGGCCGCACGGCATGATCGTGTCGCCCTGTGCGTTGACGCAGACGAAGGCCACGAGGCCTCCGCCGCCTGACATCGCCAGTTCGCTGACGAGCCCGCACTCGGCGCACAGCGTGACGCCGTAGGACGCGTTCTCGACGTTGCAGCCCGTCACGATGCGCCCGTCGGTGACCAGCGCCGCAGCACCCACCTTGTATCGCGAGTACGGCGCGTAGGCGCGCTTCATCGCATCGGTCGCGGCGGACCGCAGCTCATCCCAGTCGATATCGGTCACAGTCATCCCTTGATGTACGGCTTGCCGGCGGCGGCCGGACCTCGGATCTGCCCTGCGAAACCAGCCACCGCGATGATCGTCACGATGTACGGCAGCATCAGCATGAACTCGCTCGGAATCGGCGTGCGCAGCACCGTCAGCAGGTTCTGCAGGTTCGTCGCGAACCCGAACAGCAGCGCGGCCAGCGTCGCCCGGATCGGGTCCCACCGCCCGAAGATCACGGCGGCGAGGGCGATGAAGCCGAGCCCCGCGGTCATCTCCTTCGTGAACTGGCCGACCGAGACGAGGGTGAAGTACGCGCCCCCGATGCCGGCGATCGCACCCGCGAGCGAGACGTTCCAGAAGCGGGTGGAGTTCACCTTGATACCCACGGTGTCGGCCGCCTGCGGGTGCTCGCCCACGGCGCGGAGCCGGAGGCCCCACCGCGTGCGGTACAGGCCCCACGCCACGACGGCCACCGTGATGTACATCAGGTAGACGATGAACGTCTGGTTGAACAGCACGGGGCCGATGATCGGGATGTCGCCGAGGAGCGGGATCTCCCACCGCGTGAAGCGCACCGGCCGGTTCAGCTCGGCCTCGTTCGGCACGAGCAGCGCGCCGTAGAGGAAACCGGTGAGCCCGGTGACCAGCACGTTGAGCACGACGCCGACGATGACCTGGTCGACGAGGTACTTGATCGAGAACGCGGCGAGCACGAACGCGACCAGCACGCCGCCCACCATCGCACCGACCAGCCCGACGAACGGGTTGTGGGTGATGCTCGCCAGGAGTGCGGCGCTGAATGCGCCGAAGAGGAACTGGCCCTCGATCGCGACGTTCACGACGCCGACGCGTTCACCGATGACGCCGCCGAGGGCGCCGAAGATCAGCGGCACCGACAGCGAGAGGGCCCCGAACAGCAGCCCCGTGACCGGCACGAGACCTCCGGCGGCCGCCCACACCAGGAACCCGAAGACGGCCAGCACACCGAAGACGATCGCCAGCCAGAGGCCGGGACGACGGTACGAGTAGGCCTCCCAGAACGCCCACAGCGTCAAGACGACCAGGATCGCGAAGACGATCCAGCTCGTCAGCGCCGTCGGGACGCTGACATTGGGCAGGCCGATCGATGATGCCGGGTCGCCGAGCCGGAAGGTGCTGACGCCGTCGCGCGGCACGAGCAGGAAGAGCAGCCCGATGAGGATCGTGGCGATGGCCAGCGTGATCGGCATCTTGAAGTGCCGCACCTTCACGGTGGCCAGCTGCACGGTGCCGGCGGGCGTCGGCGCGGGAGCGGATGTGAGCGTCATGCCGCCACCGCCTTCTTCGCGGCCTTGGCTCTCGCCTTGGCGGCCTTCTCGGCATCCGTCTTCGGAAGGAAGAAGATCGTGCGGATGAGGGGCGGAGCGGCGATGAACAGCACGATGAGGGACTGCACGACGAGCACGATGTCGACGGGGATGTCCTGCGAGGCCTGCATCGTGAACGAGCCCGCTTTCAGTGCGCCGAACAGGATGCCGGCGGCGAACACGCCCCACGCGCGGCTGCGGCCCAGGAGCGCGACCGTGATCGCGTCGAAGCCGATGCCGGCGTCGATGAGGCCGTCGAAGCCGGTGGTGACCGAGCCCTGGATCTGGTTCATGCCCGCCAGACCCGCGAGACCGCCGGCGAAGAGCATGGCGTAGATGTACATGCGCTGCACCGAGATGCCCGCCGCGCGCGCCGCGTGCGGGTTCTCGCCCACCGCGCGCAGGCGGAAGCCGAGGCTCGAGCGCTCCACCAGCCACCACACGAACACCGTCGCGCCGATGACGATGACGAAGCCCCAGTCCAGCAGCGGGAACCGCGGCCCGAGGAGCTCGGGGAACTGGGCGTTCGCGGGCGTGGCCCCCGAGATCGGCTGGTCGCCGGCGGGGCGCTGCAGGATGCCGGGGGTGCGCACCATCCACGTCACGAGGTAGAACGCGACGTAGTTGAGCATGATCGTGAGGATCACCTCGTGCGCACCGGTGCGGGCCTTCAGCACGCCGACGATGCCGCCCCAGATCGCGCCGCCGGCGATGCCGGCCGCGAGCGTGAGCGGCAGCTGGAGGAAGATCGGCAGGTCGAGGTTGAAGGTCAGCAGCGCCGCCACCGCGCACGCGATGAGGATCTGACCACGGCCGCCGATGTTGAACAGGCCCACGCGGAACGCCAGTGCGACACCGAGACCCGCGGCGATCAGCGGAGCCGCGAACCCGAGGGTGTTCGTCAGCGGCCGGATCTGGGTCGCGAAGTCGTTCGCGCGCGGGTTGAAGATCGCCCCGCGGAACATGGCCTCGTAGCCGCCGTACACGGCGTTCCAGACGGCGCCGAGGGTGTCGCCGGGGCGGGCGAAGAAGTACCCCGATGCTTCTCGCACCTCTTCATCGGTGAGCGCCATCAGGATGCCGCCCACGATCATCGCCACGACGATCGCCAGCAGGGTGGTGACCCAGCTGCTGCGGAGCAGGTCCTTGATGAAGACGTTCTGGCGCGGTGCCGCAGGGACGTCGGCCGGGCTCGGCGAGCCGGTGAGGGGTCCCGACACCGAGGGCAGCTGCTCGGGCGGCAGCCCCTTCAGCGGCTCGGGACCGGCCCCGGGTGTCTGATCGCTCACGCGGCGGCCTCCTCTGGCTTCTCGCCGGCCATCATGAGGCCGAGCAGGTCTCGCGGTGCGTCGCCGGGCACGATGCCGATGATCGCGCCGCGATACATCACCACGATGCGGTCGGCGAGGGCAGCGACCTCGTCCAGCTCGGTGGAGACGACCACGACCGGGATGCCGGCATCCCGTGTCTCGACGATGCGCGTGTGGATGAACTCGATGGAGCCCACGTCGACGCCGCGCGTCGGCTGCGCGGCGACCAGGAGCTTCAGATCGCGGCTCATCTCGCGAGCGATCACGACCTTCTGCTGGTTGCCGCCCGACAGTGTGCCCGCGGGGACACCCGGACCCTGCGTCCGGATGTCGTACTCGGCGATGCGGTCCTGCGCGAAGTCGTCGAGCACGGCGCGGCGGATCGTGCCGCCCGAGACGAACTCCTTGTCGCCGGAGCGGTCGAGGATGAGGTTCTCGGCGACCGAGAAGCCGCCGACGAGTCCGTCCTCGGTGCGGTCCTCAGGCACGAAACCGACGCCTTCGTCGAGGAGCGCGCGCACGCTCCTGCCGACCAGCTCGACGCCGTCGAGCTGGATCGAGCCGGTGACCCGCTCGGCCAGGCCGACGATGGCCTCGACCAGCTCGGTCTGACCATTGCCCTGGACGCCGGCGATCGCCAGGATCTCGCCGGGCCGCGCCTCGAAGCTCACGCTGTCGACGACGACGGTGCCGGCGGCGGTCGTGACCCGCAGGTCGCGGACCTCGAGGCCGGCGCCCTGGCCGATCCGCGGCGCATCCTTCTGGACGGTCAGCTCGACCGCGCGACCGACCATGAGCGAGGCCAGCTCGGCGTTCGAGGCGGTCGGGGATGCCTCCCCCACCACCTTTCCGAGGCGGATCACGGTGATGCGGTCGGCGACCGCGCGCACCTCGCGGAGCTTGTGGGTGATGAAGACGATCGAGGTGCCCTCATCGCGCAGCTGACGCATGATGGCCATCAGCTCGTCGGTCTCCTGCGGCGTGAGCACGGCGGTGGGCTCGTCGAACACGAGCACCTTGGCGTCGCGCGAGAGCGCCTTGATGATCTCGACGCGCTGCTGAACGCCGACCGGCAGGTCACCGACGAGCGCATCGGGGTCGACCTCGAACCCGAATCGGTCGGCCACCGCGCGAACGTGGGCACGGGCCTTGTTGAGGTCGAGGGCGCCCAGACCCTTGGTGTCCTCGTGGCCGAGCATGACGTTCTCGGCGACGGTGAAGACGGGGATGAGCATGAAGTGCTGGTGCACCATGCCGATGCCGGCGGCCATGGCATCGCCCGGCCCGCGGAACCGCTGGACGGCGCCGTCCAGCAGGATCTCGCCCTCGTCGGCCTGATAGAGGCCGTAGAGCACGTTCATCAGGGTGGACTTGCCCGCCCCGTTCTCGCCCAGCAGGGCGTGGATCTCCCCGGGCTCGACCACCAGATCGATGTGGTCGTTGGCCACGAGGGAGCCGAAGCGCTTGGTGATCCCGCGCAGCTCGAGCTTCATATGTGCACCTTATATATCCGTTCGCCCACGGCACCAGAGATCCGGCCGGCCGCAGGCCCTCCCGTCACACGGTCCCCGCACGGACGCGGCCGGGTGGAGTCCACCCGGCCGCGTCGCGGTACCCGCTGCCTTACGGCGAGCTGGGCGAGGTCACCTCGAGCTCGCCCGAGATGATCTGGTCCTGCAGGGTCGCCAGCTCGTCGGCGAGACCCTCGGGCAGCTGCGACTCGAACGAGCCGAAGCCCGACAGTCCGACGCCCTCGTTCTCGAGCGTGCCGACGTACGGCGCGACGTCGAGCTCACCGGTGGAGGCCTCCAGGGTGGCCTGGTAGACGGCCTCGTCGATGCGCTTCATGATCGACACCAGCACCATGTCGGCGACCGACGGGTCGGCCACGGCGAGGTCGGAGTCGACGCCGAGCATGACGGTGCCGGAGCCGCCGTCGGTGATGGCGTCACGCGCGCTCTGGTAGATCGGGCCGCCGACGGGCAGGATGACGTCCACGCCCTGGTCGAGGATGCCCTGCATCGCCTGCTTGGCGGTGTCGTTGGCCTGGAAGCCGCCGGTCATCGAGCCCTGCTGCGAGTCGACGTCCCAGCCGAGGGTCTCGACCGCGGCGCCCTTGTCCTCGTTGTACTTCTCGACGCCCTGGACGAAGCCGTCCATGAAGATCGTGACGGGCGGGATCGGGATGCCGCCGACCGTGCCGACCTTGTTGACGCCGGACTGCGCCGACCATGCGGCAGCGGCGTAGCCGCCGAGGTACGCGGCCTGCACGGTGTCGAACATGAGGGGCTTGATGTTCGGCGCGTCGGTGGTGCCGTCGCCGATGTCGTCGCCCTCGTCGTTGGTCGCGCCCGTGTTGTCAGCCCAGTCGTCGATGATCGCGTAGCTGACGTCGGGGTTGGCGTTGGCCGAGGTGATGGTGTCGGCTGAAAGCTTGAAGCCCACCGACACGATGAAGGTGCAGCCCTCGGCGATGAGGTTCTCGAGGTTCGGGGCGTAGTCGTTCGCCGAGCTGGACTCGACCTCGATCGCCTCGACTCCGAGCTCCTCCGCCGCGCGCTCCATGCCCTCGAGCGCCGACTGGTTGAACGACTTGTCGTTGAAGCCGCCGTCGTCCGAGACGAGGCAGGGGGTGAAGCCTTCGACGACGTTGCCGGCGTCGCCGCCTTCGGTCGGGTCCGCTTCGGGCGCGGAGCCGCAGCCCGCAAGGGCGATGAGCAAGCCCGCGGCGGCTGTGACGCCGATGAGCTTCTTGGTGCGTGAGATGGTCAACTCAGCCTCCACATAGGTGGCCCCGCGTCCTTCACGGGGGACTGCACAAAGTTACCCACTGTGTCGCGGAAGTTGCATACGTCGAGCACCCCCGCGAGGGAATGGTTACAAAGACGCAACCTCGCGATACACGGCCGATACCGGATGCCGCGACCCGCGGCATCCCGTCTCATCGAGCAGGCGGGTCAGAGCACCTCGCCGCGGCCGCTCAGCTTGAGCGCGTCCACGACGCCCTTCACGCGCTGCGCGTGCTCGCTCGTGGTGACGAGGAGAGCGTCCTCGGTGTCGACCACCACGATGTCGCGCACTCCGATGAGGCTGATCACGCGCCGCGTCTGGCTGACCACGATGCCGCTGGCCGCGTCGGAGAGAACCCGGGCGTTCTCGCCGAGGATGGCGAGGTCGTTCTTGCGGCCGCCCGAGTTCAGCTTGGCGAGACTGGCGAAGTCCCCGACATCGTCCCAGTCGAAGTGCCCGGGGATCACGGCGAGCCGGCCGCGCGCGGCTGCGGGCTCGGCGACGGAGTAGTCGATCGCGATCTTCGTCAGCGTCGGCCAGATGCGATCGACTACCGGTCCCCGCAGCTCGCGGTCGTCCCACGCCTCGGCGAGGTCCATGAGGCCGGCGTACAGGTGCGGCTCGTTCTCGGCGATCTCGCCGAGCAGCACGTCGGCGCGCGTGATGAACATGCCCGCGTTCCACAGGTAGTTGCGATCGGCGTAGTACTCCTTCGCCGTCTCGAGGTCGGGCTTCTCGACGAAGCTGTCGACCAGAGCGGCCTCGGGAGCGCCGTCGACGGCGAGCGCGGAGCCCTTCTTGATGTATCCGAAGCCGACCGACGGCTCGGACGGCTGGATGCCGATGGTGCAGATGTAGCCCTCGCGCGCGGTGGCGACCGCCTGGCGCACGGCCCAGTCGAACAGCTGCGGCACCCGGATCACATGGTCGGCGGCGAACGAGCCGATGATGACGTCGGGGTTGCGGCGCGAGAGGATCGCCGCGGCGAGCCCGATCGCGGCGGTCGAGTCGCGCGGCTCGGACTCGAGGAACACGTTCTTGTCGGGGATGCCCGGAAGCACCCGCTCCACGGCGGCACGGTGCGCGCGGCCGGTGACGACCGCGATGCGATCGGCGCCGGCAAGCGGCTCGAGCCGGTCCCACGTGTCGCGCAGCAGCGTCCGACCCGAACCGGTCAGGTCGTGCAGGAACTTGGGGGCATCGGCGCGCGAGAGCGGCCACAGCCGGCTGCCGATGCCGCCGGCGGGGATCACCGCGTAGAAGTCCTCGATCGGTTCAGGCATGACTCACACAGTAGCCGGGGTGAAACAAACGCCGTTCTTCACGCTGGTGAAGATCCCTCCGTAAGAAGGGATGGTAAGGCGGGCCTTCGTCGCCCCCTCGTGAAATGCGGGAATAGGATGGACGACAGCGCCCGCGTGACGCCGATGGCCCGAGCCCCGTGCCCCGGGCCACCTAGGGGCCCTGTCCGCCAGGGACAGAGATCCGCCCCATCGTGTTCGATCCAGGGAGGACGGCCGTGTCTGCTCCAGCACGCATCGCACCGTCGGTATCCGAGACCACTTCCCGAGTCCCCCGCGGCACTCTGTACCGCGGGAACGAAGGCATGTGGTCGTGGGTGCTGCATCGCATCACCGGCGTCGCCATCTTCTTCTTCCTTCTGGTGCACGTGCTCGACACCGCGTTGATCCGCGTCTCGCCCGAGGCCTACGACGCGGTGATCGGCACCTACAAGAACCCGATCATGGGCATCGGCGAGGTCGCCCTCGTCGGCGCGATCGCCTACCACGCCTACAACGGGCTGCGGATCATCCTCGTGGACTTCTGGTCGTGGGCCACCCGTCACCAGCGGCAGCTGTGGTGGGGCGTGCTGGGCCTGTGGGTCGTCACGATGCTCGGCTTCACGCCGCGCCACCTCATCAACGTGTTCAGCGAGATGGCAGGTCACTGACATGACGACGATCGCCGACCCCCGCGCTCCCCACACCCCCGTCCGCCGCAGCGGTCCCAACCTCGAGAAGTGGGGCTGGATCTACATGCGGGCCTCGGGCGTCCTGCTCGTGATCCTCATCTTCGGCCACCTCTTCGTGAACCTCATGCTCGGCGAGGGCATCCACGGCATCGACTTCGCCTTCGTCGCCGGAAAGTTCGCCTCGCCGTTCTGGCAGTGGTGGGACGTGCTGATGCTGTGGCTCGCCCTCATCCACGGCGCCAACGGCATGCGCACCATCGTCAACGACTACGTCACGCACAAGCGCACGCGCACCGTCCTGGTGTGGGCGCTGTGGCTCTCGGCCGGGTTCCTCATCGTCCTCGGCACGCTCGTGGTGTTCACCTTCGACCCGTGCCTGGGCCTGAGCGACACGAGCGCCGACTGGCTGCAGGAGCTCTGCGCGTAGCGCGGGCAACGACCGAGATCCTCCCCCACCGAAAGCACTGAGAGTGACCACCCAGAGCATCGACAGCTACGTCCGAGACGGCGTCCACTACCACCAGTTCGACATCGTCATCGTGGGTGCCGGCGGCGCCGGCATGCGTGCGGCGATCGAAGCCGGACCCGGCGCGCGGACGGCGGTCATCTCGAAGCTCTACCCGACGCGCTCGCACACCGGCGCCGCGCAGGGCGGCATGGCCGCGGCGCTGGCCAACGTCGAAGAGGACTCCTGGGAGTGGCACACCTTCGACACCGTCAAGGGCGGCGACTACCTCGTCGACCAGGACGCGGCCGAGATCCTCGCCCGGGAGGCGATCGACGCGGTCATCGACCTCGAGAACATGGGTCTGCCGTTCAACCGCACCCCCGAGGGCAAGATCGACCAGCGCCGCTTCGGCGGGCACACCGCCGACCACGGCAAGACGCCGGTGCGCCGCGCGTGCTACGCGGCCGACCGGACCGGCCACATGATCCTGCAGACGCTGTTCCAGAACTGCGTGAAGCTCGGCATCAACTTCTTCAACGAGTTCTACGTGCTCGACCTCATCACGGTGCAGAGCGAGGGCGGCGGCACCGAGATCGCCGGCGTCGTGGCGTACGAGCTCGCCACCGGCGACCTGCACGTCTTCCACTCGAAGGCCGTGATCTTCGCCACGGGCGGGTTCGGCAAGATCTTCAAGACGACGTCGAACGCGCACACCCTCACCGGCGACGGCGTCGGCATCATTTGGCGCAAGGGCCTGCCGCTGGAAGACATGGAGTTCTTCCAGTTCCACCCGACCGGTCTCGCCGGTCTCGGCATCCTGCTCACCGAAGGCGCGCGCGGCGAAGGCGCCATCCTTCGCAACGTGTCGGGCGAACGCTTCATGGAGCGCTATGCGCCGACCATCAAGGACCTCGCCCCGCGTGACATCGTCAGCCGGTGCATGGTCCAGGAGGTCGCCGAGGGCCGCGGCGCCGGACCTCACCGCGACTATGTGCTGCTGGACTGCACGCACCTGGGCGCCGAGGTGCTCGAGACCAAGCTCCCCGACATCACCGAGTTCGCGCGCACCTACCTCGGCGTCGACCCGGTCGTCGAGCCGGTTCCGGTCATGCCCACGGCGCACTACGCCATGGGCGGCATCCCGACCAACAACGACGCTCAGGTGCTGAGCGACAACACGACCGTCGTCCCCGGCCTCTACGCGGCCGGCGAGTGCGCGTGCGTCTCGGTGCACGGGTCGAACCGCCTCGGCACCAACTCGCTGCTCGACATCAACGTCTTCGGCAAGCGCGCCGGCCGCAACGCGGTCGAGTACGTCAAGACCGCCGAGTTCGTGCCGCTCCCCGAGGACCCCGCCGCCGAGGTGCGCGGCCTCATCGAGGGCCTTCGCAACAACCAGGGCACCGAGCGGATCGCCGTGCTGCGCAAGAAGCTGCAGGACGAGATGGACCGCAAGGCGCAGGTGTTCCGCACCGACGAGTCGCTCGGCGAGGTGCTCCTCGTCATCGAAGAGCTGCGCGAGCGCTTCCAGAACATCCACGTCGACGACAAGGGCAAGCGGTACAACACCGACCTGCTCGAGGCGGTCGAGCTCGGCTTCCTGCTCGACATCGCCGAGGTCGTGGTGGTCACCGCACGCAACCGCAAGGAGAGCCGCGGCGGTCACATGCGCGACGACTTCCCGCAGCGCGACGACGAGAACTACATGCAGCACACGATGGCGTACCTTTCGGGTGACGCGGCGTCCTCGCACTCCGAGGACCACATCCGCCTCGACTGGAAGCCCGTCGTCTTCACGAAGAACGAGGCCGGCGAGTTGCGTTACCCGCCGCTGGAGAGGAAGTACTGATGGCGACCACGGCCACAGACGTCATCGAGCGCACCGACGCCGAGTCGCAGGACAGCGCACAGGATGCCGCCGCCAGCGACACCGGCATCCAGTCGTTCCTGGTCACCTTCATCATCCGCCGCTTCGATCCCGAGGTGGACGAAGAGCCGCGCTGGGTCGACTACGACGTCGAGCTCTACTCCACCGACCGCGTCCTCGACGCCCTGCACAAGATCAAGTGGGAGGTCGACGGCTCGCTGTCGTTCCGCCGGTCGTGCGCGCACGGCATCTGCGGCTCGGACGCCATGCGCATCAACGGGCGCAACCGTCTGGCGTGCAAGACGCTCATCAAGGACCTCGACATCTCGCAGCCGATCTACGTCGAGGCGATCAAGGGCCTGCCGCTGGAGAAGGACCTCATCGTCGACATGGAGCCGTTCTTCGCCTCCTACCGCGAGGTGCAGCCGTTCCTGATCGCGAACTCCACCCCCGAGCCGGGCAAGGAGCGCGTGCAGTCGATCGTCGACCGCGAGGTCTTCGACGACACCACCAAGTGCATCCTGTGCGCCGCGTGCACCTCGTCGTGCCCGGTGTTCTGGACCGACGGCCAGTACTTCGGCCCCGCCGCGATCGTCAACGCGCACCGCTTCATTTTCGACTCGCGCGACGACGCCGGTGATGTGCGCCTCGACATCCTCAACGACAAGGAGGGCGTCTGGCGCTGCCGCACGACCTTCAACTGCACCGAGGCATGCCCTCGCGGCATCGAGGTGACCAAGGCCATCGCCGAGGTCAAGCAGGCCGTGCTGCGCGGACGCCCGTAGCGGGCCGATGACCGCTCCGCGGCGCAACGACGCGCCGGATCGGCAGACCTCTCTCGCGCTGCGCCGCGCGCGCCTCGCGATAACGGGCGCCTACGCGGCTCAGGGTCTCGGCTACGCCGTGGTCGTGACCTCGCTTCCGGCGCTGAAGGCGCGCCAGTCGGTCGACGACACGGTCGTCTCGCTGCTGGTGCTCGGCGTCGCCCTGACCGCGGCCCTCGGCTCGCTGCTTGCGAACGCGGTCGCAGTGCGGCACGGCAGCAGGGCGGCACTGACGCTGGGGCTCGTCGTGCAGGCGGTGGCGTTCCCCGTCATCGCGCTTCCCACTCCGTTCCCGGTGTTCGCGGCGGCGTTCGCCGTCTTCGGGATCGGGCTCGGCTGCGTCGACGCCGCCGCGGCGATGCAGGGCGTGGCGGTGCAGCGGGCGTTCGGCAGGCACCTGTTGGGCGGCTTCTTCGCCGCAGCCACGGCGGCTGCGATCGTCGGAGCGCTGCTGGTGTCGGCGGTCGCGGCATCCGCCCTCGCCGCCGGCATCGCGCTGGCCGGTGCCGCCGTGATCGCGCTCGCGGCCGGAATCGTCGTGGCGCGGCTGGCGGCACGCGAGGTCGCGGTCGACGACGCGCTGCCACCCGGTGAACGCGCCCGCCTGCCGCGCGCGGGGATCTGGGTGTTCGGCCTGGTGATCCTCGCCGTCTTCGTCGCGGACTCGGCGGTGAGCACCTGGAGCACGGTGTACCTGCAGGACGACCTCGCCGCGCTCGCCTGGGTGGCGCCGCTGGGGTACGCGGCCTACCAGGCCGTGGTGCTCGTTACCCGCCTGGTGACCGACCGCCTCATCGTCGCCCTCGGACGCCGGCTGCTGGTTGCGATCGCCGCGAGCACGGCCGCGATCGGATGCGCGATCGTGGCGCTGGTGCCGATGCCCGCCGCGGCCGTGATCGGGTTCGCGCTGGCCGGCGCGTCGGCCGGCGTGCTGATCCCGGTCACCTTCGGGGCCGCCGGCGACCTCGCTCCGGTCCACAGCGATCAGGTGATCGCACGCGTCAATCTGTTCAACTACGCCGGCGCGATCCTCGGCGCGGTGGTGATCGGCCTCCTCGCCGACGCTCCCGGTCTCGGCCCGGCTTTCCTGCTTCCCGCTGTCGCGCTGGCCCTGGTGCTGTTCGCCGTGCCCAGATTCCGGAGCAGCGTGAGTGCGACGCCTCCGGACCGTGCGCCATCCCGCGCGAGCGGCGACCTGCCGCCGGTCACGGACTCGACTCGCTAACCTGACACCGTGACGCACACTCCCCCGCCCGACGCCCGCGCGGCGGCGGACGCCGCGCAACGCGCGGAGGAGACACTCCGCGACCGGTGGGAAGAGACCGAGCAGTCGCTCCGCGAGCGCTTCGACGCACCGATCAACCGCGCGACGCGCATCACACAGGCGACGCTCGCCTGGTTCCCGGTGCGGGTGTGGCGACACTTCCTGATCGAGAACGGCTTCCTCCTCGGCGCGGGCGTGAGCTACGTCGCGCTGTTCGCGTGCTTCGCCGCGATCTACCTGGTGTTCGCGATCGCGGGGCTGTGGCTCGGCGGCAGCACGGAGGCGGTCGATGCGCTGATCGACCTCATCAACAGCTACATCCCGGGGCTGATCGCGCCCAGCGGCGGCATCGCCACGCCCGAGCAGATGCAGCAGATCGCGTCGCAGAACTCCGGGGTGCTGGGGTGGACCGGCGTGATCGCCCTCGGCGCTCTCATCTGGACGGCGATCGACTGGGTCACCTATTCACGCCGAGCGGTCCGCGAGCTCTTCGCCATCCCCCCGGATCGTCGCAGCTACGTCCTGCTCAAGGCCAGAGACTTCCTCGCCGCGCTCATCTTCGGCGCCGCCCTCATCCTCGGCGCCGCGCTGAGCACCATCGGCACGCTGGCCATCAAGTGGATCTTCTCCCTGATCGGCTGGACCGACACCACCGCCCTGACCGAGGTCAGCGTCAGCATCGGCTCGCTCGTGATCGGCTTCGCGGTGACCTCCACCGCTCTGGCGGGCCTGTTCCGCTTCCTGACCGGGACGAGGCTTCCGTGGCGCCGCATCTGGCCGGGCGCGATGCTGGGCGGCCTCGGCATCTCGGTCCTCCAGCTCGGCGCCGGACTGCTGCTGAGCTACACGCCGTCGAATCCGCTCCTGGCCACCTTCGCGATCTTCATCGGGATGCTGCTGTGGTTCCGGCTGCTGGGAATCGTCATGCTGGTCGGCGCCGCGTGGGTCGCCGTATCGGCCCGAGACCATGACGTCGTGCTGCTTCCCCAGACCGAGGCGGAACGCCTGGCCGCCGAGCACGCGGCGCTGCTGCTGGCCGCGCAGCTGCGGGTGCGCACCGCTCAGGACGCCCGGGCGCAGGCGCCCTGGTACCGCACCTGGCTCGCCGACCGGGCGCTCCGTGAGGCGCAGGAGGAGCTTCGGCAGGTGGAGGACTCCGCGCCGCCGCCCGCGGTCCGGGGGATGGCGTCGAGCTCGAGCGCGGCGAAGAAGCCGCGACGATCCCGGGACGCCGCGCCTCCGGGGGCCGCGGACGACACCCCGCGCCGCCCGGGGGTGTGACCGGAGCCGCGCCCGTGTCGGCGGGCGCGGATAGGCTGGCGGACGTGTCTCGCCGTGTTCGCATCGCCTCTGTCAACGTCAACGGGATCCGTGCGGCAACGCGCAAAGGCATGCTCGAGTGGCTCGACGCCGCCGACATCGACGTGATGGCCCTGCAAGAGGTGCGCGCCACCGAAGAGGAGCTGCGCACTGCCCTTCCGGGCTGGGAGATCGTCAACGACGAGGCGCTCTCGAAGGGCCGAGCCGGCGTCGCCGTCGCGAGCCGGATGCCGTCGGTCGAAGTCCGCCGCGTGCTCGGCCCCGAGCCGCTGGACAGCGCCGGGCGCTGGATCGAGGCCGATTTCGACATCGACGGCGAGCGGCTGATCGTCGTGAGCGCATACGTGCACACCGGCGAGGCCGAAACGCCCAAGCAGGACGCCAAGTGGGCGTTCCTCGATGCCATGGAGAAGCGGATGCCGCAGCTGGCGGCAGCCTCGCCCCTCGCGCTCGTGATGGGCGATCTCAACGTCGGCCACCGCGAGCTCGACATCCGCAACTGGAAAGGGAACGTCAAGAAGGCCGGGTTCCTCCCGCGGGAGCGCGCGTACTTCGACCGATTCTTCGGGGCGGCCGGCGCCGACGTGACCGGCGCCGACGGCTCGGTGGGAACGGGACTCGGCTGGGTCGACGTCGGCCGTCGCTATCACGGTGACGTCGACGGCCCGTACACCTGGTGGTCGATGCGCGGCCGCGCCTTCGACAACGACTCGGGGTGGCGGATCGACTACCACCTGGCCACCCCGGCGCTCGGCGACCGCGTGACGGAGTACCGCGTGGTGCGCGCCCCGTCGTGGGACACGCGCTGGAGCGACCACGCTCCGGTCATCGCGGACTACGCGATCGGCCGGTAGCGCCCCGGACACACCACGGCGTGACGGAGCGCCGCCGGACTAGGCCGTCTGATCAGCCAGGAGCAGCATGACGTTGCCGCGCTTTCGACCGGTGTCGACGTAGGCGTGGGCCTCGCGAATCTGGTCGAGCTGGTAGACCCGGTCGATCACGGGGCGGATCGCACCGCTGGCAGCCAGCCGCGCGAACTGCTCGAGGTGCGCGCCGGTGACGGCCCCGACATCCTGTATCCGCCGGATGCCCCCGCGCACCGGCCGCAGCTTCGAACCCAGCATCCCGGCGAGGTCGGCGATCACGAGCAGGAGCACCCCGCCGGCGCGCAGTGCTCGTGCCGATCGGCGGTACGGCGCGTTGCCGACGCATTCGACGACCACGTCGTACCGGGCCGCTTCGGCGGCGAAGTCCTCGCGGGCGTAGTCGATGACGCGATCGGCCCCGAGTTCGCGCACCAGACCGGCGTTGCCGGCGCTGGTGACAGCCGTGACCGTCGCACCGCGCTGCTTCGCCAGCTGCACCGCGGCCGAGCCGACCGCTCCCGAAGCGCCGTTGACGAGCACGTCGTTCCCGGCGGAGACCCCTCCGGCCTCGAGGAACGTCTCGGCGGTGCCGAAGCCGAACGGGAGCGCGGCGGCGTCGAGGAACGACAGCTCGTCCGGGATGCGCGCCACCGCCCCCGATGCTGAGACGGTCGTGTACTCGGCGTGGCAGCCGAAGCGCGCGCCGCGCAGCAGCACGACGCGGTCGCCCGGGCGGAAGCCGGTCACGTCGGCGCCGACGCGCTCGACCACCCCGGCCGCATCCATGCCGAGCACTGCGTGCTTCGGCCGGCGGATGCCGAGGGCCAGCATCGTCGGCACCCGCAGACCCCGCGGCACATCTCGGGCGCGGACCCGGTGGTCGGCGATGCTCACGCTCGCGGCATGCACCCGCACGAGCAGTTCTCCCGCGCGGGGCTCGGGCCGCGGCATCCGTTCGATGCTGACGACGTCCGGCCCGCCGAACCGGTGGTACACGGCGGCGCGCATCGTTCGCGTCGAATCGGATGCCGCCGCTCGATCTGCGGATGTGCCGGTGTGGCGCTCTGTCGTGTCCATTGCCTCGCCTTTCGAATGACCGAGCCTTACGGTGTAAGTCTTACATCGTAAGGTAGCGCGTCGATCAGCCGCCGTCCAGCCCCCTCCGGTCGACTCCGGTCAGGCTCGCGCCAGAGCCGGGGCGGTACCGTGGAGACAGGAGGTCACGAATGACGACGGCCGCGACGACGCCCGCACGAGTGCCGCTGTCTCGCGAGCGGGTTCTGCGAGAGGCGATCCGGCTCGCCGACGAGAGCGGCCTCGACGCCCTCACCATGCGGCGGCTCGCCCAGCAGCTCGGCGTCGAGCCGATGTCGATCTACTACCACGTGCGGGGCAAGGACGCCGTCGTCACCGGCGCGCTCGACCTCATCTTCGAAGACGTCGCCCGGCGCGCCGAAGCGGCGACCACTCCCCCGCCGGCCTCCTGGCGAGAGCACCTCCGCGCACGGATCCTCGCAGCCCGCGACGTGCTGCAGGATCACTCGTGGGTGCCGCGCGCACTGGAGGCCCGGGGCACGATGACACCGGCCTTCGGCTCGTGGGTCGATACCAACGTCGGCGTCATGCGGTCCGGCGGGCTGTCGTGGGACCTCATCCATCACGCGATGCACACCCTGGGCAGTCGCCAGTTCGGGTTCTCGCAGGAGCTGATCCTCGACGACCCGCCCGGCGCTGACGGCCAGGTCGACGCGGCCGCCGCCGCGGCGCTGGGCGAGCTCATGCCGAATGTCCGAGCCATGCTGGTCGATGTCGTCCACGACGACGAGGTCGGGACGCTCGGCTGGTGCGACGACCGGACGGAGTTCGAGTTCGCCCTCGACATCCTGCTCGAGGGCATCGAACGCCGAGCGCTGCCGACGGCGGCCGGCTGAGGCATCCGCCGCCCTTAGGATCGTGAGGTGAGCAAACCGCGCCTCTACTCCGGAATGCAGCCCTCGGCCGACTCCCTCCAGATCGGCAACTACATCGGGGCCCTGATGCAGTGGCGCGACCTGCAGCAGACCTACGACGCGTTCTTCTCCGTCGTCGACCTGCACGCCCTCACCCAGCCGAACGATCCGGCCGAGCTGCGCGAGAAGACTCGCCGCACCGCCGCGCAGTACATCGCGGCCGGCATCGAGCCGTCGAAGTCGACGCTGTACGTGCAGTCGCACGTGCCCGCGCACGCCGAGCTGGCGTGGATCCTGTCCACGGTCACCGGCTTCGGCGAGGCCGGCCGGATGACGCAGTTCAAAGACAAGTCGCAGCGCTACGGGGCCGACGTCACGTCGGTCGGACTGTTCACCTATCCGGTGCTGATGGCGGCCGACATCCTTCTGTACCAGACCGACATCGTGCCCGTCGGCGACGACCAGAAGCAGCACGTCGAACTGACGCGCGACCTCGCCGAGCGGTTCAACAGCCGCTACGGCGCGACCTTCACGGTGCCGATGCCGGTCATCCAGCAGGAGACCGCGCGCATCTACGACCTGCAGAACCCGACCTCGAAGATGTCGAAGTCCGCGGAGTCCGATGCCGGTGTGCTCTGGCTGCTCGATGACCCGGCGGTGTCTGCGAAGAAGATCATGCGCGCCGTCACCGACAGCGAGGGCTCGGTGCGCTACGATCGGGAGTCCAAGCCGGGCGTCTCGAATCTGCTGGTGATCTACGCGGCCCTGACTGGCCGCCAGATCCCCTCGATCGAGGACGAGTACGCCGGTCGCGGCTACGGCGACTTCAAGAAGGGTCTCGCCGAGGTGGTGGTGAACGAGTTCGGTCCGGTGCGCGCTCGCGCGCTCGAGCTGCTCGACGACCCGGCCGAGCTCGACCGCGTGCTCGCCGTGAACGCCGCCAAGGCTGACGAGGTGTCCGGCCGCACGCTTTCGGACGTCTACGACAAGGTCGGCCTCCTCCGCCGCATCTGACCCGGTGCGGACCGGCGCGTTCAGTGGCGGCCGCGTTCGCAATTCAGTCTCGGGTGCGGGCGACGCCGCCCCGATCCCGGGATCTCCGGGGTTTCTCGGCCGGTCGCATCCCGTGCGGACTGAGCGACGAACCTCCACGGCCGCAGTCACGGTTCCCGATCCCCACCCAGGACTCCCTCCCCCGTTCGCAATTCAGTCCCTGCCGTGCGAAGGGAGGCGGCGCGCCCCGGAGATCCGCGGAATCGTGAGGGCCGGCATCCGATCCAGACTGAATTGCGAACAGCCGACGGGTCAGAGGTGCCGAGCAGACGCGCTGCTCGCGGAGACTCACACCACGGGGCGAGGACCGCGGAGAAGGCTCCGAAGCGCGTCGAGCACCTCATCGGGGTTGTAGAGGATGTCCTCGGCGGTGAGGCGCAGCACCGAGAGGCCGCGCTTGGCCAGCTCGAGGTCGCGTCGGTAGTCCTTCATCTGCTGCTCCCAGGAGCTGTGATGCGCCTTGCTGTCGCATTCGATGACGAGCCAGCCGTCGGCGACGAGGTCGACGAAGCCGACTCCGCCGAACTCCACCTGGAGCGCGAACTCGCACCCGAGAGTCAGCAGCATGAGCCGGACAAGCGTTTCAGGCCCGGATTGAGCTCGACCGTCGATGAATTCCCGCAGGATCTGATGGCGCTTCGGAAGGGCACCGAAGAGAATGGCGAGCTCGTCCACTTCGAGCAGACCCTTGTTCAGCGCGCTGTCGATCGAGGCAACGGCATGCCGCGGCGGCTGACACCGCACGGCATGGATCAGAGCGTCCAAGACGCTGACACATCCGGCACCGGGCTCGACGACGAGCGCGTGCCAGTGAAGGGTGATCTTTCGCCGTCGGCGATCGGGCAGCTTCTTGCTCGCGCTCTTCGGCGAGCGCATGCGGCTCGCGCCGCGAAGCATGTGAACGTGCAGATCCGGCTTCCCGAAGACGAAGACGTCCAGCGCGCGCAGCAGCGAGAGGCAGCTCAAAAGTCCGCCGACCCGGACCGCCTTCACCACGTCGTCCGGCGCGTCGGCGAGCACATAGCGGTTCCGGCGGGCACGAATCACCACCCCGGTGCGGACGCTCGCAGTTATCTGCCGCGAGGTCCAGCCGCATGCGAGAAGTTCGGCGCGGGTTTTCACATGCACGTTCGCAGTCTCCCTGCGGGCCGACCACATCCGCCTCGAGATCATCGGGACTGTGGGCAGCACTGCACCACGTCTCCTTTGGGGAGGAACCAGCGACCCACGGTTCGCAATTCAGTCCGCGTGAGACCTCGTGTGTGCGCGCTCGCGGACTCCGCGCCAATGCGGCGCCCCTCGGCATCCGTTGCAGACTGAATTGCGAACCGGGGCGGGGCTGTACGGTAACGAGGTGGAGCCTGTGATTCTGCGTACGGAGCGGCTGGTGCTGTCGCTTCCGACGGTCGACGACGTCGACGCGATCTACGACGCCTGCCAGGATGCCGAGACCCAGCGGTACACGACGGTCCCGTCGCCGTACGAACGCCGGCACGCCGAGGAGTTCGTGCCGAAGGTCGCCGCGGACTGGAGAAGCGGAGCCCACGTGACCTGGGCGATGCGCGAGGGCAGCGTGCTCGCCGGCATGATCGGGCTGTACCGGCTCGACGGAACCGGCAGCGGCGAGCTCGGCTACTGGGTCTCGCCGTGGTCGCGCCGGCGCGGGCTGCTGACCGAGGCCGCACGGGCCGTCGTGGACTGGGGCTTCGCGTCCGAGGGCCCCGGCCTGCACCGGATCGAGTGGCGTGCCGTCGTCGGCAACATCGGCTCGGCCCGCGCCGCGCGCAGCCTCGGCTTCCGGTACGAGGGCACGCTCCGCGGGGCGCTCGTGAATCCGCAGGGACGCGACGACGGCTGGATCGCCGGGCTGCTGACGACGGACGACCGGATGCCGCAGCCCTGGCCGGTCCTGCAGGACTGACTCCGATCGTGCCGGTGCCGCGCCCGGCGAGCGTGAAACGCCGGCTGTCGGCGCGTCGGTGCGCCATGGCAGGATGAGGCCATGCCCGAGATGCCGGAGGTGCAGGGGCTCGTCGACTTCCTCGGCGAGCGGGTGACCGGTCTGCGGATCACCCGGACGATGGTCGCCAACATCGCGGCGCTGAAGACGTACGATCCGCCCATCGATGCCCTGAACGACACCGAGATCACCGGAGCGTCGCGTCACGGCAAGTTCATCGACCTCGCCACGACCGGCCCCCACCTCGTGTTCCACCTCGCCAAGGCCGGCTGGCTGCGCTTCACCGACCAGCTGACGCCTACGCTCATCAAGCCGGGCAAGACGCCGATCGCACTCCGGGTCGCACTGAGCGACGGGTCGGGCTTCGATCTCACCGAGGCCGGCACCAAGAAGTCGCTCGCGGTGTACGTCGTGCGCGATCCCGCCGATGTCCCGGGTATCGCTCGTCTGGGCCCCGATCCCCTCGACCGCGGTTTCAGCCGCGAGACGTTCGCCGCACTGCTGGAGGGCCGCCGCACGCAGATCAAGGGCGTGCTGCGGGACCAGTCGGTCATCGCCGGCGTCGGCAACGCCTACTCCGACGAGATCCTGCACGCGGCGAAGATGTCGCCGTACGCGCTGGCCGCGAGCCTTGATCGGGCCGAGGTCGACCGGCTCTACGGCGCGCTGACGGCGACGCTGGCCGAGGCGGTGGCCGCGGCATCCGGCAAGCCGCCTGCCGAGCTCAAGGACGCCAAGCGCCGCGGCATGCAGGTGCACGGGCGCCGCGACGCGACGTGCCCGGTGTGCGGCGACACGGTGCGCAGCGTGTTCTTCGCCGACAACTCGCTGGAGTACTGTCCCACCTGCCAGACGGGCGGCAAGATCCTCGCCGACCGCCGGCTGTCGCGGCTGCTGAAGTAGCCCGCCTCAGTCGCCGGTCGTGCCCATGAGCACCCGCGCGTCGTCGTCCACCCAGTCCAGCGACTTCGCGACGGCCTTGCGCCACATCCGGTACCGGCGTTCGCGCTCCTCCTCGGGCATCCGCGGCTCGAAGCGGACGTCTTCCCGCCAGTGCGTCCGCAGCTCGTCGAGGTCTCGCCACACGCCGGTCGCGAGGCCGGCGGCGTACGCCGCGCCGAGCGCCGTCGTCTCGACGACCTTCGGGCGCACGACCGGGATGCCGAGGATGTCGGCCTGGAACTGCATCAGGAGGTCGTCGCGGGTCATGCCCCCGTCCACGCGCAGCTCATCGAGGCCGCGGCCGGTGTCGGCGATGACGGCGTCGATGACGTCGCGGGTCTGGAAGGCAGTGGACTCCAGCGCGGCGCGGGCGATGTGGGCTTTGTTGACGTAGCGGGTGAGGCCGACCAGTGCACCGCGCGCGTCGGGCCGCCAGTACGGTGCGAACAGGCCCGAGAAAGCCGGAACGAAGTAGGCGCCGCCGTTGTCGTCGACAGTGGCGGCGAGCGTCTCGACGTCTTCCGAGCGCTGGATGATCCCGAGGTTGTCGCGCAGCCACTGCACCAGCGAGCCGGTGACGGCGATCGAGCCCTCGAGCGCGTACCGCGCCGGCTCGTCGCCGCAGCGGTAGGCCACCGTGGTGATCAGGCCGCTGCCCGATCGCACGATCTCGGTGCCGGTGTTGACGAGCAGGAAGTTGCCGGTTCCGTAGGTGTTCTTCGACTCGCCGGCGTCGAACGCGGCCTGCCCGAAGGTCGCCGCCTGCTGGTCGCCGAGGATGCCCGCGATCGCCACGCCGTCCAGCACCGACGGCAGCTGCGAGTGCCCCAGGACCTCCGAGGACGAGCGGATGTCGGGCATCATCGCGCGGGGGATCCCCCAGACGTCGAGGAGCTCGTCCGACCAGTCCAGAGTGCGCAGGTCCATCAGCAGCGTGCGCGAGGCGTTCGTGACGTCAGTGACGTGGATGCCGCCGCGCGCGCCGCCCGTGAGGTTCCACACCACCCAGGTGTCGGGGGTCCCGAACAGCAGCTGGCCCGCCTCCGCAGCAGCGCGGGCACCCGGGACGTTGTCGAGGATCCAGGCCGCCTTCGACGCCGAGAAGTATGTCGCCAGCGGCAGGCCCGTGGTCTCCGCGAAGCGATCGGAGCCGCCATCGCGCGCGAGCTGATCGATGCGCGGCTGGGTGCGGGTGTCCTGCCACACCAGCGCGTTGTAGACCGGGCGCCCCGTGCGCTTCTCCCACACGATCACGGTCTCGCGCTGATTCGTCACGCCGATGGCGGCGACGCCGGATGCCGCGATCCGCGCCCGCGACAGGGCGGCGGCGATCACCCACTCGGTGTTGGTCCAGATCTCGACCGGGTCGTGCTCGACCCAGCCGGCCCGGGGGAAGACCTGCTCGTGCTCTCGCTGTGCGACCGAGACGATCGCGCCTCCCGCATCGAACACGATCGCACGAGTCGATGTGGTGCCCTGGTCGATGGCAAGGACGTGGTCGGCCAACGCCGTCTCCTCTCTGCGAGCCGCGCCTTCGCGGCGTCGCCCGCTCGCTGTTCCCGCGATCGAAGCGCCGGGCGCCGTTCACGGGTGCGGTCAGGCTATCGTGCGGACGCCTCGGCCCCGGCCGGGTCGGCGGCGTGCACGGCGGCGAGCGCCCGAGTCGTCTCGGCGTCGGTCCGTGCGGCATCCCACCCGAGGACGGGCGCGACGGCGCGGGCGATTTCGGCGACGGCGGCGGGGGTCGCCGCGCCGATGAAGGCGATGCTCGTGCGCCGCATGAGGACGTCGTCGAGGTGCACGACATCCTCGCTCGCGGCGAGGTGGCGCACTTCCCCCGTACTGTACTCAGGCGCGTGCTCGAACGGCGCGTCGTCGTCGGCGGCGGCGATGGCGTCGATGACCGAGGAGGCCACCGTCCCGTAGCGATCGAGCAGCGTGGCGACCCGCGCCGCAGGAAGGTCGTCGGTGTGCCCCGCGATCCACTGCTGCCGCGCCCGCTCGGTCACCGGGTATCCGCGCCCTCCGCCGATCGCGAGGCCCTTGGTGGAGCGGCGCCGCGGGTGGGCGAGAAGCGCGAGTGCGCGGTCGGCCAGGTCTTCGGCGGACGCCCGGAAGGTGGTCCATTTGCCGCCGACGAGGCTCAGCACCGTGGCATCCCCGCCCGGAAGCGGCGCGGCCTCGATGCGGTAGTCGCGCGAGACGAACCCGGGCGCCAGCTCGCCGTGACCGGGGAGCGGGCGCACGCCGGCGAAGCGATGGACGATCTGCGATCGATCGACGCGGATCGCCGGCAGCACCTGGGCCACGAGGTCGATGAAGTACTCGACCTCGGCGTCGGTGCAGACGACCGGGTCGCGCATGTCGTGCTCGAGGTCGGTGGTCCCCACGAGGACCCGGCCCTTGAGGGGGTAGATGAGGACGATCCGCCCGTCCTCGTTCTCGAAGAACAGCTCGCGTCCACCCGTCGCGGCCAGCAGCTCGGGGTGGTCGAGCACGATATGCGAGCCCTTCGTCCCGCCCATGTGACGGGTGGGGTCGCCGAGCGCGAGGTTGGTGAGGTCGGTCCACGGACCGGACGCGTTGATGACGACGGATGCCGCGAACGGCGTCTCGGCGCCGGTCTCGCCGTCGCGCAGCACGACGCGGCCGCCCTCGACGCCGACCGCCGCCGTGTAGTTCGCGGCGCGCGCACGATCGCCTCCGGCAGCGCGGCCGTCCCGCAGCACGTCGATCGCGAGCCGCTCGGGGTCGTGCAGCGACGCATCCCAGTAGGTCGCGGTGTACTTCACGTCCGGATTGAGCTCGGGCAGGTCCCGCAGCGAGCGCTTGCGACCGCGGAAGGTGTGACGCGGCACCGTTCCGTGCCCGAAGGCGCTGGCGAACAGGCCGCCGCCGCGCGAGAACGAGTCGTAGATGACGAGCCCGATCTTGATGAGGAGGGCACCGCGCTCGCGTGTCTTTCCGCCGCCGTGCCGGAGGAAGCGCAGCGGCGCCGAGAGCATGCCCGAGAACGTGGCGAAGATGGGGATCGTGGTCTGCAGCGGCCGGACATAGTGCGCAGCGGTGCGCAGCAGCCCGTTGCGCTCGGTGACCGCCTCGTGCACGAGGCGGAACTCGCCGTTCTCGAGATAGCGGATGCCGCCGTGGATCATGTGCGACGAGGCGGCCGAAGAGCCGCTCACGAAGTCCGCTCGCTCGACGAGCGCGACATCGACGCCCTGCAGGGCGAGATCGCGGAACGTCGCCAGCCCGTTGATGCCGCCGCCGACGATCAGCACGTCCGCATACGGACGCGCCTGAAGCAGCTCGAAACCGCGTGCCCCTGCCGTGGTCATCGCCTCACCTTCCCTGCTTCCAGGCTACGTCGGCCGGGCGATACCGGGACGCGCCGCGCCCCGGTCCCACGCGTGCACGTTGCATGCGATGACATGGAATGAATCGGCGAGGGGCGCGTTGACTAGACTCGAGAGCATCAACGTGCTCCGGGGTCGGTGAGAATCCGAACCGGCGGTGACAGTCCGCGAGCCGAGGCTCAGCATCCGTTTCGGATGCCGCCCTGGCCGATCCGGTGGAATTCCGGAACCGACGGTGATGCGACAGAGGTCCGAGAGGGCATCGGTCGCTAGTCCGGATGGGAGGCAGCACGGGCGGCGTCACGCGCGCCGCCGCTTCCCCTGCCCCGGAGCGCCCGAGCTGCGAATTCACAGCCGGCGAGACGAGGAGCAGGATGGCGAGCACAGCGGAACGCGACGCGATGCGCCGCGCGCTCGCGATCGCCGAGCGCGGCCCGCGGGGCGTCAATCCCCAGGTCGGCGCCGTGCTGCTCTCGCCCGACGGCGAGGTCCTCGCCGAAGGCTGGCACCGCGGGGCCGGAACCCCGCACGCCGAGGTCGACGCGCTCTCGCGACTCGCCCCCGGCGCGGCCCGCGGGGCGACCGCCGTCGTGACCCTCGAGCCCTGCAACCACACCGGTCGCACCGGACCCTGCTCCGAAGCGCTCATCGCCGCAGGCGTGGCCCGGGTCGTCTACGCGGTGGACGATCCCGGCGCGCGCTCCTCGGGCGGCGGCTCGCGGCTGCGCGAGGCCGGGGTCGATGTGGAGTCGGGTCTCCTCTCCGGCGAGGGGCACGAGCTGCTGGACTCGTGGCTCGCTGTGCAGCGGCTGGGCCGTCCTCACGTGACGGTCAAGTGGGCGCAGAGTCTCGATGGCCGGGCCGCGGCATCCGACGGCACGAGCAAGTGGATCACGGGCTCGACAGCACGCGCCGACGTGCACCGACGGCGTTCGCTCGCCGATGTCATCGTGGTCGGCACCGGCACGGTGCTCGCCGACGATCCGGCGCTCACCGCACGCGCCGAAGACGGATCGCTGCGCGACCACCAGCCCGTGCCGGTCGTCCTGGGCGCGCGCGCCGTGCCCGACGACGCCGCGCTGCACGGCCACCCGCACCGCTTCCTGCAGTTCTCGGGCGACCTGGTCGCCGTGCTGGACGATCTGCGCCTGCGCGGAGCCCACCGCGTCTTCGTGGAGGGCGGGCCGACGGTCGCCGCGTCCTTCCTGCGCGAGGGACTCGCCGACGAGCTGCTCGTGTACATCGCGCCGGTCCTCCTCGGCGGCGACATGCTCGCCGTGCGCGACATCGGCGTCGACACCATCGCCCACGCCCGCCGCCTGACGGTGGCGAGCGTCCTGCCGCTCGGCGACGACCTGCTCGTGGTCGCCACCCCTCACGGCGAGACAGCGCCCGGCGCACCCGCCGCGGCCGACGCCGAACAAGAAGGAGACGCCTGATGTTCACCGGAATCGTGGAGGAGATCGGCCAGGTCACCGCCGTCGAGCCGTCGGGTGACGGCGTGCGCGTGACGGTCGCGGGTCCCCGGGTCGTGTCGGATGCCGCGCACGGCGATTCCATCTCGGTCAGCGGCGTGTGCCTCACGGTCGTCGACCAGGGCCCGGACTGGTTCACGGCCGACGTCATGAAGCAGACGCTCGACATGTCCACGCTCGTCGGGGTCGCACCCGGACGCCCGGTCAATCTCGAGCGCGCCACGGCGGCGCACGGGCGACTCGGCGGACATATCGTGCAGGGCCACATCGACGGCACCGGCGAGGTGCTCGAAGTGCGTCCCGGCGCGCAGTGGCGCGTGCTGCGCATCGGGCTGCCGGGCGAGCTCGCCCCCCTGGTGGTCGACAAGGGCTCGATCGCCGTCGACGGCGTCTCGCTGACGGTGAGCGCCGCCAGCCCCGCCTCTGCCGGTGCCGAGCCGGCCGCGGCGTGGTTCGAGGTGTCGCTGATCCCCGAGACGCTCGCCGCCACGACCCTCGGCGCGCGCGTGCCCGGCGACCGCGTGAACATCGAGACCGACATCCTGGCACGTCACGTCCAGCGATTGCTCGCCTTCACCCCCGCCGCTGCGACGGCGGCCCCTGAGTTCCCCGCGGCTGCGGCCGCACCGACGGAAGGAGGCTCGGAATGAGCCTTGCCACGATCCCCGACGCGCTCGAGGCGCTGCGCGCGGGCCGACCCGTCATCGTCGCGGACGATGAGAATCGCGAGAACGAGGGCGACGTGGTGCTCTCGGCCCAACTCGCCACTCCGGAGTGGATCGCGTGGACCGTGCGCTGGTCCAGCGGCTTCATCTGCGCCCCGATGCCCGCCGAGTGGGCGGACCGGCTGGACCTGCCGCCGATGGTCGAGAACAACGAGGACGCACGCGGCACCGCGTACACGGTCAGTGTCGATGCCGCCGACCGCCATTCCACCGGGATCAGCGCGTCCGATCGTGCGCACACGCTGAACGTGCTGGCCGACCCGTCGGCGACGCCCGCCAGCGTGATCCGTCCGGGTCACATCCTGCCGCTGCGAGCCGTCGAGGGCGGCGTGCGCGAGCGCGCCGGCCACACCGAGGCCGCCGTCGAGCTGACCCGCCTGGCAGGGCTCGAGCCGGTGGGCGCGATCGCCGAGGTGGTGGCCGAGGACGGCTCGATGATGCGGCTTCCGGGTCTCGTCGAGCTCGGCGCGCGAGACGGCGTGCCGGTGATCACGATCGAGCAGCTCATCGCCTATCTCGACGAGACCGAGCCGGTGTCGGCCGCTGCGCGCCCCGCCCACAAGCGCCGCGTGAGCCTGCGCGCCGAATCCCGTGTTCCGACCTCGCACGGCTCCTTCCGGTTCCTGGCGTACAAGGATCGGGTCACCGGCACCGATCACATCGCCGTCGTCTCGGGCGAGCTGACCGCCGCGCCGCTGGTGCGCGTGCACTCCGAGTGCCTGACCGGTGAGGCCTTCGGCTCGCTGAAGTGCGAGTGCGGGCCGCAGCTCGAGGCTGCGCTGGACGCGATCGAGCAGGACGGCGGCGTGGTCATCTACATGCGCGGACACGAGGGCCGTGGCATCGGCCTCATCAACAAGCTCCGCGCCTACTCGCTGCAGGAGCGCGGACTCGACACGGTCGATGCCAACCTCGCGCTCGGCCTCCCGGCCGATGCCCGCGACTACGCGGCGGCAGCGGGCATCCTCGCCGATCTCGGGATCGAGAAGGTGCGGCTCCTGACCAACAACACCGACAAGGCCAACCAGCTGCGCGAGCTCGGTCTCGACATCGTCGAGCAGGTGCCGCTGCTGGTGGGAGTCGGCCCGAACAACCATCAGTACCTGGCCACGAAGCGGGACCGCATGGGACACATCATCGCCGAAGAGGACCTCGCCGACGCGCTGGCCCTCATGCAGGACGGCGCTCAGCGTCACGAAGGAGACGACCGATGAGCGGCAAGGGCGCACCGGCCACCACTGGTCCCGTCGACGCAACCGGACTCGACATCGTCGTCGTCGCCGGCACCTGGCACGACGTCATCACCGATGGCCTCATCGCCGGCGCCGAGCGCGCACTCGACGCGGCCGGAGCGACCTGGCGACTCGTGCGCGTCCCGGGCTCGTTCGAGCTCCCGGTCGTGGCGAAGGCGGCGCTCGACGCAGGCGCGGACGCCGTGGTGGCGCTCGGCGTCATCATCCGCGGTGGCACTCCGCACTTCGACTTCGTCTCGAACGCCGCCACCGACGGCCTCACCCGCGTCGCGATCGACACGGGCAAGCCGGTCGGCTTCGGCGTGCTGACACTCGACGACGAGGCGCAGGGCATCGCCCGCGCGGGACTCCCCGGCTCGCAGGAGGACAAGGGCTTCGAGGCGGCGGATGCCGCGATCCGCACGGCGCTCGTCCTTCGTGCACTTCGACAGGCTCAGTGACCGGTAGCGGTCTCAGTGACCGGTTCCACACACCAGTGACCGGTTCCGGGGACTCGGCGGACGGGTGAGGCGGCCCTCGCTGGCGCCGGATACGGGATCGTCCTAGCGTGACCAGCATGGAAACCCTGCGTCACATCGTCGTGCTCGTCCACCTCGTCGGTTTCGCGGTCCTCTTCGGCGCCTGGGTCGTCGAAGCCGTGGGCAGGCGACGCATCATCCGCCCGATGGACTGGGGCCTCGCGATCGCCGGCGTGGCGGGCCTCGCGCTCGCCGCTCCCTGGGGCATTGATGGCGACCTCAACTACGTCAAGATCGGCGTGAAGCTCGTCGTCCTCCTCGTCATCGGGGCGTTGCTCGGCATCGGGGCCGGCCGCCAGCGCAAGAACGGCGCCGTCGCGCCGGCGCTGTTCTGGTCGATCGGCATCCTGACCCTGCTCAACGCCGGGCTCGGCGTGATCTGGCGCTGAGCCGCTTAGACTGGTCGTTTGTGCCCGGGTGACAACGCCCCCGCACGCCCGGTGACCAGCGCTGCCCCGGCGCGTCACCCCGCGCCGAGCGGACGCACACCGACACGTTCCACAAGGACGTTCTCGCTCCGCTACTCCCCCCAGGGCATCTTCATGGCTTCTTCCACGGCGACGACCACCGCTCCCGCCAACCCCCGCTCCCGCGTCATCGCGGCCAGCCTCGTCGGAACGACGATCGAGTTCTACGACTTCTACGTCTATGCGACGGCGGCCGTGCTCGTCTTCCCGATCCTGTTCTTCCCCACCGGCAACGACACCACGGCGCTGCTCGCCTCGTTCGGCGTGTTCGGCGCGGCGATGATCGCGCGCCCGCTCGGTGCGATCGTGTTCGGTCACTTCGGCGACCGCTTCGGTCGTAAGGCGACGCTCGTCGCCTCGCTGCTCACGATGGGAATCGCCACGTTCCTCATCGGCTGCCTGCCGACCTATGACGGCATCGGCTGGTGGGCGGCACTGCTGCTGCTGATCCTCCGCCTGGCGCAGGGATTCGCGCTCGGCGGCGAGTGGTCGGGCGCCGCCCTGGTCGCGACCGAGAACGCTCCGGCGGGCAAGCGCGCCTGGTACGGCACCTTCCCGCAGCTGGGCGCTCCGCTCGGCTTCATCATCGCCAACTCGGTGTTCCTCGCCATCAACTTCCTTCTCCCCCACCCCGACGGCGCGAGCCAGCGGTCCGCCGACTTCCTGGCGTGGGGCTGGCGCGTGCCGTTCCTCTTCTCGGCTGTGATGGTGATCATCGGCCTGTGGGTGCGGCTGCGGCTCGTCGAGTCCGAGACGTTCGTCCGAGCCGAGGAGAAGGGCGCGATCCGCAAGTTCCCGCTCGGCACCGTCTTCCGCCGGCACTGGTGGCACCTGATCCTCGGCACGTTCATCATGCTGGCGACCTACGTCCTGTTCTACCTGATGACGAACTTCACCCTGTCGTACGGCACGAAGCCCGCCGATCTCGAGACCGCGTCCGCGGCTGCCCGGGCAGCGGCAGAGGCGTCCGGCCAGCCGTTCGACGCGGCGGCGTTCGCTGCCCAGTTCTATCCGGGCCTCGGGTTCGGGTACACCGACTTCGTGATCATGCAGATCATCGGCGTGGTCTTCTTCGGCATCTTCACGCTGCTGTCGGGTCCGATCGCCGACGCCATCGGACGACGGAAGCTCCTGCTGTGGGTCACCGGCCTGATCATCGTGTTCGGCCTGACCTTCAACCTGTTCCTGCTGCCGCAGGCCGATCCGAAGTTCGCCGGAGCGCTCGCCCAGGCCTTCCTCATCTTCGGCTTCATGCTCATGGGCTCGACGTTCGGGCCGATGGGCGCGGTGCTCCCCGAGCTGTTCCCCACGAACGTCCGGTACACCGGGTCGGCGGTCGCCTACAACGTCTCGTCGATCCTCGGTGCGGCGCTCGCGCCCATCGTCGCGGTCGCACTCTGGGCGGCGTCGGGAGGAAGCCCCGTTCTCGTCGGCCTGTATCTGTCGGCGATGGGCGTGCTCACCTTCATCGCACTGGTGCTCTCGCCTGAGACCAAGAACGTCGACTACGACGACAACCTCGGCGTCGGCGCGACCGGATCCCTCTGATCTCGCGCGGACCACACGAACGACGGATGCCTCGGAGCGCTGCTCCGAGGCATCCGTCGTTCGCGTCCCTCAGTCCAGGAAGAGGGCGCGCAGCCGCTTCGTCGTGAACACCAGGCCGATGGCGATCATGACCGCGTAGTACAGGACGTGCCACAGCATGTCGGGTGTGAGGATGCCGGTGGTCAGCCCGCGCACCAGCTCGACGCCGTGCCAGAGCGGGAACGCCATGATGATCCCCTCGACCCAGTCCGGGTAGATCGAGATCGGGTACAGGGTCGCCGAGAAGAGGAACATCGGCAGCAGCACGAAGTTGATCCAGTCCATGTGCTGGAAGGTCTTCATGTAGCTGGTGACCGCCATTCCGAGGCTGGCGAATCCGAAGGCGATGAGCAGCACGGCGGGAATGGCGAGGATCGCCGTCCACGCCAGGTTCAGCCCCAGCAGCTGCATGATGACCATGAAGCCGGTGGCGTAGAGCAGGCCGCGCAGCAGCGCGTAGAGGATCTCGCCCAGCGCGACATCGAGCGGGCCGAGGGAGGTCGCCAGCATGCCCTCGTAGAGCTTGCCGTAGTTGAGCTTGAAGAAGACGTTCCACGTCGAGTCGTAGATCGCGCCGTTCATCGCGGAGACGGCGAGGAGCGCCGGCGCGATGAATGCGGCGTACGAGACCTCCACGCCGCTGGAGGTCTCGACCTCGCCGATGATGGAGCCCAGGCCGATGCCCATCGAGGCGAGGTAGAAGACCGGTTCGAAGAAGCCCGACAGCACGACGATCCAGCTCGACGAGCGCGCGGCGATGAGGCCGCGCTGCACGACCGACTGGGGATTCCCGGCCCACAGCGCCCGCACGCCGCCGGTGCGGACCGCGGCCGTCGCCGTGCTGTCCTGGGCCTGCCCGACGCTCACTTCGCCAGCCTCCTCTCGAACAGGCGACGCGCGATGATCAGCCCGCCGACCGTCAGCAGAAGCAGATAGGCCACGTGCACGACCACGAGGAGCGGTTCGATCTCTTTGCCGTAGGTCACCAGGCGGCCGAGCTCTGTGGCGTGCCACAGCGGAGAGATCCAGCCGATCCACTGCAGCCAGCCGATGTTCGCCAATGGGTAGAACGTGCCCGAGAAGAGGAACATCGGCATGAAGATGAACCGCTGAACCAGCGCGAACTGCCCCTTGTCGTCTTCGATGGTCGCGGCGTATGCCATCAGCGGAATGCCGAACGACAGGCCGGCGAGCAGGCCGATGAAGACGGACAGCCACGCGGTCGCCGGCACGATGGCGCCGGGCTGGAGGATCGCGAAGAACAGAGCGATGAAGGCGAAGTACAGCACGACCGTGAGGGCCATGCGAGCGCCCGCGCCTGCGACGACGCCGTTCGCGATCTGGCTCGACGACAGCGGAGAGGCGTTGAAGCCGTAGAAGTAGCGGCGCCACTTGAATCCGGCCATGACCGGGTAGGTGAACTCCTCGGAGGCGACGGCGATCGCCGAGGTCATCAGAAGGGCGGGCGCGACGAACACCAGGTACGGCACCGTCTGCCCGCCGTCCTCGATCGGCGCGTCGATGATGGCGGCCAGGCCGACGGCCAGCCCCAGCAGGTAGAGCACCGGCTGCCCGAGCGCGCCGACGATGATGGTCCAGCCGTAGGCGCGCATCGCGCGCACCATGTGCTCGGTGACGTACCAGGTGCCGCGCGAGCGCGGCTTGCGACCCCACTCCATGGCCTCGGCGCGCAGCTCGTCCAGCGCCGGATCCGTGGTGACGGGCGACTCTTCGGGGCGGGCGCTCATTCGATCAGCGACCTTCCGGTCAAACGCAGGAACACATCCTCGAGGCTCGAGCGGCGCACGAGGCTCGTGATCGGGTTGAGGCCGCGTTGGGTGACCTCCTCGAGTGCCGCCTCGCCGTTGTGCGCATAGACGAGGACGCGGTCGGGCAGAACCTCGACGCGGTCGCCGATCCCGGCGAGCTGGCCCGCCACCTGCTGGTTGCGGTCGGAGCCGAAGCGCACCTCGAGCACCTCGCGGCTGGAGTGCTCGCGGATGAGCGACGCCGGCGTGCCCTCTGCCATGATCCTGCCCTTGTCGACGACGATGAGCCGGTCGCACAGCTGCTCGGCCTCGTCCATGTAGTGCGTCGTCAGCACGAGGGTCGTGCCCCGCTCCTTGAGACGGAACAGGCGGTCCCACAGCACGTGCCGCGCCTGCGGGTCGAGTCCCGTGGTCGGCTCGTCGAGAAGCAGGATGCGCGGGTCGTTGATGAGACCGCGGGCGATGGTGAGACGGCGCTTCATACCGCCGGAGAGCTGGTCGACCTTGTTCTTGGCCTTGTCCTCGAGGGCGGCGAAGGCGAGGAGCTCATCGGCCTTCTGCGCGCAGACCTTGCCCGGAAGCCCGAAGTACCGCCCGTAGATGTAGAGGTTCTCGCGGGCGTTGAGCTCCCCGTCGAGGTTGTCCTGCTGAGGCACGACTCCCAGTCGCGAGCGGATCTCGGGTCCGTAGCGGTCGGGATCGAGCCCCAGGATCGACAGGTCGCCGGCCGTGCGCGTCGAGACCGCTCCGATCATCTTCATCGTCGTCGACTTGCCGGCGCCGTTCGGACCGAGCAGGCCGAACGACTCGCCAGGAGCCACCTCGAACGACAGCCCGTCGACCGCCAGGAAGTCGGGCTTGCCTTTGAGCTTGTAAGCCTTGACGAGGTTGTTCGCAGCGATCACGGGGGCAGGCACCGGACTACCCTAACGCCCGTCCACGACGCCGCGTTCGTCAACCGTAGTTGACGCCAGAGTGGGGCGTCAACTATGGTTGACGACGGATGCCTCGACACCGGCATCCCCGAGCCGATCCGGGAGGACGAGACGATGAGCGGCGACGACATCCGCACCCTGATCGGCGCCGTCCCCGAACGCGAGCCGCTGGCTGAGCTCCATCGCCTGGCCGAGGTCCGTCGCGAGCTGGCCCGCGCCGAGGAGGTCCAGGTGCGCAAGGCGCGCAACCTCGGCTTCTCGTGGCAGGCGATCGCCAGCGCGCTCGGAGTGAGCCGACAGGCCGTCCACAAGAAGTACGGTCGAAAGTAACCCCCTTCACGAACGAGGTAGACCCATGCCCTCCGCCGAACTCGACGAGGCCCCCTCCCCTGAGCCGACGACCGAGCCGACCACGGCTGCCGCGCCGGCATCCACGAAAGGCCGCGGACCGCGCGGCAAAGTCCCGGAGGGCCCCCGCGCCAGCTTCGGGCAGCTGCTGCCGTACATCTTCGAGCACAAGGGCACTCTCGTCGCCGTCGCCGTGCTGAGCGTGCTCGGCGCGGTCGCGACCCTCGTTCAGCCGCTTCTGGTCGGCCAGGTCATCGAGCGGGTGCAGAACGAGCTCCCGCTCGGCATCCTCATCTGGGCGCTCATCGCGTTCGTCGTCGTCGGCTCGCTCATCTCGGGCTGGCAGCACTACCTGCTGCAGCGCACCGGCACTGCCGTGGTGTACTCCAGCCGCCGCAAGCTCATCGCGCGCATCCTGCACCTGCCGATCAGCGAGTTCGACGCCCGTCGCACCGGCGACCTCGTCTCGCGCGTCGGCAGCGACACGACGCTGCTGTACTCGGCCCTCACCCAGGGACTCGCCGACTCGATCGGCAACGCACTGCTGTTCGTCGGCGCGATCGTCGCGATGGCGCTGATCGACCCGCTGCTGCTCGGGATCATCGTGCTCGTGATCGGTGTGTCGGTCGTGGGCGTGGTCGCCCTCAGCGGCCGCATCCGCACCGCCTCGACCGAACAGCAGGAGAAGGTGGGCGAGCTCGCGTCGGGCGTCGAGCGGGCCGTCGGCTCGATCCGCACGGTGCGCGCCGCGGGCGCCGCCGACCGCGAGACCGAGGCCGTCACCGCGCGGGCGACGGACGCCTATCGCGTCGGCGTGCGCATCGCGAAGGTCTCGGCGCTCGTCGTGCCGATCGCCGGGATCGCGCTGCAAGTGTCGCTGCTCGTCGTCATCGGCCTCGGCGGCTACCGGGTCGCGACCGGGGCCATCACGATCGCGAGCCTGGTGACGTTCATCATGTTCCTGTTCCTGCTGATCGCGCCCCTGGGCTCGTTCTTCGGCGCCATCACGTCGGTGAACCAGGCGCTCGGGGCGCTCGGCCGCATCCAAGAGGTCCTCGACCTGCCGACCGAGTCGCAGGACGACGCGGCGCTGGCGGCGACGTTGCGCGAAGGGGCGGCGCAGGAAGAGACCGACGGGCTGCCGACCCGGGAACGCCGAGACGGCTCCGTCCCGGCGATCGAGTTCCGCGACGTCCGATTCCGCTACCCCGAGAACGTCGTCGAGGCGCGGCGGAAGGCGGCGTCCGAGGCGCGCGCGGTGCTCGAGAACGCGCACGTCGAGACGTCGGCGATCGCGCTGCCCGAGCGCGAGGCGACGGATGCCGCGGCATCCGCCCGCACCGACGGCGAGGTGCTGCGGGGGGTGTCGTTCGCGGTGCCGCGCGGCGCGCGAGTGGCCCTCGTCGGTCCGTCGGGCGCCGGCAAGAGCACGACGCTCGCGCTCATCGAGCGGTTCTACGACCCCACCGGTGGTGCGATCCTGCTCGACGGCGCCGACGTGCGCACGATGGATCGCGCGATGCTGCGCGCCCAGCTCGGCTACGTCGAGCAGGACGCGCCGACGCTGGCGGGGACGATCGGCGACAACCTGCGGCTGGCCTCGCCCGAGGCATCCGATGCGGAATGCGAAGCCGTGCTGCGCGCGGTCAATCTGGGCGAGGTCCTCGACCGCAACCCGCTCGGCCTGGACGCTCCGGTCGGCGAGAGCGGCGTCATGCTGTCAGGTGGCGAGCGTCAGCGCCTGGCGATCGCCCGCGCGCTGCTGGCCGCTCCCCCGATCCTGCTGCTCGACGAGTCCACCTCGTCGCTGGACGGCCTGAACGAGCAGCGCATGCGCGAGGCGATCGACGCCGTCGCCGCCGGGCGCACGCTCATCGTGATCGCCCACCGGCTCTCGACGGTGGTCGACAGCGACCACATCGTCGTGCTCGACCACGGTGTCGTCGTCGGCCAGGGCACGCACTCCGAGCTCGTTGCGACGACTCCGCTGTACCGCGACCTCGCCAAGCACCAGCTGCTCGTGTGAGCGGCGCCCGCGCATGAAATAGGCGCCCGGCCCCTCTGCCAAGAAGAGGGCCGGGCGCCGGTCTGTGGTGCGCGGCGCAGCGGGAGCGGCGCGGGGCTCAGGCTCGCTGCAGGCGGTACCGCAGCGCGGCCAGCTCGGCCCACAGCGGTGCCGGGACCTTGCCGTCGAAGGTGCGGTAGAACTCCTCGGTGAGGTCGGCCTCGCGCATCCAGGAGTCGCGGTCGATCGCGAAGAGCTCGTCGAGGTCGGCCTGCGCCACGTCGATGCCCTCGAGGTCGAGGTCCGACGTCCGCGGGAGGCGCCCGATCGGGCTGTCGACGGCCGGGACCTCGCCCTCGATGCGGCGGATGATCCAGTCGATGACCCGCGAGTTGTCGCCGAACCCCGGCCACAGGAAGCGGCCGTCCGAGCCCTTTCGGAACCAGTTGACCTGGAACACCCGCGGCGCGCGGTCGAAGCGCAGCTTCTGCCCGACCTTGAGCCAGTGAGCGAAGTAGTCGGCCATGTTGTACCCGCAGAACGGGAGCATGGCGAACGGGTCGCGGCGCAGCTCTCCGACGGTGCCCTCGGCGGCGGCGGTGCGCTCGGACGAGACGTTGGATCCCATGAAGACGCCGTGGGTCCAGTCGGTCGCCTCGACGACGAGCGGCAGGTTCGTGGCCCGGCGGCCGCCGAAGAGGATCGCGTCCAGCGGCACGCCCTGGGGTGCGTCCCAGTCGTCGGCGATCTGCGGGCACTGGGTCGCCGCGACGGTGAACCGCGAGTTCGGGTGGGCGGCGGGACGACCGGATGCCGGGGTCCAGGGGTTGCCCTCCCAGTCGGTGAGCTCTGCCGGCGGTTCGTCGGTGAGCCCCTCCCACCACACGTCGCCGTCGGGGCGCAGCGCGACGTTGGTGAAGATCGTGTTCCCCCACAGCGTCTCGACCGCGGTGACGTTGGTCGACTCCCCGGTGCCCGGGGCGACGCCGAAGAATCCGGCCTCGGGGTTGATGGCCCACAGGCGCCCGTCATCGCCCGGACGCAGCCAGGCGATGTCGTCGCCGAGGGTCTCGACGCGCCAGCCCGGGATCGTGGGCCGCAGCATGGCGAGATTCGTCTTGCCGCACGCCGACGGGAAGGCCGCGGCCAGGTGGTAGGCGCGGCCGGCCGGGTCGATCACGCGGATGAGGAGCATGTGCTCGGCGAGCCAGCCCTCGTTGCGGCCGATCACCGACGCGATACGCAGAGCGAAGCACTTCTTGGCGAGGATCGCATTGCCGCCGTAGCCCGAGCCGAACGACCAGACTTCGAGGGTGTCGGGGAAGTGGACGATGTACTTCTCGTCGTTGCAGGGCCATGCGACGTCCGCCTCGCCCGGCGCGAGAGGAGCTCCGACGGAGTGAACCGTCTTGACCCAGGGCGCACCGCCGGCGATCTCGCGCAGCACCGGGGTGCCTACGCGGGTCATGATGCCGATCGAGCTCACCGCGTACGCGCTGTCGGTGACCTGCACGCCGATGTGCGACAGCGGTCCGCCGACGGGGCCCATCGAGAACGGCACGACGTACATCGTGCGCCCGCGCATGGACCCTTCGAAGAGGGGGGTGATCGTTTCGCGGATCTCGTCGGGGGCGATCCAGTTGTTCGTGGGCCCGGCGTCCTCTTCGCGCTCCGAGGCGATGAAGGTGCGGCCCTCGGTCCTGGCGACGTCGCTCGGGTGCGAGCGCGCGAGGTACGAGCCGGGCCGCCATTCGGGATTGAGCTTGATGAGCTTGCCCTCGTCGACCATCTCGTGCAGCAGCGCGTCGTTCTCGGCGCGGGAGCCGTCGACCCAGTGCACGCGAGCGGGCTGGGTGAGCGCAGCGATCTCGTCGACCCACGCGACGAGGGCAGCCATGCCCTCACCCTGGATCGCCGGAAGATCGCCATACGTCCGCGAGATGGTGGGGCGTGCGGGGGCGGAGCCTTCGGTGCGGGTGAAGATGTCGGCCAGGGCCATGGTGTCGCTCCTCCTGATGCAGAATCACGTTCTGCATCCACTTTCCCCGCAATTGAACCCGTCTTCGCGTGAAACGTGGCGTCAAGAGTTGCGATTCTTTCGCTAGCATCAAAGAATGCCGCCCACGTCCCTGGAGCTCTCGACGCTCGGCCACCGGATCCGCCATCAGCGCATCGCGCACGGCTACACACTGGACGAGCTGGGCGCTCTTGTCGGTGTAGCCGGAAGCCAGCTGAGCCTCATCGAGAACGGCAAGCGAGAGCCGAAGCTGTCGCTCCTCCAGGCGATCGCGAGCGTCACGGGGGTCGACGTCGGCGAGCTCCTCTCCGCCGAGCCGCCCAATCGGCGGGCGGCCCTCGAGATCGAACTCGAGCGTGCGCAGTCCAGCTCGGTGTTCCGTCAGCTCGGCATCGCGCCGGTCAAGGTGACCAAGGGCATGGCCGACGAGACGCTCGAGTCGATCCTCGGACTGCACCGCGAACTGCAGCGCCGAGAGCGCGAGGCCATCGCGACTCCCGAAGAGGCCCGCCGGGCGAACACCGAGCTTCGCTTGAAGATGCGCGAGCACGACAACTATCTTCCGGATATCGAGAAGCTCGCCGAGAAGCAGCTGAAGGCGGCCGGGCACGTGTCCGGTGCCCTGACCCACCGCACGGTGAGCATCATGGCCGAGAAGCTCGGATTCGAGCTCATCTACGCCAGCGACCTGCCGCGCTCCACGCGGTCGATCACCGACCTCGAGCACGGCCGCATCTACCTGCCGCCGGCCTCGATCCCGGGTGGTCATGGCCTGCGCTCGATGGCCCTGCAAGCGATGGCCCATCGCCTGCTCGGGCATCGCCGGCCGACCGATTACGCCGACTTCCTGCAGCAGCGACTCGAGATCAACTACTACGCGGCGTGCTGCCTGATGCCCGAGACGGCATCCGTGGCGTTCCTGCAGCAGGCGAAGAAGGACCGCAATCTCGCGGTCGAGGACTTCCGCGACGCGTTCGGCGTGACGCACGAGGCGGCCGGAATGCGGCTGACCAATCTCGCGACCACGCATCTCGGCATCCGCCTGCACTTCCTTCGCGTCGACGGCTCGGGCGCGATCACGCGGGTGTACGAGAACGACGATCTGCCGCTGCCGATGGATGTCACCGGCGCCGTCGACGGCCAGGTCGCATGCCGCAGGTTCTCGGCACGGGCGGCGTTCTCGGAGCAGAACCGCACCACCGAGCACTACCAGTACACCGACACGCCCGCGGGCACGTTCTGGTGCTCGACCCAGACCGGCGCGACCTCGGACGGCGAGTTCTCGATCACGGTCGGCGTGCCGTTCGACGACGCGCGCTGGTTCCGCGGCCGCGAGACGCAGAAGCGGGCGACCTCCACCTGCCCCGACGAGACCTGCTGCCGTCGCGCACCCGGTGATGTCGCACAGCGCTGGTCGGGCAAGGCGTGGCCGAGCGCGCGCGTGCACATGCAGATGTTCTCGCCGCTCCCCCGCGGCGCCTTCCCCGGCGTCGACGACAACGAGGTCTACGACTTCCTCGATCGGCACGCCTGACGCGCGGGGCGCGAGCTCGTGCAGGCCGCAGGATCTCCGGTGGAGGCGAACGCTAGGCGGTGATGAAGTCCCGGTAGCGGGCGAGGGCGGCGGACACCTCGTCGTCGCTCGCGGCACCCGGGGTGAAGAGCTCGGGGATCGGGTGATCGGCGTGCCGCCCGACGGCGACGGAGTGCGTCCAGACGCCGACGATCTCGCCGCGGGCGACGAGGATGGGTCGCACGATGCCGTTCATGCTCGGCCCGATCGCCCTGAGGAACTCCGGTGCGCACGGCACGGTGCGGTCGACGTACGACAGGTAGTACTCCTCGAAGGGCGGCAGCGCGAGGACCGGAGGGGCGGCACCCGAGAGCGGCGGCGGCGGGTCGCCGACGACGTACTGCGGCTCGGGTTCCTCTCCCACGACGCGAAGGCGATCGGATGCCGCGTCCGCCGCCTTGCGAGCGACCCCGAGCGGCAGGCCCGTCCACCACGCGAAGTCGCGCGGCCCGGCCGGTCCGTGCGAGGCGATGTAGCGGTGGAAGAACTCGGCGAGCGGATCAGGCGGCGTCACCGGGGAACGGATCCACTCATCCGCCAGCACGATGTACTGCTCGCGCGTCGGTCCGCCCGCGCGCGGCACGACCGGCCCCTGGCAGACCACACCCCGAAGAGACAGCGCCACCAGAAGGTGGTAGCCACGCTGCTTCGCGGTCGAGACGCCGACCGTCTCCCAGACCTCGGCGAGCTCTCGGCGGATCAGCCGGTTGCCGCCTGCGAGCGCGGCGACGGCGGCGCGCTGGGCTCGGTCGATCTCATCGGCGTCGATGGACTCTGCGCGACGGACGCCGGCAGCCTGCCGCGCCTGCCGCTCCCCGGTGATCGACAGCACCCACGCGAGGTCTTCGGCGGGGATGACATGGATGGTGCCGCGCATCGTCCATGACCGCACGATCTCGCCTCGATCGAAGGCCGCGTCGACATCGCGCAGGCTCGGTGCGCCGCGTGTGCGCGACGCGACCGCCCAGCGGCCACCCCAGAACTCCTGCCCCTGGGTCGCGAGCATGTGCCGCGCGGCATCGGCGATGGTGGCGGCGGGGGCGCTCAGCCGGTGCGACCGGAGCCGCTCCTCCCGAACCGCGGAGTTCTCCATGCCCCCATCATGGCGTGCGCTCCGGACAGTATGCGTCCGCTCTTCTGCCGCAGCGTGGCCCGATGCCCATAATCGTTCGAGACGGCTGGCACCAGTCCCTCGTGGCAGGAAAACGGGGCCTCTAACGTGGAGGGATGGCGCGCGACGAGCAATGGCCCGAAGACCTCTACACCGGCCCCATCGATCTGGCCGGAGTGGATGCGGCCGACGCTGAGGAGTCCGAGACCGAGACTCCCGAGATCAGCTACGACGAGCAGCGGTATCCCGCGCGACCGCGGCGGCTCCGTCCGCGCGACCACCTCCGCGGCAGCAGTGTGCGCCGCATCCGGACCGACCCGCGCACGGCGAACGGCACCAACCCGTCGTACGTCGAATGGCTGGTGCGGCAGGCGATGCTCAAGGACGCCGACGTCCTCGCTCGCCAGCTCTCGGGGCAGCCCACGATGTGGCGCAACGCCTACGCCCGCCCTGACGCACGCCGAGCGATCGCGACCAGCGACGTGTGGTTCACGGCGTACCCGATCTCGCTGATCACCCGGCCCGGGCAGTCCTTCCTCGCGGCATTGGGCGACGAGGGCCTGTGGGCGGCCTTCGATCGCATCGGGATCACGGCGATCCACACCGGCCCGGTCAAGCGAGCGGGCGGGATCGCCGGATGGCTCGAGACCCCGAGCGTCGACGGGCACTTCGATCGCATCAGCACCCAGATCGACCCGGCCTTCGGGGCCGAGGACGAGTTCCGCTCCCTCTGCGACGTCGCGGACGCCCACGGCGGAAGCATCATCGACGACATCGTTCCCGGCCATACCGGCAAGGGTGCGGACTTCCGCCTCGCCGAGATGGGGTTCAAGGACTACCCCGGGATCTACCACATGATCGAGATCCCGCCGGAGGACTGGTCGCTCCTTCCCGACGTGCCCGAGGGCGCCGACAGCGTGAACCTCGACCCCGCGACCGAGCACGAGCTCGCGGGGCACGGCTACATCATCGGCGCGCTCCAGCGCGTCATCTTCTACACCCCCGGCGTGAAGGAGACGAACTGGAGTGCGACCGCTCCCGTGATCGGCCCCGACGGCATCACGCGTCGCTGGGTCTACCTCCACTACTTCAAGCAGGGGCAGCCTTCGATCAACTGGCTCGACCCGACCTTCGCCGGGATGCGCCTGGTCATCGGCGACGCGCTGCACTCGCTCGGCGAGCTCGGCACGAGCGCGCTGCGCCTGGACGCGAACGGATTCCTCGGCGTCGAGAAGAGCGCCGAGGGCCTTCCGGCCTGGTCGGAGGGTCATCCGCTCTCGCACGCGGCGAACCACATCATCGCCGGGATGGTGCGTAAGGTCGGCGGCTTCACGTTCCAGGAGCTGAACCTCACGATCGAGGACATCCGCGACACCGGGGCGGTCGGAGCCGATCTCTCGTACGACTTCATCGGACGCCCGGGCTACCACCACGCCCTCGCGACGGGACAGACGGAGTTCCTGCGGCTCGCACTCACGACCTCGCTCCAGCTCGGGGTGCAGCCCGTGCAGCTCGTCCACGGGATGCAGAACCACGACGAGCTCACCTACGAGCTCGTCCACTGGGCGACCCGGCACGGTGACGAACTGTTCCGCTTCCGCGGCCGCGAGATCTCGGGCTCGCAGCTCGCCGAGGAGGTGCGCGCCGATCTCACCGAGGGCCTCACCGGCACGGCCGACTACAACCGCGTGTTCACACAGAACGGCATCGCGTGCACGACGGCCTCGCTCATCGCCGCGACGCGGGGCATCGCACGACTCGACGACATCGGCGAAGAGGACCTGCCCGCCATCCGCGATGCGCACCTTCTGCTGTGCGCCTACAACGCGTGGCAGCCGGGTGTCTTCGCGCTCTCCGGATGGGACCTCACCGGCATGCTGACCGTCCCCGCCACCCAGGTCGCCGACTTGATCGCAGCCGGCGACACCCGGTGGATCGAGCGCGGCGCGCACGATCTGCTCGACGTCGATCCGGACGCGACGCGCTCCGCGGCCGGGATGCCCCGCGGCCGCGCGCTCTACGGCGCTCTTCCCGCCCAGCTGGACGATCCGGAGTCGTTCGCCTCGCGCCTGGCCGGCATCCTCGAGCTTCGGCGGGAGTTCGGCATCGCCACGGCGTCGCAGATCGACATCCCCGAGGTCGCGCACGCCGGGATGCTCGTCCTCGTCCATCGCCTCGACGACGGCGACCCGCACGCCGACGCACCGACACAGGTGACGGTGCTGAACTTCTCGCACGAGTCGACCGAAGGCACCGTGCGCTCGGAGCAGCTCGTTCCGGGAAGCGAGGTGGTCGACGCCGCCTCGGGCGAGACGGTGGGGTACGTCGACGACCTGCGGAGCTTCTCCGTCTCGCTGGCGGCCTACGGAGCGATGTTCCTGCTGCTGCGATCCCCCGAGACGGAGACCGAGCAGCCCGCCGGCGAGTAGGGTCGGCCCCCGCCGAGCTACTCAGGCAAGGGCGGCGTCGATGCCCGCCAGGGGCACCGGGAGCCAGTCCGGGCGATTGCGCGCCTCGTAGATCGACTCGTAGACCGCCTTGTCGAGCACGAGCGCCTGCAGCAGCGCGGGATCGAGCGGCACGGAGCCGGGAGCGGCGGCGTAGGAGTCGATGAACGCCGCGTGACACGCCGCCGCCCAGGCCCGTGCATCGGGTGCGCCGGCGACGGCGCTCGCGTAGTCGAACGACCGCAGCATCCCGGCGACATCGCGGGGAGGCAGATCGGGCACGGCACGTTCCTCCATCGGCCGGAGGGGCTCGCCTTCGAAGTCGACGATGCGCCACCCGCGGGCGGGTACGGCGAGCACCTGACCGAGATGAAGGTCGCCGTGGATGCGCTGCAGCCGCGGCCAGGGGCGCTCCAGCGCCGTGCGGTACACGGCGTCGATCGCCGAGACGCGATCCGCGACCGCCGGCACTTCGGCGGCGGCGATCCCGAGCCGTCGTCGCCAGGCCGCCGCGGTCGCCGCGACCGCGTCGGCTCCGGCATCCGCCGTCTCCAGCGCCGCGCCGAGAGCGCCATGCACGCCGGCGACGGCGGTTCCGAGATCGCGTGCGGCCTGCGTGAAGTCCCGCTGATCCGCCGCAGCCTCGAGAGCGACGGCCCACCCGTCCCGCACACCGGGAAGGAACTCCTGCGCGAACGCCACCGTCCCGTGCGCGACGCCGGCACGGCGACCGATGTCGGGCCACTCGGCGTCGATGCTCCCGAGGAATCGCGGCACGTACGGCGACCCCGCGTCGCTCAGCGCGCGCTGGACCGTCACGTCGGGGTTCTCGCCGTGGTGGAGGGTGCGGAAGAGCTTCAGGATGATCGTCGGCTCGCCGTCCTGGTCGAACACGATGGACGTATTGGACTGCTCGCCCGTGAGCATCCGCGAGCCGGTGACCCGGCTGACGTCGACTCCCATCTCCGCCAGCATGCCGGTGGCGAAACCCGGGTGCCGGGTCGCGTCGATCACATAGCCGGCGCCGTCGCGCCCGACGACGGCCTGCGGCTCGACGGGTTCGGCGACCACCGCGAGGGGCACGTGGTAGAGCGCAGGGCGCGTTCCCGCGTCGTCCATCAGCAGGTAGCGCGTGGCCTCCGGCACCGGCTGGGCATCGAGGACCCTGAACCTTGGAGCGTGGCTCTTCCCCGCATACCACCGTTGCCGCGCCACCCAGGCGCCCAGATCATCCGTGAAGCTCACACTTCACCTTGTCGGGTTCAGGCACCCGGAGAAAAGGGCTGGACGCGCGAACACGAAAGGCGTAAGGCCCGGATCCGGCTCGCGTCAGAACGGGTTGGCGGTGAGCGTGTACTTCGTCTGCAGGTACTCGTGGATGCCCTCGGCGCCGCCCTCGCGCCCCAGACCCGACATCTTCCACCCGCCGAAGGGAGCCGCCGCGTTGGAGACGACGCCGACGTTCAGGCCCATCATCCCGGTCTCGAGCCGCTCGATCATGCGCTGTCCGCGCGAGAGGCTCTCGGTGAACACGTAGGACACCAGGCCGTACTCGGTGTCGTTCGCGAGGCGAACGGCGTCGTCCTCGGTGTCGAAGGGGATGATCGCGAGGACCGGTCCGAAGATCTCCTCGCGCAGGATGTCGGACCCCGGCCGCACGTCGGTCACGACGGTCGGCTCGTAGAACGTGCCGGGGCCGTCCAGCGCCTTGCCGCCGGTGGCGACGGACGCGCCGCGGTCGACGGCATCCTGCACCAGAGTCGAGGCCTTCTCGACCGCACGGTCGTCGATGAGCGGGCCGATGCTCACGCCTTCTTCGGTCCCCCGCCCGATCTTCATGGCCTGCACGCGCTCGGTGACCCGGCGGGCGAACTCGTCCTGCACGGAGCGGTGCACGATGAACCGGTTCGCGGCGGTGCACGCCTGGCCGATATTGCGGAACTTCGCAAGCATCGCGCCGTCGACCGCCTTGTCGAGGTCGGCGTCGTCGAACACCACGAACGGCGCATTGCCGCCGAGCTCCATCGAGGTGCGCAGCACGCCCTGCGCCGCCTGCTCGAGCAGCCGCTGCCCCACCTGCGTCGAGCCGGTGAACGAGAGCTTGCGCAGCCGCGGGTCGCGGATGATCGGCTCCGACACGGCGCCCGAGGTCGAGGTCGTGAACACGTTCACCACGCCGGCCGGCAGACCGGCGTCCTCCAGCAGCTTCGCGAACGCGAGCGTGGTCAGCGGTGTGAGCTCGGCCGGCTTGATGACGACGGTGCAGCCGGCGGCGAGCGCCGGAGCGATCTTGCGGGTCGCCATCGCGAGGGGGAAGTTCCAGGGGGTGATCAGGAAGCAGGGACCCACCGGGTGCTGCGACACGATCATCCGGCCGGTGCCTTCGGGGTTCGCGCCGTACCGGCCCTGCACGCGCGCGGTCTCCTCGCTGAACCAGCGAAGGAACTCGCCGCCGTAGGCGACCTCACCGCGCGCTTCGGCCAGCGGCTTGCCCATCTCGATCGTCATGAGAAGCGCGAAGTCCTCCTTGCGCTCCTGCAGCAGCTCGAACGCACGACGGAGGATCTCGGCCCGCTCCCGCGCCGGAGTCGCCGCCCACGCCGGGAACGTCTCGACCGCCGCGTCCAGCGCCGCCTTGCCGTCCTCGGGCGAGGCGTTCGCGATCTCTTTGACGACTTCGCCGTTGGACGGGTCGTAGACCTTGAGCGTCTTCTCGCCCGACGCCGGGCGCCACTGTCCGCCGATGAACAGTCCGTCCGGAACGGAGGCCAGCAGCTCGGTCTCACGGTTCTGGGTCACTGCGATGTCCGTCATGCGGGACTCCCTCGTGGGTTCGGGATGCCGCGCCTCGCGGCATCCCGTCGTGTCGATCTGTTCGGGGCCATTCTGCCCGCCGTCGGCCGGTGTCACGGATATACGCGTTGTACACCTATGCGCTCCGATTCGCCGGCGAGGACGGGTTCAGCGGAGGACGCCTGACGGCTCCCGCTGCGGGGTCATGCTCTGCGCGAAGAACGCGGCGAGCTCGTCGGTCGCCTCCAGGGGCAGCACCGCGGCGACGTACTGGTCGGGTCGCACCACGACGACCACGCCATCGCGCGACAGGTTCCGCTCGTCGAAGATGTCGACGTCGCTCCACGCGCTGGGGGCCGCCGCGTACACCTTCTCCCAGTCCGTCAGCCCCAGGGGGCCGGTCCGGGGAAGGAAGACTTCGGGCACACGCGCGATGTCGACGTCTTCGAAGCGCTGCTGATAGATCGCCTTCACGTCGAACACCGCGTCGAGGTCGGCGCCGGGCGGCGTGAAGCGCGCGACCGGGGAATCCGGCGACCCCAGCCACTCGGCCCACGATGCCAGTCCGGACGGCTCCCCGGCGGCGGGGGCGTCGGCGAACGCGTAGATGCGCCAGCGCCCGTCGGCCTTCGCGTGGTGTCCCAGATGCACGACGTTGCCGTCGCACACGCGGACCACCTCGGCGGATGCGAAGCGCTTGCCGAGGGGGAACCCCTCGGCAAGCGCCTGGTGCGCGGCGTCCGTCACGATCATCGAGGGACCGTACTGAGTCATGAACCCCGACGGGAACTCGGCGGTCGCGAGGTAGTAGGTCGCGAGATCGTGCGGGTCCGAGATCTCGTCGGGCTTGCGCGCCATGAGCGCCGACCACTCGCGATCGAAGTCGATCAGCTGCTGGGCGACCGGCTGCCGCTCGGCGGAGTACGTCGCCAGAAGAGAGGCGGGGCTGAGGCCGGAGAGGACATGACCGAGCTTCCAGCCGAGATTGAAGCCGTCCTGCATGGAGACGTTCATGCCCTGACCGGCCTTGGCGCTGTGCGTATGGCACGCATCGCCGGTGAGGAACACCCGCGGATCATGGCTCTGGTCGACATCGACGTCGTCGAACTTGTCGGTCACACGGTGCCCCACCTCGTACACGCTGTGCCAGGCGACCTGCTTCACGTCGATCGAGTACGGGTGGAGGATCTCGTTGGCCCGGCGGATGACCTCCTCGATCGGCGTCTGCCGCACGCGGTGGTCGTCATCGGGGGCGACCTCGCCGAGGTCGATGTACATGCGGCTGAGGTAGCCGCCCTCTCGAGGGATGTGCAGGATGTTGCCCGCTTCGGAGTTGATCGCGCACTTGGTGCGCCAGTCCGGGAAGTCGGTGTTGACCAGCACGTCCATGACACCCCACGCGTGGGAGGCGAACTGCCCGACGTGCCGGCGTCCGATCGCCTCGCGGACTCCGCTCCGCGCGCCGTCGGAGCCGACGACGTACTTCGCACGCACGGTGCGCTCTTCGCCGGCACGCTCCCCCGCGACGTACCGCACCCGCACCTCGACCGGGTGGTCGCCGTCCTGCTGCACAGTGAGTCCCGCGAACTCGATGCCGTAGTCGGGGACGATGCGGCCCGGGCCGTGCGCCGCCGACTCGGCGAAGTAGTCGAGGACGCGCGCCTGATTGACGATGAGGTGCGGGAACTCGCTGATCTTGAGCGCGTAGTCCTCGGTGCGGGTCTTGCGGACGATGTTTCGGGGGTTCTCGGGGTCGGGGCCCCAGAAGTTCATGTAGGCGATGTTGTAGGCCTCGGCGACGATTCGCTCGGCGAAGCCGAAGGCCTGGAACGTCTCGACGCTGCGAGGCTGGATGCCGTCGGCCTGGCCCAGCACCAGGCGTCCGTCCCGCCGCTCGATGATGCGTGTCGTCACACCCGGGAACTGCGACATCTGCGCCGCCAGCAGCATGCCGGCGGGTCCCGACCCGACGATGAGCACATCCATCTCGTCCGGAAGATCCGCGGGGCGGTCGATGCCGGTGCCGGCGGCGCCCTGGATGCGGGGTTCGCCGGAGACGTACCCGTGGTGGTGGAACTGCATCGGTCCTCCTGGACAGCGGCGTCGGGTCCTTGCGGTGTTGATCGGTATGTTCTATATTCGAACACACCGTTCTACTATTGAACAGATCGTATACGACCGCCCGTGCGCGGGCAAGACTCGAGGATCGATGCCAGCCGCTGCCACCACCGCACCCGCCTCGCAGACCCTGAGTCGCGGCATCCGGATCCTCGAGGTCCTCGCCGATGCCCGCGGGCCGCTTTCGATCGACGACCTCGCCGAGCGCCTGGGCGTGCACCGATCGGTCGCGTACCGGCTGCTGCGCACGCTCGAGGACCACGGCCTGGTCATCCGCGATACGGCGGGTCGCGTGCAGCTGGGCGCCCGGCTCGCGGCGCTGGCCGCCGGGGTGGCGCACGATCTGCAGGCCGAGGCGCTCCCCGAGCTGACCGCCCTCGCCAACGAGCTCGGGATGACGTGCTTCCTCGCCGTGCGCGACCACGACGAGTGCGTGACCCTCGCGTCCGTGGAGCCCCGGCACGCCGTGGCGTCGGTCGCGCAGAGGCCGGGCACCCGGCATCCGGTCACCCGCGGCGCTCCCGGCAAGGCGATCCTGTCACTGCTCGCCGAGGCGTCGTGGCCGGCTGACGTGTCTGCCGTGCTGGCCGACGAGGTGAGGGATGCCGCCGCTCGCGGCTACGCGACGAGCCACGACGAGGTCATCCCCACCCTGCGCGCCGTCGCGGTGCCCCTTGCACTGCGCGGCCGCGAACCTGCCGCACTCGCGGTGGTCTACGTCGCCAGCTCGCACGACGACGCCGAGATCGCCGCGCGGCTCAGGTCCTCCGCGGCAGCGATCCGCGAGGCGCTCGGCGGCTGACGCCGGGGCCTCGTTTCATCCAAGCGAAGACAAGGGGGCCTGGGGCGCTACGAGGCGCGCGCGGCGTCCTCGACGAAGCGGATGTTGTACTCGGCCACCCGCTGCGGCACGCCTGCGAAGACCTCGGCGCGGGCGTCCGAGGCCATGTACTCCTTCTCGAGCGCGAGGAATGCCTCTTCGTCGCCCTCAGCGCTCACGGCCCACACGAACTCGCTGGTCTCGGGAAGTCCGTAGGCGAACTCGATCGTGAAGCCGGCGGCGGGGCGCACGCGCGGCATGCAGCCCTTCCACCACGCCACGAACGCGTCGTACTCCCCCTCGACGAGCGTGTACCGGCGCAACTGGATCGTCTTCATCGCTCCATCATGCCGTGATCGCGTGCCTATACTCGTTCTCGTCCGGTGGGAACGAGCCCGCCGGTGCTCGAAAAAAGGGCACGCCGCGCGCACGCGCGAGACACATACGGCCTTTCTCCGTCTGAAGTCTCCAGGGGTTCGTCATGCCCACCGTCTCCGCCCACGTCGCCCTCACCCTCGCCCGCCACATCGACCACGTCTTCGGTGTGATGGGCAACGGCAACGCCTACTTCCTCGATGCGCTCGAGCGCTCCACCGATGTGCACTTCACCGCCGTGCGGCACGAGGCGGGCGGCGTCGTCGCCGCCGATGCGTTCCACCGCGCGTCCGGTCGCCTCGCCGCGGCCACCGCGACGTACGGCGCCGGCTTCACCAACACGATCACGGCCCTCGCCGAGGCGGTGCAGGCCCACGTCCCCCTGGTGCTCGTCGTCGGCGACGAGCCGACGTCGGGGCCGCGCCCCTGGGACGTGGACCAGATCGCGCTCGCATCGGCGGTCGGCGCGCGCACCTACACCGTAGGACGAGCGGATGCCGCGGCCACGACCGTCATCGCCATCGAGCACGCGCTCACCTACCGCGTGCCCACCGTGCTCGCGATCCCCTACGACGTGGCGTCGCGCGACGCCGGCCCGGTGCCCGACGCCCCCGACCCGCGCCTGCCCGAGCCGCTCGCGCCGGCCGGGGAGTTCTCCCGCGCCACCGTGGGCGAGATCGCCCAGGCGCTGTCGGGTGCCCGGCGGCCGTTCCTGCTGGCGGGTCGCGGCGCCTGGATCTCGGGAGCCGGCGACGCGCTCGGCGCCCTCGCCGACGCCACCGGTGCGCTGACGGCGTCGACCGCACTCGGTCGCGGCGTCTTCCCGAGAGCCGAGTTCGACCTCGGCGTGACCGGCGGCTTCGGCGCCGAGCGCGCGATGGAGCTCGTGCGCGATGCCGATGTCGCCGTGGTCTTCGGGGCATCCCTCAACCAGTTCACGATGCGCTTCGGCGACCTGTTCGCCCCGGGCACGCGGGTGTTCCAGATCGACATCGCGCCCACGGCGACCCATCCCCACGTCGCCGGCTACGTGCGCGGCGATGCGCGCCTGGTCGCCGAGGCGATCGCCCATGACGTCCGCGCGATCGCGGCGGGGCCCAGCGACTGGCGCCAGTCGGTCGACGTGCCCCAGGCGCGCCGGCAGGACACCGGGGGCGCCCTCGCGCCGGACGGCCGCCTCGACCCCCGCTCGGTCGCGGGACGCATCGGCGAGCTGCTGCCCGAGGACCGCGTCGTCGTCTCGGACGGCGGTCATTTCATCGGCTGGGCGAACATGTACTGGCCCGTCGCGTCCCCCGATCGCATGATGATGGTCGGCACGGCGTTCCAGTCGATCGGCCTCGGCTGGCCGTCGGTGCCGGGCGCCGCGCTGGCGAGACCGTCGTCGACGGTCGTGCTCACCACGGGCGACGGCGGCGGGCTCATGGCACTCGCAGACCTCGAGTCCGCGGTCCGTGTCGCCGCCGGTCGGGGCATGGCCGTCGTCTGGAACGACGCGGCGTACGGTGCCGAGGTCAACCTCTACGGGCTCAAGGGACTCGCACAGGAGCCGATGCTCATCCCGGAGGTCGACTTCGCTGCGCTCGGCGAGGGCGTCGGGGCCGAGGGCGTCGTCGTCCGCAGCCTGGCCGATCTGGACCGTCTGGCTTCATGGAACGCCGAGCCCGCGGCATCCCGTCGCTTCCTGGTGCTCGACTGCCGGATCTCGGGCACGGTCGTCGCGCCCTACCAGCGCGAGATCATCCGCGTGAACTCTTGATCGGCGACCTCTGCGGCGTCACTCGCCCTTGAAGTCCGGCCGGCGCTTCTGCTGGAACGCGGCGAATCCCTCGCGGTAGTCCGCCGTCGCACGCAGTGCCTCCTGCCCGCGCGCCTCTTCGGTCACGGCTTCCCATAGCCGCTCGCCGCGCAGGCGGGCGATGAGGCGCTTCGAGGCGACGAAGGCAGCGGTGGGGCCGGATGCCGCGACCGACGCCCGTTGCTCGGTGAAGTCGAACACCCTCTCGACCGGCATCGCGCGGCTGAACAGCCCGGCGGCGACGGCCTCGGCGCCCGACATGAGCTCTCCGGTGTAGATGAGATCGAGCGCGCGGTGTGCGCCGAGGCGCTCGTAGAGAAGCGCATGGCCGCCCGAGTCCAGCATCGCGCCGAGACTGGCGAACGGTGAGCCGATCTTGGCGTCGTCGGCGACATAGACGACGTCGGTGGCGATCGCGAGGCCGAGACCCACACCGAGGCATGCGCCGTGCACGGCGGCGAACGTCGGCGCCGGAAAGGCGGCGATGCGCCGCATCAGCGTCTCGACACCGGCGAGGTACTCCGGGACGTCGTCGGTCACCGGGTCTACGCCGGCGATGTCGCGGCCCGCGCAGAAGGCGCGCCCCTCGCCGCGCAGCACGAGCGCCCGCACCCCCGCCTCTTCCGCGCTGCGGTACGCGGCATCCATCTCCCCCAGCTCGCGCAGCGAGAGGGCATTGAGCTTCTCGGGCGCGTTGAGAACGACCTCGGCCACGTCGCCGTGAACGGACAGCTCGATCATGCGATCCTCCTCACACGTCGTAGTCGACCACGACGCGGTCGGTCGTGGGATGCGATTGGCACGTCAGGACGTAGCCGCGGTCCAGCTCGTCGGGCTCGAGCGCGTAGTTCTCGGTCATCGAGACGGCACCCTCGACGAGCCGCGCGCGGCAGGTGCCGCACACACCGCCAGCGCACGCGAAGGGCACGTCCGACCGCACGCGCAGCGCGGCGTTGAGGATCGACTCGTTCGCGGCGACCGGACTCCGCACCGTCGCCGACTGGCCGTCGAGGGTGAACTCGATGGCCCGCACCGGCTCGTCGTCGCGCACGACGACCGGGCGTCCGGCGGCGGGCTCGGCGCGCCCGTCCTCACCCGTCGTGAACAGCTCGTAGCGGACGTGCGCAGGGTCGACGCCGATGTCGGCGAGGGTGTCGCGGCACAGCTGCACCAGCTCGAACGGCCCGCATAGGAACCACTCGTCGATCGTCTCGGGAAGCACGAGCGCGTCGAGGATGCGCCGCAGCCGGTCCTCGTCGATGCGGCCCGACAGCAGCGGCGCCGCGCGCTGCTCGCGCGAGAGCACATGGTGCAGCGCCACCCGCGCCGGGTAACGGTCCTTCAGGTCGGCGAGGTCCTCGAGGAACATGACGTCCGTCGTCGAGCGGTTCGTGTACACCAGGGTGAACCTCGAGGTCTCGGAGCGCCCGAGCACCGTTGCGGCGAGCGCCATCAGCGGGGTGATTCCCGAACCCGCGGCGATGCCGGCGACATGCGCGCCGTCGAGCTCGGCCAGCGCCGATGTGAACGAGCCCTGCGGGCTCATGACGTCGATCTCGTCGCCCGGCCGCAGCTCGGTCTGCGCCCACGTCGAGAAGCGTCCGCCCTCGTCCCGCTTGATGGCCACGCTGATGGTGCGCGGCCCGTCGCCGCCGCCGCCGGCATCCACCGCGCGGCACAGCGAGTACGAACGGCGGACCTCCGCACCGTCGAGCTCGGTCCGAAGTGCCACGTGCTGACCGGCGAGGTAGTCGAACTCGCCCCGCACCTGTTCGGGGATGGCGAACGTCACCTCGATGGACGAATCGGTGAGCGCCCGCACGGCCGCGACGCGCAGGGTGTGGAAGCGCGCACGCCGCTTGCGCTCCCGAGGGCCGCCGACGGCCGTGGAGAGCAGCGTCTCGGCGACGCGCTGCGTCGTCGGATCCGGTCTTCCCGGTCCCTGAGTCTGTCGAAGCGCCTCCTCCGGCCGCATCAGTGCACCTTGAAGTGGTCGAAGGGCTCGAGGCATGCGCGACACTCGTACAGCGCCTTGCAGGATGTCGACCCGAACCGCGCCAGCTCACGCGTGTCGAGCGAGCCGCATCGCGGGCACTTCACCGCCAGCTGCAGCCGGATCGGACCGGCGGCGGCACGCCCTGTCGGCGGGGCGATGCCGTACGCACGGAGCTTCTGCTTGCCGGCATCCGTCATCCAGTCCGTCGTCCACGCGGGCGCGAGCGTCAGCCGCACCTCGACCTCGGCGAAGCCCGCGGCCGTCAGCGCGAGCACCACGTCGTCGTGAATGGCGTCCATCGCCGGGCACCCCGAGTAAGTCGGCGTGATGGTGACCACCGCGCGCTCCCCCTCGACCGTGACCTCGCGCAGCACACCGAGGTCCTCGATCGTGAGCACGGGGACCTCGGGGTCGGGAACGGCTGCCGCGACCTCCCACGCCCGCACGGCGGCAGCCCCCTCCGGTTGCTGAGCCTCGCCCACCGGTTGCTGAGCCTCGCCCACCGGTTGCTGAGCCTGTCGAAGCATCACCATGTCGCCCCCTCGTGCTGGCGGGCGAGCACCTGCATCTCGGCGAGGAGGAACCCCAGTGCGGGGAAGTGGACGCCGCGGCGGCCCCCGCCCGATGACACGGCGGCCTCCGGCACCTCGAGGTCGGCCTCGGCGAACACCGCGGTGACGACGGCGTCGAAGCCGGACCGCAGCGTCGACGGTCGCACGGCCACGCCATCGAGGCGGTCGATGAGCGGCTCGTCGCGGAACAGCTCGTTGACATACGGCCACACGTCGCGCACCGCGCGGATCATCCGCCGCCGCGACTCGTCGGTGCCGTCGGCGAGTCGCAGCGTCCACTGCACGGCGTGGTCGCGGTGGTACTCGACCTCTTTCACGGCCTTCGCCGCGATCGCGGCCAGTGTCGGGTCGGACGATTCCTGCAGAGCGGAGTAGAGCTCGAAGTGGTAGACGGATGCCGCGAGCGCTCGCGCGATCGTCTGGGCGAAGTCGCCGTTGGGCTGGGCGAACAGCCACGCGCAGCGGAACTGCGGCTCATCGCGCCAGTAGGCGAGGTCGTCCTCGCTGCGACCGTCGAACGTGCCGGCGTACCGCAGCAGCGATCGAGCGTGGCCGAGCAGGTCGAGCGCGATGTTGGCGAGCGCGACGTCCTCCTCGATCTCGGGGGCGCGCGCCACCCACGCGCCCAGCTGCTGGGACAGGATGAGCGCGTCGTCGCCCAGCCACAGCGCGTACTCGGCCACATCGGCGGTCGCCGCACGCCCTTCCGCACCCGCGAGCTCGGCCGACAGCTTCACCCGCTCGACGGTGACGTCGCCGTGCGGATCGGCTGCCTCCGCGGTTCCGGGATCGTTCGCGCCGGCGGGGCCCGAGAGATGCGCCCCACCGGACGGATTCCGTCCGGAGCCCGGCGCCGACGTCGCGGTCACAGGTGCGGCACCCCCTCGGAGGCGGTGTAGTACACCGCGTGACGATAGTTCTTGCCGGCGGGGCTTTCGAAGAAGGCGCCCTTGGCGTCGGGATCACTCGTCGTGATGGCGTCGGCGGGCACGACCCACACCGACGTTCCCTCGCCCCGTCGCGTGTAGAGGTCGCGCGCGTTGCGCAGCGCCATCTCGGCGTCGGGTGCGTGCAGCGAGCCGGCGTGCACGTGGCTGAGGCCGCGGCTCGCACGCACGAAGACCTCCCACAGCGGCCACGACTCGCGCCGCTCGGTCGGTGAGCCTGTCGAACCGCCCGGAGCAGTCATCACGCCACCTTCGACGGGTTCAGGGACCGGGACTGCGCGGCCGCCTGCTTGCGGGCGTATTCGGTCGCGGCCTCGCGCACCCACGCGCCGGCCTCGTGCGCATCGCGACGGTGACGGATGCGTTCGGAGTTCAGCGGTCCGTGGCCCGAGATCACCGCCTGCAGCTCGCTCCAGTCGATGGGGCTGGTGTGCCAGCGGCCCGCCTCCTCGTCCCACCGCAGCTCGGGGTCGGGCAGCGTGACGCCCAGCACCTCGGCCTGCGGCACGAGCATGCCGATGAAGCGCTGACGCAGCTCGTCGTTCGAGAACCGCTTGATCTTCCAGGCCATCGACTGCGCCGAGTTGGGCGACTGGTCATCGGGTGGCCCGAACATCATCAGGCTCGGCCAGTACCAGCGGTCGACGGCATCCTGAGCCATCTTCTGCTGCGCCGGGGTGCCCCGCATCAGCGACAGCAGGATCTCGAACCCCTGCCGCTGGTGGAACGACTCCTCCTTGCAGATGCGCACCATGGCCCGTCCGTAGGGGCCGTACGAGGCGCGGCACAGCGGCACCTGGTTGCAGATGGCGGCGCCGTCGACCAGCCAGCCGATCGCCCCCATGTCGGCCCACGTCGGCGCCGGATAGTTGAAGATCGACGAGTACTTGGCGCGGCCGTCGATGAGCTGCTCGGTCATCTCGTCGCGGGTGATCCCCAGCGTCTGGGCGGCCGAGTAGAGGTAGAGCCCGTGACCGGCTTCGTCCTGCACCTTCGCCAGCAGGATCGCCTTGCGCTTCAGGCTCGGCGCGCGGGTGATCCAGGCGCCCTCGGGCTGCATGCCGATGATCTCGGAGTGCGCGTGCTGCGAGATCTGGCGGACGAGCGTCTTGCGATACGCAGCCGGCATCCAGTCCCGTGGCTCGATGCGCTGATCGGCTTCGATCAGCGCATCGAACGCCGCCTGCTCGTCGTTCTCGTCGTCCGCGGCCGTCCCGGGATCGTGAGCCGGTCTCAAGGCGTGTGCGGTGGTCATCGTCGACTCCTTGGTACGGACCTATTTACAGACCGTTCGTTCAGTAAGTCTAAGCCCGGGCGGATGCCTCGGCAAGAAGTCCGTACCTCGACAGAGGAGGTCACCCGGGAGAGGAGTGGGGGCGACTCGTCGTGAACGATCGGCCGCGGAACTCGGCCACGACATCGCCGGCCTCGTCGGTGACGGTGACGTCGCAGAGGCCCGTCCGCCCCGATGCCGACCGCCGCCGCGCGTGAGCTGTCAGCGTCTGGCCCGCGCGGGTCGCCTTCAGGAACGAGATGTCGGCTCCAGAAGCCACGGTGACCGCGTCGCCGTCGTTGCACACCATCGCGAACGCGGTGTCGGCGAGAGCGAACACCAGCCCGCCGTGGGTGAGGCCGAACCCGTTGGTCATGTCGACGCGCACGGGCATCGACACGATCGCCTCTCCCGGCTCGTCGCGCTGCACGACCATGCCGAGCGCCGCCGACGCGTGGTCGCGCTGCAGCATCGCGCGCTCGCCCGCGAAATGCGCAGCCGGGTCGATCACACAACCACCTCGGCGACGGTCTTCGCGACCAGCGTGAGGACGTCGTAGGTCGCCACGAGCTCATCCCGCTGGTTGCGGATCACGGCGTCCCAGCGCACCTCGCCGTACTCGTCGGTCTCGCGCGGGGTGATCTGCTTCGCGGTGAGCACCACCCGGATCTCGTCGCCCGGCGAGACCGGCGTGACGAAGCGCAGATTCTCGAGCCCGTAGTTGGCGAGCACGGGGCCCGGGTCCGGGTCGACGAACAGGCCCGCCGCCCACGAGACCAGAAGATACCCGTGGGCGACGCGTCCGGGAAAGAACGGGTTCGCCGCCGCGGCCTCCTCGTCGGTGTGCGCGTAGAAGGTGTCGCCGGTGAACTGCGCGAAGGTCTCGATGTCGTCGAGGGTGACGACCCGCGACGCCGACACCACCTGATCCCCGATCGCCAGCTCGGCGAGCGACTTGCGGAACGGATGACGGTCGCTGCGGGACGCCGCGCCCTGATGCCAGACGCCGGTCAGCGCCGTGAGCATCTCGGGCGAGCCCTGCACCGCCGTGCGCTGCATGTGGTGGAGCACGGCGCGGATGCCCCCGAGCTCCTCGCCGCCGCCGGCGCGTCCGGGCCCGCCGTGGACGAGGTGCGGCACCGGCGCCCCGTGGCCCGTGGACGAGCGCGCATCGTCGCGGTCGAGGAAGAGCAGTCGCCCGTTGAAGGCCGCGATGCGCGAGAGCAGCGTCGTGGCGACGGCCGGATCGCTCGTCGCCACGCTCGTCACGAGCGACCCTCCGCCGCGGGCGACGAGGTCGGCGGCCTCGTCGACCGTCCGGTAGGCCAGCACGCTGGCGACCGGCCCGAAGGCCTCGACGTCGTGGACGGCGGCGGCCGAGGCATCGGTGAAGCCGATCAGCAGCGGCTCGACGAACGCGCCGTCGCCGGCGACGCCGACAGACCCGTCGGCAAGGGTGACCTCAGGGGCGTCGGTCGAGCCGAGCAGCACCCGGCCACCGGCCGCTCGCAGTTCGGCCACCGCGCGCAGCACCTCGTCGCGCTGATCGAGTGAGACGAGCGGTCCCATCGTGACACCGGCGGCGTGCGGATCGCCGAGCACGACGCGTTCGGCGATCTTGGCGCGCACCGCCTCGACCAGCGCGTCGACCGTTCCCTGGGGGACGATCGCGCGGCGGATCGCGGTGCACTTCTGACCGGCCTTCGTGGTGAGCTCGACCATGAGCTGTTTGACGTAGGCGTCGAATTCCGGCGTGCCGGGTGCCACATCGGGACCGAGCACCGAGGCGTTGATGGAGTCGGTCTCGGTCGTGAAGCGCACGCCGGCGGCGGCCTGCGCCCGCAGCCGCTCGGCCGTCGATGCGCTGCCGGTGAAGCCCACGAGGTCGCCCAGGCCCAGGTGCTCGAAGAGCCCCGGAACGCTCCCGCTCACCAGCTGCAGCGCACCGGCGGGGAGCAGGCCCGTCTCGACGAGGATGCGCACCCAGGCCTCGGCGACGTAGCCGGTCGGCGTCGCAGGCTTGACGACACTCGGCACGCCGGCGAGGAAGGCGGGAGCGAACTTCTCGAGAGCGCCCCACATCGGGAAGTTGAACGCGTTGATCTGCACGGCCACGCCGGGCAGCCGGGTGTAGACATGACGGCCGAGGAACGAGCCGTCCTTCGACAGCGGCTCGATCGGCCCGTCGAGGTACACCTGACCGTTCGGCAGCTCGCGGCGGCCCTTCGACGAGTAGGTGAAGAGCACGCCGATGCCGCCGTCGACATCGTTGAGCGAATCGCGTTCGGTCGCTCCCGCCCGCTTGGAGAGATCGTAGAGCTCCTGCTTGCGCTCGGTGAGCGCCGTCGCGAACTGCTTGAGCAGCACCGCCCGCTGGTGGAAGGTGAGCGCACCGAGGCTGCGCTGACCGGTTTCGCGCGCGAATGCGAGCACCTCGCCGATGTCGAGCCCGGCGGTGCTCACCCGGGTGACCGGCTCGCCCGTCGACGCGTCGCGCACGGTGATCGCCTCGGCGTCGCCCACCGGCGTCCACCATCGGTCGAGGACGTAGCTGGGGAGGAGGCCGCCGCCTGTCTGGTCCGTCGTCGCTGCCTGGTCCGTCGTCACTGTGGGGTCCGTCATCACTGCCCGATCCATCGTCACTGTTCGCTCCACTCGTAGAAGCCGCGGCCGCTCTTGCGGCCCAGCCGTCCGTCGGCGACCATCCGGCGCAGCAGCTGCGGCGGTGCGAACCGGTCGCCGAGCCGTGCGTGCAGCTGCTCGGCGATGCCGAGGCGCACATCCAGGCCGACGAGGTCCGTCGTGCGCAGGGGGCCGACCGGATGCCGATATCCGAGCTCCATCGCCGCGTCGATGTCGGCCGGCGAGGCGACGCCCTCTTCGACCATGCGGATGGCCTCGAGGCCCAGCGCGACGCCGAGCCGGCTCGAGGCGAACCCGGGGCTGTCGCGCACCACGACGGGCGTCTTTCCGATCGCCGTCACCCAGCCGCGGGCCCGGTCCACCAGGGCGGGGTCCGTCGCCTCGCCGACGACGATCTCGACCAGCTGCGAGGCGGGCACGGGATTGAAGAAGTGCAGCCCGAGGAATCGCTCGGGGCGCGCGAGCGCAGCGGCCAGGTCGCTGATCGGGATGGAAGAGGTGTTGGTCGCCAGCACCGCAGCGTCGTCGAGCACTTCTTCGGCGTGGGCGAGCGCAGCGTGCTTCAGCTCGCGCTGCTCGGGAACCGCCTCGATCACGAGTGAGCAGCCGGCAAGGGCGGAGCCAGGGGGCTCGAGCTCAGACGCTCCCCGCGCCGCGCCCACGCTGCGGGCAGAGGCCGTGGTGATCGTCACTGCCCGCTCGAGGTCGGCGAGGGGCCGTTCGGTCGCGGAGCGCTCGACACTGCGCCGCAGGCTCTCGACGAGGCGAGCGGATGCCGCGGCTGCCGCGTCGGCGTCGCGTTCGACGACGACGACCTCAGCGCCGGCGAGCACGAAGGCATGCGCGATGCCGGCGCCCATGCGGCCGCCGCCGATCACGCCCACCCGCGCGGGGACGCCGGCGGTCATCGCCGCTTCCTGTCGAGGAACGCGGTCATCCGTAGCTCCTTCTCGGGGCTGTCGAAGAGCTCGGCCTGCAGCTCGAGCTCGAGGTCGGGATGCGCCGCCGGCGGCGCGAGCAGCGCGGCCTTGGTGTGCTGCGTCGCGCGGGGATCGTTCGCGGCGATGCGATCCGCGAGCGCGTGAGCCGCGGGAAGGAGGTCATCGGGCTCGTGCAGCGCCGACACGAGCCCCCAGGCCAGCGCGGTCCCGGCATCCAGGGTCCGCCCGGTGAGCAGCAGTTCGGCTGCCCGGGCCTCGCCGACGATCTGCGGCAGGCGCCACGTCGCGCCGGCGGCCGCGATGATCCCGAGCCCGGTCTCGGGATTGCCGATGCGGGCACGGGGCGTCGCGATGCGAAGGTCGGCGGCGTAGGCGAGCTCGGCGCCGCCGCCGAGGGCATAGCCGTCGATCGCGGCGATCACGGGCATCGGCAGCGCTCGGATGCGCTGGAACGCCCGGGTGTTGATGCCGCGCCGGGCGTCGTCGGCGCGCCGCTCGCGCAGCTGCGCGATATCGGCACCCGAGGCGAAGACCCCGTCGCTGCCGATCAGGATGAGCGTGCGCGGCTGTCTCTCGAGCTCGTCGCAGAGCTCGTGCAGACGATCGATCATCGCCTGGTCGATGGCGTTGCGCACCTCGGGTCGGGAGAGCGTCACGACCACACGGTCGGGCCGACGATCGACGAGCAGCGGCTCCGTCATCGTGGTCCTCCTGTCCGCCTCAGTGCGCCCGAACCATATTAGCGACCGATCGTTCAGTAATGCGAGGAGCGGGAGCCTCAGGTGCCAGACTGGGGGCCATGTCGACCACCACGGGCTCCGAGCCGGTGCGGTCTGCGCCGCGGCGCGGACGCCCCGGTTACGATCGCGCCCAGGTGCTCGAGGTGGCAGTGACGCTCTTCAACGAGCAGGGGTACGACGCCACGTCGGTCTCGGATCTGGCGAGCCGGCTGGGACTGACGAAGTCGGCGCTCTACCACCACTTCGCCTCGAAGGAGGAGCTGCTCTCGCTCGCCCTTGATGAGGCCCTCGACGGGCTGGAGAACGTGCTGGAGCGACCTGACGCCTCGGAGGGCAGCCCCGCCGAAAGGCTCGCCGCGGTGCTGCGTGGCGCGGTCGAGGTGCTCGTCGACAAGCTTCCCTACGTCACCCTCCTTCTGCGCGTGCGCGGGAACAGCGACGTCGAGCGCACCGCTCTCGAGCGACGGCGCGCGTTCGACCATCGGGTGACGGCGCTGGTCGTCGAGGCGCAGCGCGCGGGGCAGGTGCGGGACGACATCGACGGCGCGGTCGCGACGCGGCTCGTCTTCGGCATGGTCAACTCGCTCGTCGAGTGGTATCGCGTCGGCGGCCCCGCCGACCGCGACCGCCTCGCGCACGACGTCGTCGCGATCGCGGTCGACGGCATGCGCACGCGCTGAGCGAGGAAGCGGACGCCGGTCAGGGCCGCGGCGCGGTCGCTCTGTCGCGAACGCCTCGGCGTCACCTCCGGCGGCGGCGGATGCGGATGGGTCCACGCACGTCCGAGAGCTCGACGACGTCGCCGCCCTGCGTGATCTCGACGTCTCCGGATTGCACGAGCCGCTGAGCAGCCTGCCGCGCCGGTTCCATGAGCGGGCGCCAGTCTCCCTCTGCGGCCACGGCGCGGGCCGCGTCGGACGGGCAGATCGACGACGACGCCGCGCGGCGATCCAGCAGGTCGAGGATCGCCGCTTCGAGGCGGCGATCCGCCGACTCCTCCCCCGCCCCGGCAGCCGTCATCCCCTCAGTCTGCACCCGCCTCACCCCGAGCCGGGCGCGTCCGCACCCGGGCATCGCGCTGGTGCCGCGCCAGACGTTCCTGCTTCACGCGTGCACACGATCGGAGATCGGGGCGGACACGCCGGGCCGCGCGCTCGCGACGCGGCGTGCCGCCGACGATCTCCGATCGTGTGGACGAGGCGGATGCCTCAGACCCTGGCGACTCCGTAGATCGGGCTGACCGACTGCTCGGCCTCGTGGTCGGGGCCGAGGGGGATGCCGCTGCGGTCGCGCAGCAGCAGCGTCGCGATGAGGCCGAGCATCGTCATGCCGGCGAGGTACCACGTCACCGCCATGGTCGAGCCGGTGGCCTGCACGAGCGCCGTCGCGATGGTGGGGGCGAACGCCCCGCCGAGGATCGCGCCGATCGCGTACGAGATCGAGACGCCCGAGAAGCGGATCGAGGCGGGGAACAGCTCGGAGTACAGCGCCGCCTGCGGCCCGTAGGTGAACCCGAGGCCGATCGTCAGGATCGCGAGACCCAGGAAGAGCAGCCAGATGTTGCCGGTGTTCACGAGCGGGAAGAGCGTGAACACACCGATGAGCTGCAGGATCCAGCCGATGATGTAGGTCGTGCGGCGCCCGATGCGATCGGAGATGAAGCCGGCCGCAAGGGTCGACAGCAGCCAGGTCACGGCCGAGCCGGTGACCGCCCACAGCACGGGTCCGCGCTCGAGCGCGAGGGGCCCCTCGGGGTTGGTCGAGTAGCCCTGGATGTAGCCGCCGGTCGTCATGTACCCGACGGCGTTGTTGCCGGCGAAGACGAGGGCGGCGATGAGCACGAGGAGGGCGTGCTTGCGGAAGAGCGTGACGATCGGCATCCGCGCCTTCTCCTTGCGCTCGGCGAGCTCGGCGAACACGGGGCTCTCTTCGACGCGGCGCCGCACGTAGTAGCCGACGAGGATCAGCACGACGCTGAGCAGGAACGGGATGCGCCAGCCCCACGCGAGGAACTGGTCGCCCGGAGCGATCACGGTCATGAGCGCCATGACTCCCGACGCGAGCAGCAGGCCGAGCGGCACGCCGATCTGCGGCGAGGCGCCGAAGGCCCCGCGTCGCGACTTCGGTGCGTGCTCGACGGCCATGAGCACCGCCCCGCCCCACTCGCCGCCGGCCGAGATGCCCTGCAGGATGCGCAGCAGCACCAGCAGGATCGGCGCGGCGATGCCGATCGCCTCATAGGTGGGCAGCACGCCGATGAGGGCGGTGGCGGCACCCATGAGGATGAGCGTCCACATGAGCACGACCTTGCGCCCGTACTTGTCGCCGAAGTGGCCCGCGAGGAACGCGCCGAGAGGCCGGAAGAGGAAGCTCACGCCGACGGTCGCGAACGCGATGAGCGCGCTGTTGGCGCCGAGCGGCGCGAAGAACAGCTCACCGAAGACCAGGCCGACCGCGGTGGCGTAGATGAAGAAGTCGTACCACTCGACGGTGGTGCCGACGACGGTCGCGAAGACGACCCGGCGCCGATCGGTCGAGGCCGCGATCGTGCCGGTCGGCGTGAACCCGCCGGGATGGGGCCGGGATGGCTGCGAAGCGCTCATTGCGTGACTCCTTTGTCTGGTGCTGATGCCGTAGTGCTGGTGCTCTGGTGCCGACGCGTCCATGTCGAGGTCGTCGGCCGCGGCGACTTTTCGAGGGTGGTTGCCGGAGTGTGGACGATCATATACGATTTCGGATACGACGCAACAGGTCGAACGAGTGAGGAAGCTCATGCCAGAGATGACGGATGCCGCAGACCCGCGGTTCGCGGCCCTCCCCAGCCGACCGGGCAAGATCATCGCGATCCACCTGAGCTACGCCTCACGCGCCGACCAGCGCGGACGCCGGCCGCAGCACCCGTCCTACTTCTTCAAGCCGTCGAGCTCGGTCGCGGCATCCGGAAGCACGATCGAGCGCCCCGCCGGCACCGAGCTGCTCGCATTCGAAGGCGAGATCGCGCTCGTGATCGGGGCCCCTGCGCGGCGGGTGCCGCTCACCCGGGCCTGGTCGCACGTCGCCGCGGTGACCGCCGCCAACGACTTCGGGCTCTACGACCTGCGCGCGAGCGACAAGGGCTCGAACGTCCGCTCCAAGGGCGGAGACGGCTACACGCCGCTCGGACCCGCGCTCATCGACGCCCGGCAGGTCGACCCGAGCGGCCTCCGCGTGCGCACCTGGCTCAACGGCGAGCTCGTCCAGGACGACAGCTCGGCCGGAATGATCTTCCCGCTCGCGCAGCTCGTCGCCGACCTGTCGCAGCACTTCACTCTCGAGCCCGGCGACGTGATCCTCACCGGCACGCCGGCCGGCTCGTCGGTGGCCGCGCCGGGCGATGTCGTCGAGGTCGAGGTCGACGCGCCCGGAGGGCCCACCTCGGGGCGGCTCGTGACGACGGTCGTGCAGGGTGGAGCTCCCTTCGACCCGGAGCTCGGCTCGCTCCCTGCGGTCGACGACCTGCAGCGCGCCGAGGCGTGGGGTTCGCGCGAGGCCGCCGGGCTGCCGCGCGACGACGGGTCCGCGCCCGCGCCGGTCTCGCCCGGAACAGGTGTTCCGGCGCACGCAGGATCATCCGACGTCGATTCCCCTGTCTCCGGCGGAACACCTGTTCTGGGCGACGAGCTCCGCGCCAAGCTCGAGGCGGCGCCGGTGGCCGGCCTGTCGGCGCAGCTGCGCAAGCGCGGACTGAACAACGTGCACATCGACGCGGTGAAGTCGCTGCAGCCGTCGTCTTCGGATGGCGCCCCCAAGCTCGTGGGCACCGCGCGCACGCTGCGATTCGTCCCGAACCGCGAAGACCTCTTCGCTTCGCACGGCGGCGGCTACAACGCCCAGAAGCGCGCGTTCGACGCGGTCCGTGAGGGCGAGGTCATCGTCATCGAGGCGCGCGGCGAGGCCGGGTCGGGCACCCTCGGGGACGTCCTCGCGATCCGCGCCCACGCGCGCGGCGCTGCCGGGATCGTGACCGACGGAGGGGTGCGGGATGCCGCGGCCGTCGCCGCCGTCGGGCTGCCGGTCTTCGCCGCCGGCGCGCACCCGGCCGTCCTCGGCCGCAGGCACGTCCCGTGGGACATCGACCTGACCATCGCGTGCGGCGGAGCGACCGTGCAGCCGGGCGACGTCATCGTGGGCGATGCCGACGGGGTCGTCGTCATCCCCGTCGCGATCGCCGAAGAAGTGGTGGATGCCGCGCTCGCGCAGGAGGACGAAGACGCCTGGATCGCCGCGCGCGTCGCCGAGGGACACCCCGTCGACGGCCTCTTCCCGATGAATGCCGAGTGGCGCGCCCGCTACGAGGCCGCGCAGGCGGGAGACGACCGTGGCTGACCTCGACACGCAGAGCAAGTCGCAGCGCGCGTACCACTGGATCAAGGAGCGCATCGCGCGGCAGGAGTTCACGCCCGGCTACCGCCTCGTGCTGAGCTCGATCGCGACCGACCTCGACATGAGCGTGGTGCCGGTGCGCGAGGCGATCCGCCAGCTCGAGGCCGAGGGCCTGGTGATGTTCGAGCGCAACGTCGGGGCGCGCGTGTCGATGGTCGACGACTCGCAGTACCGGCACAGCATGCAGGCGCTGTCGATCCTCGAGGGAGCCGCGACGGCGCTGGCCGCCCGCAGGCTCACCCCCGACGACATCCGCAATGCCCGCCGCATCAACGACCTCATGATCGAGACGCTCGGGCACTTCGACCCGCGTGCCTTCACCGCGCTGAACCAGGAGTTCCACGCGGCGCTGTTCATGAAGTGCGCCAACCCGCGCATGCTCGAGCTCGTGAACGCCGAGTGGGCGCGCCTGGGGCACCTGCGCGACTCGACCTTCAGCTTCGTTCCCGGTCGTGCGCAGGAGTCGGTGCACGAGCACGAGAACATCCTGCAGCTCATCGAGTCCGGCGCCCCGCTCGGCGAGATCGAGAAGGCCGCCCGCCGTCACCGGTCGGCGACCCTCGACGCCTACATGATCCACGAGCATCCCGACGAAGCCCTCGGGCTGCCCGCCTTCTGACCCTCTCCCGCGAAGGAGCACACCCATGACAGACACGAGCATCGCCGTCGACGTGCGCCACGTGCCCGCCGACCTGCCGGAGCACATCCAGCACTACATCGACGGCGCGTTCGTCGACTCGGTCGACGGCGATACCTTCGACGTGCTCGACCCGGTGACGAACGAGACGTACGTCCGTGCCGCCGCGGGCAAGAAGGCCGACATCGATCGCGCCGTCGCCGCCGCGCGCCGTGCGTTCACCGAGGGACCGTGGCCGCGCATGCTGCCGCGGGAGCGCTCGCGCGTGCTGCACCGCATCGCCGACATCGTCGAGTCGCGCGACGCCCGGCTCGCCGAGCTCGAGTCGTTCGACTCGGGGCTGCCGATCACCCAGGCGCTCGGCCAGGCCCGGAGGGCGGCAGAGAACTTCCGCTTCTTCGCCGACCTGATCGTGGCGCAGGCCGATGACGCCTACAAGGTGCCCGGCCGCCAGATGAACTACGTCAACCGCAAGCCGATCGGCGTCGCGGGCCTCATCACGCCGTGGAACACGCCCTTCATGCTGGAGTCGTGGAAGCTCGGCCCGGCGCTGGCCACCGGCAACACCGTGGTGCTCAAGCCCGCGGAGTTCACGCCGCTGTCGGCGTCGCTGTGGGCGGGCATCTTCGAGGAGGCGGGGCTGCCGCAGGGCGTCTTCAACCTCGTGAACGGCCTGGGAGAGGATGCCGGGGATGCGCTGGTGAAGCACCCCGAGGTTCCGCTCATCTCCTTCACCGGCGAGAGCCGCACCGGGCAGATCATCTTCGGCAACGCCGCACCCTTCCTCAAGGGCCTGTCGATGGAGCTCGGCGGCAAGAGCCCGGCGGTCGTCTTCGCCGACGCCGACCTCGACGCGGCGATCGACGCGACGATCTTCGGCGTCTTCTCCCTCAACGGCGAGCGCTGCACCGCCGGCTCGCGCATCCTCGTCGAGCGATCGGTCTACGACGAGTTCGTCCAGCGCTACGCGGCGCAGGCCGAGCGCGTCGTCGTCGGCTACCCGCACGACCCGAAGACCGAGGTCGGCGCGCTCGTGCACCCCGAGCACTACGACAAGGTGATGTCGTACATCGAGATCGGCAAGAGCGAGGCGCGCCTCGTCGCCGGCGGCGGGCGACCCGACGGATTCGAGGGCGGGAACTTCGTGCGTCCGACGGTGTTCGCCGACGTCGCCCCCGACGCCCGCATCTTCCAGGAGGAGATCTTCGGACCCGTCGTCGCGATCACCCCCTTCGACACCGACGATGAGGCGCTGAGGCTCGCCAACGGCGTGAAGTACGGCCTCGCCGCGTACGTGTGGACGAACGACCTGCGACGCGCGCACAACTTCTCGCAGGCCATCGAGGCCGGCATGGTGTGGCTCAACTCGAACAACGTGCGCGACCTGCGCACCCCGTTCGGCGGCGTGAAGGCCTCCGGACTCGGGCACGAGGGCGGCTACCGCTCGATCGACTTCTACACCGACCAGCAGGCCGTGCACATCACGCTCGGTCCCGCGCACAACCCGACGTTCGGCAAGGCCGACCCTTCGGCGAGCTCAGGGACCGACGCGGCCGAGCAGGCGGACGCCGCGGCGAAGGTGCAGGCCTGAGCCCCCGGCATCCCACCTCCGCGCGATCCTCGCCCACCCGTCGCACATGGCCGCAGCAGCGTGGCGCACCCGGCCGCATCCGACGGCTCGAGACCGCCGGCCCACGACAGACGACAAGGACACGACATGACCCACCGCGATGACATGACACTCACCTCCTCCGGCTTCTACGTCAGCCAGGAGGCGCCGATCCGGACCGACAACCCCGTCCCGACGCCGACGAGCCCGCCGCCCGACATCCTGCGGTGCGCGTACATGGAACTCGTCGTGACGGACCTCGCGGCATCCCGCGCCTTCTACGTCGACGTCCTCGACCTCGTCGTGACCGAGGAGGACGAGAGCACCGTGTACCTGCGGTCGATGGAGGAGTTCATCCACCACAACCTGGTGCTGCGCCAGGGGCCGGTCGCCGCCGTCGCCGCGTTCTCGTACCGGGTGCGGACTCCCGAAGACCTCGACACGGCGGTCGCGTTCTACGAGGAGCTCGGCTGCGAGGTGCGCCGCAACCCCGACGGCTACACCAAGGGCATCGGCGACTCGGTGCGCGTCGTCGACCCGCTCGGGTTCCCGTACGAGTTCTTCCACGATGTCGAGCACGTCGAGCGGCTGGCGTGGCGGTACGACCTGTACACGCCGGGCGCGCTCGTGCGGCTGGATCACTTCAACCAGGTCACCCCCGATGTGCCTCGCGCGGTGAACTTCATGCAGAGCCTGGGCTTCCGCGTGACCGAAGACATCCAGGACGAGCAGGGCACCGTGTACGCGGCGTGGATGCGGCGCAAGCCCACCGTGCACGACACCGCGATGACCGGCGGCGACGGGCCGCGCATGCACCACGTCGCGTTCTCGACGCACGAGAAGCACAACATCCTCGCGATCTGCGACAAGCTCGGGGCGCTGCGCCGCTCGGACGCGATCGAGCGCGGTCCCGGCCGTCACGGCGTGAGCAACGCGTTCTACCTGTACCTGCGCGACCCGGACGACCACCGCGTCGAGATCTACACCCAGGACTACTACACCGGCGACCCCGACAACCCGGTGGTCACATGGGACGTCCACGACAACCAGCGCCGCGACTGGTGGGGGAACCCGGTGGTCCCCTCCTGGTACACCGAGGCATCCGTCGTCCTCGACCTCGACGGCAAGCCGCAGCAGGTCGTCGCCCGCACCGATGAGTCGGAGATGGCGGTCACCATCGGCGCCGACGGCTTCTCGTACACTCGCCCCGACGACAAGGACGAGCAGCTGCCCAGCTGGAAGCAGGGCGAGTACAAGCTCGGCAACCAGCTCTAGCGTCCGTTCACGGACGAGACACGCCGCGAGTCCAGCGCTCGCCCAGGGCGTGTTCCATCCGTAGACGGTGAAGGCCCGGAGGAAAGAGAGGACAGACGGATGCTGTCACCCGAAGTGATCGCTCAGCTCGCCGACGAGCTCGCCGAGGCAGACCGCACGCATGGCGTGATCCCGAGGATCACCGCCCGCCACCCGGAGGCGACCGTCGAGGACTCGTACGCGATCCAGGGCCGGTGGCGCGATGGAATGCTCGCCTCGGGCCGGCGGCTCGTCGGGCGCAAGATCGGGCTCACGTCGAAGGCCATGCAGCAGGCGACGGGCATCAGCGAGCCCGATTACGGCGTCATGTTCGACGACACGGTGTACTCGTCCGGCGCCGAGATCGCGGTCGATCGCTTCTCGAACGTGCGGATCGAGGTCGAGCTGGCGTTCGTGCTGAAGAGCCCGCTCGAAGGTCCCGACTGCACGCTCGACGATGCCCTCGCCGCGATCGATCACGCGGTTCCGGCGCTCGAAGTGCTGAACTCGCACATCGAGCTCGAGGGCCGCACGATCGTCGACACGATCGCCGACAACGCCGCGTACGGAGCGATGGTGCTCGGCGACGTCCGCAAGCGCCCCGACGAGATCGACCTGCGCTGGGTGCCCGGGGTGCTCTCGCGCAACGGCGAGATCGAAGAGACGGGGGTCGCTGCCGGCGTCCTCGGCCACCCCGCGACCGGCGTCGCATGGCTGGCCAACAAGTTCCACCAGCACGGCGCACGGCTCGAAGCCGGCGAGATCATCCTCGCCGGCTCGTTCACCCGGCCGATGTGGGTGCAGCGCGGCGACGAGGTGCTGTGCGACTACGGACCGATGGGAAAGATCACATGCCGCTTCGTCTGACACCGACCTTCCGCCACGCGCTGGCCGCCCGGGCCCTGAGCCCGGACGAAGGGGCCCTCGCCGGGATGTGGGTCTGCTCCGGATCGCCCCTGGTCGCAGAGATCTGCGCCGGCTCGGGCCTGGACTGGGTGCTCATCGACATGGAGCACTCCCCCTACAGTCTCGAATCCGTGCTGGCCCAGCTGCAGGCCGTCGCGGCATACCCCGTGACTCCCGTCGTGCGCGTGCCGATCGGCGACGTGGTCACCATCAAGCAGGTTCTCGATCTCGGAGCCCAGAACCTGCTCGTGCCGATGGTGTCGACACGGGCGGATGCCGAGGCCGCCGTCGCTGCCGTGCGCTACCCCCCGCGCGGCACCCGTGGCGTCGGCTCCGCGCTCGCGAGGTCGGCCCGCTGGAACCGCGTCGACGACTATCTGTCCGACGCCGAGGAGCACGTGTCGCTGTTCGTCCAGATCGAGACGACTGCGGGGGTCGAAGCGGCGGGCGAGATCGCCGCGGTGGACGGGGTCGACGGCGTGTTCGTCGGGCCGAGCGACCTGGCGGCGTCGATGGGCCTGCTCGGGCAGCAGACGCACCCGGATGTCGTGGCCGCGGCGCTGCGCACCTTCGAGGCGGTGCGCGCGGCGGGCAAGCCGGTCGGCGTGAACGCGTTCGATCCGTCGGCAGCCGACGACTACCTCGCCGCGGGCGCGTCGTTCGTGATCGTGGGTGCCGACACGGCCCTGCTCGCGCGTGGATCGGAGGCCCTCGCCGCCCGATTCGGCGGCGGCCCCGGCGACTCGCGGACGCGCGGGTCGTACTGAGCGGCCGCTCCCCTCGCGCGCAATGGTGTCAAGTGGTCGCCGACGCCCGTGAGGCGTGACACGCTCGACCCATGCAGCGAGATGTCTCCAGCCGGATCGTCCTCGATATCACCGAGCCCGCCGACCTGATCTTCGCGATCGCCGCGGCCGACCAGTACGAGCCGTCGCAGGAGATCTTCACGGCCACGCTCGACGGCACGTCGCTCGACTGGCACGTCGTGTCGGACGCGCACGGCACGCGGCTGCACCGCGTCAGCACGGGAACCGGGCGCCTCATCGCTGAGTACTCGGCGACCGTGACGGGTCAGGCGCAGCCGCTCCCAGCAACGGAGAGCGACCTCCTCGTCTACACGCGGCCGAGCCGCTACGCCGAGTCGGACGCCCTCGGCCCGACCGCGTGGGCGGAGTTCCAAGGCATCAACGACCCCGCGGAGCTTCTGGCATCCGTCTCGTCGTGGGTCGGCACAAGGCTGCAGTACGTCTCGGGGTCGTCGCTGCCCACCGACGGCGCGACACGAACGCTCCTGGCTCGCCAGGGGGTGTGCCGCGACTACGTCCACCTGAGCGTCGCCCTGCTGCGCGGTCTCAACATCCCCGCGCGCATGACATCTGCGTACGCGCCCGGGCTCACGCCGATGGACTTCCACGCCGTCGCCGAGGCCTGGATCGGCGACGCGTGGCGCGTGGTCGACGCGACCACCCTCGCACCGCGCTCGACGCTCGTGCGCATCGCCACGGGTCGAGATGCCGCCGACACCGCGTTCCTCACGGTCGCGTCGGGTCGTGCCGACCTCGTCGAGCTGACCGTGACCGCGACGGCCGACGCCCTTCCCGACGACGACATCACTCAGCTCGTGTCGCTGACCTGACCCGCGGCGCCCGGCTGCGCAGCGCGGTGGGTCTGTGGCCCCCTGCTCGTCGTGGCAAAGTGAGGGCATGAAGAAGTGGGTCGTGCGGTTCGTGTCGCTGCTGGTCTTCAACATCGTCGTGCTGCTTCTCGTCGGCTTCCTCACCCCAGCCAGGGTCGGCTGGGCCGCCCTGTGGGCGGGGATCGTCATGACGGCCCTCGTCATCTGGGTGAAACCGTTCGTGGAGAAGTGGTTCCGGTCGATGGCCGCTCGGTCGGCGAACCGGCGCACGCGGGCGGGCGAGAAGGTCGTCGAGTTCCTGCTCGCGCTCGCGGTGGCTTTCCTCGTCTGGATCGCCACCGTGGTCCTGTCGGGGGTCCACATCGGCGGCGGACTGCTCGGCTCCTTCTGGGGCTACGTCATCCCGCCAGGCATCCTCCTCATCGGCTGGGCCGTCTACGCCGCCGTCGACGACCGGGTCGAGTCGCACGCCGGCGCGCTCTACGACCGGGCGACGCGCGCACGCAACGCCGATGCGGTCTCGTCGAGCTCGACGCCGCCGGTGCCGCAGCGCGACCCATCGGCCGGTCGCGGCGAACGGGGCGACGGGCTCACCGACGAGCAGCGGCGCATGCTCGACGAGCTCGGCAAGGGCTGATCCGGGCCGGGCTGTCGATCGGACGGCAGTCGGATCGTCAGGGAAGTGTCACCTCCTCGACGAAAGGACACATCATGCGATACACGCTTCTGCTTCACTACCCCGAGATGCTCCCGGACGACCTCAGCCCGGAGGCGCTCGCGGAAGGCATGCGCGAGTTCGACGAGTACGCGGCGGCGCTCGACGAGGCGGGCGTGCTCGTCTCTGCCGAGGTGCTGCAGCCTTCGTCGGCCACGACCACGGTGAGCGCGCCCGACGGCACGCTCCGGGTGCAGGACGGGCCGTTCGCAGACACCAGGGAGCAGATCGGCGGCACCTTCGTGATCGAGGTCTCGGATCTCGACGCCGCGATCGGCTGGGCCGGCAAGGCGCCTTCGGTGAGCTGGGGCCACGTCGAGATCCGCCCCACCATGACGCGTTTCCTCGATGGCGCGTGGACGGCCTTCGCGGGCTGATGCCACCTGTCGCGCCGGGCGATGTGCGGGCGGCGGCCGAGTTCGCCGCCCGCACATCGTACGGCCGCATCCTGGCCTTCGTCGCCTCATCGACCGGCGACGTGGCGCTCGCCGAGGACGCCCTCGGCGACGCGTTCGAGCGAGCGCTCGTGACGTGGCCGGATGCCGGCATCCCCGTCAATCCGGAAGGCTGGCTGTTCACCGTGGCCCGCAACCGCCTGCGCGACATCCTGCGCTCGGCCGCGCATCGCACCGGCGTGCCCCTCGACGACGCCCTCGAGGCGACGCTCGCCGAGTCCGACCGGCTCGATGCGGCCGATGTGCTGGAACGGCGCGAAGCCATTCCCGACAAGCGCCTCGAGCTGCTCTTCACGTGCGCGCACCCCGCGATCGACGCAGGCGTCCGCACGCCGCTCATGCTGCAGACGGTGCTGGGCTTCGAGGCCGCCGACATCGCTCGGGCGTTCGGGCTCGCACCGGCCACGATGGCGCAGCGCCTGGTGCGCGCAAAACGCCGCATCCGCGACGCCGGCATCCCGTTCCGCGTGCCGACCCGCGCCGACATGCCCGATCGTCTGCCGGCGGTGCTCGAGGCGATCTACGGCGCGTACGCGATCGGATGGCTGGATCAGGGCGACGAGCCGCGCGAGTCGATCGCCGATGAGGCCCGCTGGCTCGCCGTCCTGCTCGCCTCCCTTCTGGAGGACGAGCCCGAGGCGTGGGGTCTCGCGGCGCTGCTGACCTATGCTCAGTCCCGCGCGCCGGCGCGCGCCGCGCGGCCGTGGCCGCCGCTCGACGAGCAGGACCCGGGGCTGTGGGACCGGGCCCTCATCACCGAGGCCGCCGCGCTCCTGCGCCGCGCCTCGGCGCTCGGCCGTCCGATAGGCAGGTTCCAGCTCGAGGCGGCGATCCAGGCGGTGCACTGCGACCGCGCCCGCACCGGCCGGCTCGACGCCGCGGCGCTGGTCAAGCTGTACCGCGGGCTCGTCGCGATCGCCCCGACCGAGGGCGCGCGTGCGGCCCTCGCCGCGGCCGAGGCGCGTCTGGCCTGAGACCGCCGGGTGCCTCAGCCCGCCTGCCGCTCCGCGGCTTCGACGACGTTCGTCATCAGGAGCGCGACCGTCATCGGCCCGACACCGCCCGGGTTGGGCGAGAGCCAGCCCGCCACCTCGGCGACGTCGGGGTGCACGTCGCCGAAGACCCTGGATGCGCCGGTCTCGGGGTCGTCTTCGCGCGTCACCCCGACATCGAGCACGGCGGCGCCGGGCTTGAGGTCCTCGGCGCGGACGATGTGCTTGACGCCCGCTGCGGCCACGACGACATCGGCCTGGCGCAGGTGATGTGCGAGGTCGGTCGTGCCGGTGTGGGTCAGCGTCACCGTCGCGTTGTACTCGCGACGCGTGAGCAGCAGGCCGATCGAGCGGCCGATCGTGACGCCCCGCCCGACGATGACGACGTGCTTGCCCTTGAGGTCGTAGCCGTTGCGCAGCAGCAGCTCGATGACCCCGCGGGGTGTGCAGGGCAGGGGCGAGGTGATCGGGGTGTTGACGTTCAGCACCAGACGCCCGAGGTTCGTGGGGTGCAGGCCGTCGGCGTCCTTGTCGGGATCGATGCGCTCGAGGATCGCGTCGGTGTCGAGGTGCCCCGGCAGCGGCAGCTGCACGATGTACCCGTGGCAGGCCGGGTCGGCGTTGAGCTCGTCGATCAGCTGCTCGACCTGCTCCTGCGTCGCGTCGGCCGGCAGCTCGCGCTGGATCGAGTTCATCCCGATCGCCTCGGACTGCTTGTGCTTCATGCCCACGTAGAGCTGCGAAGCGGGATCGGCTCCCACCAGCACCGTGGCGATGCCGGGGGTGATGCCGCGTTCGGCGAGCGCCGCGACACGGGCGCGCAGCTCTTCTTTGATCGCGGCCGCAGCCGCCTTCCCATCGAGCTTCTGTGCGGTCATGGGTGCGTCTCCTGTTCACTGCCTCTTCCGCGAGACCTCATCGGAGGCCGGGACAGCGGTGAGTCATCGCCGGCTCGGCGCTCCGTTGCAGTCTCGTCGAAAGGGCGGGGCGGGTGTGGCGGGGTTTCCGCTCAGTGGGTGAGGCCGGGGTAGAGCGGGAACGCGGCGGTCAGCGCCGCGACGCGCTCTCGCAGCGCGGGCACGTCGGCGCCGGGAAGCAGGGCACGGGCGATCACGTCCGCGACCTCGGTGAACTCCGCGTCCCCGAAGCCACGGGTCGCGAGCGCAGGCGTGCCGATGCGAAGACCCGATGTCACCATCGGCGGTCGCGGGTCGTTGGGGACGGCGTTGCGGTTGACGGTGATGTGGATGTCGTGGAGCAGGTCCTCGGCCTGCTTGCCGTCGATCTCGGCGTTGCGCAGGTCGACGAGCACGAGGTGCACGTCCGTGCCGCCCGAGCGGACCGCGATGCCGGCATCCTTCACATCCTGCTGCGACAGGCGCTCCGCGATGATGCGGGCGCCGCTCAGGACGCGCTCCTGGCGCTCGGCGAACTTGGGTGTCGCGGCGAGCTTGAACGCGGTGGCCTTCGCGGCGATCACGTGCATCAGGGGCCCGCCCTGCTGGCCCGGGAAGACCGCCGTGTTGATCTTCTTCGCGAGGTCGGCGTCGTTGGTCAGGATGAAGCCCGAACGCGGGCCGCCGATCGTCTTGTGCACGGTGGACGACACGACGTGCGCGTGCGGCACCGGGTTCGGGTGCAGGCCCGCCGCCACCAGGCCGGCGAAGTGCGCCATGTCGACCCAGAGGTAGGCGCCGACCTCGTCGGCGATCTCACGGAAGCGCGCGAAGTCCAGCTGCCGGGGATACGCCGACCATCCGGCGATGATGACCTTGGGCTGGTGCTCGCGGGCCAGGCGCGCGACCTCGTCCATGTCGACCGTGGAGGTCTCGGGGTCAACGCCGTACGCGACGATGTTGTAGAGGCGACCCGAGAAGTTGATCTTCATGCCGTGGGTGAGGTGGCCGCCCTGGTCGAGCGACAGCCCGAGCAGCGTGTCGCCCGGCCGCGCGATGGCGTGCAGCACCGCGGCGTTGGCCGTGGCGCCCGAGTGCGGCTGGACGTTGGCGAACTCGGCCCCGAAGAGGGACTTCGCGCGCTGGATCGCCAGCTCCTCTGCGACGTCGACCTCTTCACAGCCGCCGTAGTAGCGCCGGCCGGGGTAGCCCTCGGCGTACTTGTTCGTCAGCACGGAGCCCTGCGACTGCAGGATCGAGACCGGCACGAAGTTCTCGGAGGCGATCATCTCGAGGTAGCCGCGCTGACGCTCGAGCTCGCGCTCCAGGACCTGAGCGATCTCGGGATCAACCTCGGAGAGCGGGGCGTTGAAGAACTGATCGGTCATGACGATCTCCTGACTAACGGCTTTCGGGTGCGGCACGGGGGTGCCGGGATTCACATCGGCCCAGGCGTGCGGTCGAATGCCGTTGTCGGTCGCTCCCCGGTGGTGGCCCACCTCAACGCCAGTCGCGACCGTCCGAGCATAACGGATAAGCTGGCCTCGCCGCTTTTGTTAGGACGCTTTACATGTGTCGTCGCCGGAGGCGACGGAATGGAGTCACCGTGTCGCTGCCCGTCGTCCCCGCACCCGCCTCGATCGAGCCCTCGGCCGGTTCGTTCCCGCTGGTTCCGGCGACGGCGATCGACGGCGATCCGGATGCCGCGGTCGCGCTGCGCCGTGTGATCGAGGCCCGCACCGGGCTGATGCTCGACGCCGGCCCCGAGGCAGCGCGCCGAGTCATCCTGGGGGTCGAGGCGCGCGCCGATCGCGGAGCACCGGAGTCGTACCGGCTCGTCGTCGACGCGGAGACCGTGACCGTCACCGGCGCCGACGCAGCCGGGCTGTTCTACGGCGTTCAGACGCTCGGACAGCTGATCGCGCGCGACGGCGACGGGTGGATGATTCCCGCGGTCACGGCGCAGGACGCGCCGCGCTTCGCCTACCGCGGCGTGATGCTCGACGTCGCGCGGCACTTCCACCCCGTGCCGACCGTCAAGGGATACATCGACCGAGCCGCCTCGTTGAAGTTCAACGTGCTGCATCTCCATCTGAGCGACGACCAGGGCTGGCGCATCGAGCTGCACTCGCGCCCGCGGCTCACCGAGGTGGCGAGCGCGACGGCCGTCGGCGCAGACCCGGGAGGCTTCTACACGAAGGCCGACTATCGCGAGATCGTCGAGTACGCGGCATCCCGCCACATGATCGTGGTCCCCGAGCTCGACATGCCCGGTCACACGCACGCCGTCGGTCTCGCCTATCCGGAGCTGGCCGAGGAGCCGGTGCTGAGCGACAGCATCCGCCAGGTCGCCCACGAGTACGGCGGCGGGCTGCCCACGGCGGGGACGGCCTACGAGGGGATGGCGGTGGGCTTCTCGTCGCTGAAGATCCACGACGAGGCCACGTACGACTTCGTGGCCGATGTGTTCGGCGAGCTCGCCGGAATGACGCCGGGTCCGTACCTGCACCTGGGGGGCGACGAGGCCCTCGGCACGGCGCCGGAGGACTTCGCGCTGTTCGTCGCGCGGGCCACCGCGATCATCTCCGACCTCGGCAAGATCCCGATCGCCTGGCACGAGGCCGGCGCCGCCGACGGCATCGCCGACTCCACGGTCGGCCAGTACTGGGGGTACGTCGCTCCGACGGACGGCGCGGACGACCGCGCGCGCGCCTTCGTCGCCCACGGCGGGCAGGTGATCCTCTCCCCTGCCGATGCGATCTACCTCGACATGAAGTATCCCCTCGACCCGAGCACTCCGGCGGGGCGGCAGCTCGGGCTGACGTGGGCGAACGGCCCCACCAGCGTCGAGCGCGCGTACGCATGGGAGCCCTCCGACGTGGTCGCCGGCATCGACGAGGACGACGTCCTCGGTGTCGAGGCGCCGCTGTGGACCGAGACCATCCGCACCCCCGACGACATCGACACGATGGCCTTTCCCCGCATCGCTGCGGCTGCCGAGGCGGCCTGGTCCCCGGCGACCGGAACGAGCGACCTGCGAACATGGGAGTCGTTCCGCGCGCGGGTCGCGAGCCTCGGACCGCTGTGGACCCGGCTCGGCATCGGCTTCCATCGCTCTGACGAGATCCCGTGGGTCACCGAATGAGCACTCTGGTCCATTCCGTCCGCATCCTCGGTTCGTCCGCGGTCCACCCGGCTGCCGACTCCGCGGAGGGGTGGGCGCTGTTCGACGGCGGTCGCATCACCGCGCTCGGGAGCGGACGCGGCCGGCCGCAGGCGCGCGACATCATCGACGGCGAGGGCGGATGCCTCGTGCCCGGCTTCGTCGACATCCACGGGCACGGCGGCGGCGGCGCCGCCTACGACGACGGACCGGACGCGATCCGGATCGCGCGGGCGCTGCATCGCGAGCACGGAACCACACGGGCGGTGATCTCCCTGGTGACCGCGTCCATCGACGTCCTCGCCGCCCGCGCCGCGATGGTCGCCGACCTCGCGGAGGTCGACGGCACGATCCTCGGTTCGCATCTCGAGGGCCCCTTCCTAGATCCGGGCCACAAGGGCGCGCACAACGAGGCGCTCCTGCGGACGCCGGACGCGGCATCCGTCGACCGTCTCATCGAGGCGGGACGCGGGACGATCCGCCAGGTGACGCTCGCACCCGAGCTGCCGGGCGCCGAGGAGGCGATCCGCCGGTTCACGGGTACGGGGGTCACCGTCGCGGTGGGTCACACCGATGCGGACGCCGCCACGGCTCGGCGCGCGTTCGACGCCGGCGCGACGATGCTCACCCACGCCTTCAACGCGATGCCCGGCATCCACCACCGGGCGCCCGGTCCGGTCGTCGCCGCGCTGCGCGACGACCGCGTGACGCTCGAGGTGATCGCCGACGGGGTGCACGTCGACATCGACCTGATCGCCACTATGTTCGCCGCCGCCGGGAATCGCATCGCACTGGTCACCGACGCGATGGCGGCCGCCGGATCCCACCTGGACGGCCGTTACGAACTGGGCAGCCTGGGCGTGATCGTCACCGACGGCGTCGCCCGCCTCGAGATCGGAGACTCCATCGCCGGCTCGACGCTCACGCAGGATGCGGCTCTGCGGCGCGTGGTGGACGCCGGAGTGCCCCTGGCTGCCGCGGTGGCGGCCGTGACCTCCGTACCCGCGCGTGCCATCGGGCGGCCCGACCTCGGCAGGCTCGACCTCGGCGGCGTCGCCGATGCCGTGCTGCTCGATCCGCTGCTGCGCGTCCGATCGGTGTGGATCGAGGGCGTCACCGCCTGAACCTCCACACCGGGCGAACCGGGCGAAGGGTGAAGGCGGGGCCGGAGGTCCCTCCCCCGAGTTCCCTCCGAGCCCCGCCTGGTCCGCGGCGATGCCGCGGCGGCTCCGCCGCCATGCCCCACGCACGAGCGGTGCCACTCTGAACTGAGAGACACCGGGTACAGCGGTCTATTACGCGAGATCGCAGGAAAGGTCACGGAGCCCGGGGGCCCGCCCGCTCCCCTTGGCCAAACCGGACAACCGGAGCGAGAATGAAGCGACGTGTCGGCCGGCTGGCCGCACGGGATGCGGTGATCATCGAGCCGCATCCGGCACCGCCTGAGGGAGAGATGGACCACGAAGAAGTGCGCGAGGCCGACGCCGTCGAACTCGCCGACGCCGATCTCATCCTGCGAACGCGCTCCGGCGACGCCGCCGCGTTCGGCGAGCTCTGGCGGCGCCACTACCGGGCCGGGGTCACCGTGGCGCGCAACATCACGTCGAGCTTCGACGCCGACGACCTGGTGCAGGAGGCGTACACGCGCATATACCAGTCGATCGTCACCGGACGCGGCCCCACCGGATCGTTCCGCGCGTATCTGTTCACGAGCATCCGCAACACCGCGGCCACGTGGGGACGGGCGCGCCGCGAGACCGCCTACGAGGAGCTGGAAGAGCTCGAGGACCCGGCGACACGGGAGGACGCGACCGACGCCGCGCTCGACAGGAGCCTGACCTATCAGGCCTTCCGCAGCCTTCCGGCGCGCTGGCAGGAGGTGCTCTGGTACTCCGAGATCGAGGGGATGAAGCCTGCCGAGATCGCGCCGCTGCTCGCCATGAGGCCGACGGCGGTGGCCCAGCTGACCTTCCGCGCCCGCGAAGGGCTTCGAGAGGCATGGGTTCAGGCGCATCTGCGGTCGGTCGCCGACGGTTCCGAGTGCCAGTGGACGATCGAGCGTCTGGCGGCGTTCGCCCGGCACAACCTGGGTCGCCGCGACGGCGGCAAGGTCGAACGGCACCTCGCGACGTGCGCGCGATGCGGGATCGTCGCCAGTGAGGCTCGCGAGGTATCGAACCGCCTCGCCCTCGTGCTCCTGCCGCTGGCCATCGGCGCCACCGGCACCGCCGGCTACCTCGCGGCCCTGCACGGCGCGAGCGCCCCTGCCGTCGCGGTCGCGGCGATGCCGTCCTGCGTGATGGCGGCAGTCTCAGGGGGAACCGTGGGCACAGCCGGGACGGTCAGCGCAGCGGGAACGGTCGGCTTCCTCGGTGCGAGCTCGGCCGGAGGGGCCGGAGCCGGCATGGCGGCCGGCACGTCGACGTCGGCAGCGGTGGCGGGAGCCACCGCCGGCACGCTCGGCGCCGGTGCCGGCGCCGTCGCCGCGTCCACGCTGGCCGTGACCGCCGCGGCGGGGTCGGCGACGGCGACCGTCAGCGCCGTCGGACTCGCCGCTGCGGGACTGGTGGTGGCCGGCACCGTGGTCGCGGCAGCCGTCGTCCTCCCAGACATCGGATCCACGCCGGCGAGCGTCGATGACTCGCCGAAATCGGAATCGGTGCCCTCGCATTCCGGCCGGGAAGCAGGGGCCGTGGCCGGCGACCTGCCGGTCTTGAACACGCGGTCCGGACCCGGGCCTGCCGACCTCCCCACGCTCCCCTACGAGGCTCTCGCTGAACCCGGCGGCGGCCAGGCCGGCGGCGAGAGCGGGCGCGGGGCAGCCGATCCGGGCACGACCGGCGCATCGGGCAACGGCATCAGCGGGGGCAGCAGCGGCGCGAACGGTCTCGGTGCTGGGAACCTCCGCGGTCCCGACGGGAGCAGAGCGACCGCCACCGGCGCGGCGGGCGGGGCAGCCCGACCGGATTCCGCCGGCTCCGGGACCGTAACGACCGGCAACGGGCCTGGCACCACCCCTGCCGGCGTGGGCAACGGCAACGGGCCGGGCGCGAACGCCGGCGTCGGCAACGGCAGCGGCGGCGGGGCGAACCCCAGCAACGGCAGCGGAGGCGGAGCGAACCCCGGCAACGGAAGCGGCGCCGGCAACGGCAACGGCAACGGCGCTAACCCCGTCGTCGGCAACGGCAACGGAAGCGGCGCCGGGAACGGAAGCGGAGCCGGCAACAGCAACGGCAACGGCGCAACCCC